>JAKQBR010000050.1 GCA_029574005.1 Deltaproteobacteria bacterium | reverse complement strand
GGGCGGCGGCCTGGCGCGGGAGATCAAGCGCGCCGGCATCGATGCGATCGTGATCACGGGCCGGGCAGAGCGTGAGCTGGTGATCAGGATCGAAGACGGGACCGTCACCTTCGAGGAAAGCGCCTGCGCCGCGGACGCCGGTCTGGAAGATATCTTCAGCGGCTTCAAGGGGTTCAGGGGCAGCGTGGCGGCTGTCGGCCGCGCCGCTTTTCAGGGATGCCTGTACGCCGGCATCATGGTGGACTCCACCTTTTCCTCGGGCCGTGGCGGCCTGGGGCGGGTGATGGCCGCCAAGAACCTGCGGGCCCTGGCCGTCAAGGGCAGCTCCACGACCCAGGCATGCGACAGCCGGGCCGAGGAGCAGAGCCGCACGGACATCTTGCGCCTGTTCGATGCCGCGCCCGCCATCATGGGCCGTGCAGGTATCAGGAACTACGGCACCGGCGCCCTGGTGGACCTGATCGCGGCGCGGCGCATGATGCCCACCGCCAATTTCCGGCGCACATTCTTCGAAGACAGCAGCAGCTTCTCGGCCACCCGGATCAAGCAGAGCCTGGAGCCCGGCTCCCATGCCTGCCATGGCTGCCCGATCGCCTGCAAGAAGAAGGGAGCTAAGGAAATCCCGGAGTACGAGACCCTCTCGCATTTCGGGGCCTTGAACGAGAACAGCGACCTGGCCGCCATCATCGAAGCCAACCGCATCTGCAACGCGGCCGGCATGGACACCATTACGGCCGCGGCCACGATCGCCTGCCTGGCCGAGATCCGCGGCGAACGCTATACGGGACAAGCCCTGGTCGAAAAGGTCGCCGCAATCGCCGAAGGAACGGACGAGCTCCTGCCTTTGGGCTCGGCAAGGCTGGCGGCCGCCTTAGGGAAGCCCTGGACATCCATGAGCGTCAAGGCCCTGGAGATGCCGGCCTATGACCCGCGCGGCGCCTACGGCATGGCCCTGGCCTATGCCACCTCGACGCGCGGGGCCTGCCATCTGAGGGCCTATCCCATCAGCCACGAGATCCTGCGCAAGCCGGTGGCCACCGACCGCTTCACGTTCGCGGGCAAGGCGCGCATCATCAAGATCGCCGAGGACTTAAACGCGGTGGTGGACTCCATCGGCGCCTGCAAGTTCGCCTTCTTAGGGGCCTCGCTCGAAGAGTACGCCAAGGGTTTTGCCGCCGTGACCGGACTGGCCTACGATACCCAGGACCTCATGCGCATCGGCGACTGCCTCTATACCCTGGAGCGCTGGATCAACACCCAGCGGGGCTTTTGCGTCAAGGACGACCGCCTGCCCGAGCGCTTCTTCACCGAGGCGGGCAGCAGCGGGGCCGGGATCGTGATTGCGCCCATCGACCGCACGGCATTCGACGAGGCCCTGCAGCGCTATTACCGCATCCGCGGTTGTCAGCCGGACGGTGCGCCGACCAAACGGCGTTTGGAGGACCTGGGCCTATGATGGACCAGGTGCACAAGTACCACGCGAAGCTCGTGGGCCAGGGGCTCGTGGATACCCAGGGCCCGGTCGAGCTCTACGGCCTGGACGACGAGATCTATACCAACAGTACGGGCGTGCCCGAGGAGGTTGCGGCGCTTTTCGGCCGGCTCAATATCAACAGCCTCATCATTGCACGACCGAACCAGGTCCAATGGTCGATCATCCAGGAACTCTCACGCCTCAACCAGTCCCTCATCTGCCCCTGCGACTGCGAGAGCCTGACCTTCATCCACGACATCCCTCTGGTGGAGTGTCTGGAGGCCTCGGCGGTCGCCCGCGCCCTTAACCGGCGCAAAGGCTGCATCGTCAAGGACGTCGGCATCGTCACCACCGGGTCGGTAAGCCTGGAACAGGCCTTCATCTCTTTCAGCTCGATCTGCTTCGCCACCTTCGTGAAGTTCTTCGCAGATTGCCTGAACGGCCTGACCGGTTTCGGACCGCTACCCGAGCCACGAAGCCTGGATATGCTTTTCTCCCTCATGGACAAGTGCCGCCCGCTGGAGGGGGCGAATACCCTTTCCCGGGATATTCCAAGGAGCGAAGACGCCATCCTCGCGTCCCTGGACCAGGCCGGAAAGATCGTCGTGGACCGGCGCCTGGTGGATTCCTTCTTCGGCAACATCTCGTCCCTTGATGCCGGCACCATCTACATCTCACAGACCGGCTCATCGCTGGACGAGCTGCCCGGCCATATCGACCGCGTGCCCTTAGACGGCTCATCCACCTGCGAACTCACGGCATCCTCCGAACTGCTGGCGCATGTGCGTGTGTATGAGCGCACGGGCGATACGGCCATCCTGCACGGACATCCGCGTTTCTCCGTGATCATGTCCATGCACGGCGAGCCGTTAGGCTTTGACGAGAAACGCTTTATCGCGGATGTGCCGGTGGTGGCGGGCGAGGTCGGGGCCGGCAGGCACGGCCTGGTGCACACATTGCCGGCGGCCATGGAACAGACCCACGCCGCCATCGTTCACGGCCATGGGACCTTTACCAGCAGCCCCGGAACACTATGCGAGGCCTTCGATGCCCTCTCAGCGATTGAGCAGCTCTGCTATGCGCGCTATCATTGCCTTGTAGCATCACATGCCTGAGAGGTATGCGGCCGCACCAGGACACGGTTGCGGCCGGGAGATTTCATGGGATAGACTATTCGTGCGCTCAGAACGCGTAGAAGGGTAAATATTTTCCCTGCGGAAAGTTTTTTCTCTTTTTATAGCACCGTATTCTCTGGTCAGTGCTTGTGCTATTGCTGTCTTTTCTTCCTTGCAAAGAAGCCGGCCGAGAGCAAGCCCACACCCAGCAGCAGGAGTGACGCCGGTTCCGGGACAGGGGCGGCAGGGGCATCATCCGTCAGAGCCGCGATCGAATCCAGAGCGGCATCATCGCCCAGTGAACCGCCGGTCCACTGCGCTGCGCGATCATTGCCCAGATACAGGGCGAGTCCGTTGTCTGCAAGGCCTTGTACGGCGGAGCCCTCGAAAGGCTGGCCGGTGTTGCCGGCGGCGTTCGTAAAGACGCCCGCATGATCTGTCGTAAGGGGGGCGGCAATAGCATTGCCGCTCAATACCAGCATACATATGATAAAAAGTATCGAAACCTTCTTCATGCCATTTCCTCCGGATCGTACCTGCGACTTTTCCATATCCGCCTACCATTTAGCAACTCGCGTGCCAAGTTTGTAGCCGAAAGCGCTTGTCTTTCCGGACCTCTTGCCGTGTCAGAGCGCTGTTTGAGAGCAGCGGCCCTTTCTCCACAGGGAAGAGGCCCCGGCAGACAGGGTAGTGGCCACCCAAACGCCTTGGATGGTTTCTTTCCAGGCTTGCGATCGAACGATGCCTTTCAGCAGATGCGCGGTACCAGCTCGCCGGTGGGCATATCCACCTCGCGCGACCCGCCGATCAGGGTGTGCATGATCAGGCGGCCCTTGCCTTGTGCCGGTTTGACCGTTCCGATAACCGTGGCGTCCTTGCCGTACGGGTGGGACCGCATGGCGGAAAGGACTGTGTCCGCCTGGTCTGAAGGACAGAACGCCACCATCTTGCCTTCATTGGCCAGGAAGAGCGGGTCCAGGCCCAGGATCTCGCAGACACCCTTGACCTCCTCCCGCACCGGGATAGATTGTTCCTGGATCTCAATGGTGAATCCGGCCTGCTGGGCGATCTCGACCAGGATGGCGCCCAGGCCGCCGCGCGTGGCGTCGCGCATGCAGTGGATGTGCGCGCTGGCCTTGAGGATCTCTTCCACCAGGCCATTCAGCGGCGCGGAGTCGGAAATAAGGGGGGTGGAAAGCCCCAGGCCCTCGCGCCGGCTCATGATGGCCGCGCCGTGGTCGCCCAGGGTGCCGCTTAAGACCACGACATCCCCGGCCTGGATGGACCCCACCCCGATGGCTCCGGCATACTCGATCAGGCCGATGCCCGCGGTATTGATGAAAATACCGTCGGCCGCGCCGCGCGCGACCACCTTGGTATCACCGGTGACGATGGCCACCCGGGCCTGGCCGGCGGCCTGCCCCATGGAGGTGATGATCTTTTCCAAGTCGGCCATGGGAAACCCTTCTTCAAGGATGAACCCGGCGCTTAAGAAGAGCGGCCTGCCGCCGCACATGGCGAGGTCGTTGACCGTGCCGTGCACGGCCAGGGACCCGATATCCCCGCCCGGGAAAAAGACGGGATTCACCACATAGGAATCGGTCGAGAAGCACAGCCTGGCGCCGCTGACATCAAAGACCGCTCCGTCGCCCAACTGCTCCAGAAACTGATTCTTGAAGAGCGGCAGGAATTTTTCCACCACCAGATTATGCGACAAGAGCCCGCCGCCGCCGTGTTCCAAGAGAATGGAATCGTATTTCATGCCAAGCCCCTTTTCATCCGTTCCGGACCATGGAACCTTGATACCAATACCGGCGGGCATGGTTCAAGGCCTAAATGGATACGTCGAGATTATATTCCGTGATATCGTCTGGGTTAACAGTTTTGATATAGACGTGGATTCTGAAAATCTATATCGAGGGCTGAGATATGCTCCTGATGCATGTATTCCTGCTCAAGTTTCGATGTCCTCAAGGGATATGCGGTTTTTGAAATGCCAATAATCTGATGCTACCGTGCCAAGATTGCCACTCTATATATGCGGGCATAACGTGTAGCTCTGTTCAGGAAATAAGGTTCATCCGGTTTAAGCGTACTTTTAGCCGAGGAGGGCATATTTAGACTCATGGAGGGCATAGGGTTTGAGTTTGAAGAAGTCATTATCCCGGAAGCCGTAAGCCCTTTTTCTGAAGCGTTCTGATTTTATTGTTGGTGCCCTCTAAGGGGCCGGTTGATATGGGGAAGTCATACCAGGCAAGGATGCCAAAACGATGCAGGGCGAGCATCTTCGCGAATTCGTGGAGCATGCGGATGCCGGAGACTCTCGCCCTTGCTATCCAGTCATCCAAGAACAGGGCGGCAGTTTGTTTATCCCGTTGATACCGGAGCTGCCTGAGATCCTCTTTCAAGTAATAGGCCATGGCGAGGGGGTTGGTTGAGACTCAGCGCTTCTTCGAGTTTTTCTTTGTGCCGTGATGACAAGTTCTCCGATGCCTTGAGAAGAAGCCAGCGCCTACCCTTGATGACCCGCTTTCCACTTGATTCTGAAGCGCCCTCCTCAGTTCGGAAAGCTGCTCATTGAACATCTTGATGATGGGAAAATGATCGAAGACGATGACACTTTTCGGAAGATGCTTATGGACGGCCAGGGCATAGGCCGGAGACATATCCATGGCAACGGCCTTGATCCTGGCTTTCGAATGCCTCAGCTTCTCCCAGAAGGGATCAAGCGATTTCGACCCCCTGCCTTCTCCTACAAAAACGATGGCACCGGTCTTCAGATCAAGCACGATGGTCATATATCGGTGCCCTTTCCCGATCGATATCTCATCGATAGCAATCAGTTGCACGTCCTTCAGGCTGATGTGCGCATACCTGCGCTCAAGGTTCCTCTTCTGAATGTCTTTGACCGTGTCCCAACTTACCCCCAGATGCCGGGCAACATCAGAAATGGTCATGCTTTTTGACAGCTCCGGCACGAAGCGCTCAAAAGCCCGCGTGTCTGTCCGTCGTTCATCGGCAAAACCGGTCTCAACCGGGCGGACGTTGCCACAGCTAACACAGCCAACCCTCTGTATCGGCACCTCAATGAATACCGGTTTTCTTCCAATCGGTACGGCCCTAAATCGCCGCAGGTTCGTGCCCCGCTTGATTACGTCACTCGACCCACAATGGGTGCAGCGAAACACTCGATTGTCCTCAAACCTCAACCGCACCGCTCCCCCTGTATACTCACTCTTCACATGGTGGTATCCAACCACCCCAAACGCATGGTACAATAAACTCGTAGTCGACATACCTCTGTTCCTTTCTGCTTCCTTCGCTAAGAATCAGATCGAACATGTATGTCCTCTACCT
>JAKQBR010000041.1 GCA_029574005.1 Deltaproteobacteria bacterium | reverse complement strand
GATATCGTCCAGGGCCCCAAGGGACCTCAGGCAGCCAACGTAACCAAGGCATAACAGTATACGAGGGCGGACCGAGGTCCGCCCTCCCTTTATCGTTATTGATTTGTGAGCACTATTCCATCAGCGCTCGGTAATTCAGCGTGCCCAGCCAATCCGAGAAGGCCAAGGCTTCCCTTTGCAGCAGCGTCTGTCGTTTGAGTTTTTTGGCCACGTCAGGACTGGGAAAGATACCAAAATTAATGTTCATGGGCTGAAATGCACCCGCGGTGGTGTCCGTGATGTAATGCATGAGCGCCCCGACGGCCGTCTCGGGCGGAGGCGGGAGGAATGGTCTGCCGCGCAGATAGGCCAGGATGGAATAGGCGGCCATGATCCCCATGGCGGTGGACTCCATGTAGCCCTCAACCCCGGAGAGCTGTCCGGCTATGACGATGTTGCGGTGAGAGGTAAGGCTCAAGTCCGGCGAGAGCACGCGCGGGGCATCGATGAAGGTGTTGCGGTGGATCGAACCGTAGCGCAAGAAACGGGCCTGCGCCAGCGCCGGGATGAGGCGCAGTACCTTGAGCTGCTCCCCCTGGGTAAGCCTGGACTGGAAACCTACGAGATTGAAGGCGTCGCCTTTGAGATTTTCGCGCCGCAACTGCACGACGGCGTGCGGGCGTCTGCCCGTGCGCGGGTCGCAGAGCCCGACCGGACGCATCGGTCCGAAACGCAGGCTCTCAGGGCCGCGTGCGGCCATGATCTCGATCGGGAGGCAACCCTCGAAGAAGCGCGCGTCCTCAAAGGCGTGCGGGGTCACGGTATCGGCCGCCAGAAGGGCTTTCACGAAGGCGCTGTATTCATCTCGATCGAGAGGGCAATTGAGGTAATCGGTGTCATCCGGCGCCCAGCGCGAACCGAAGAAGGCCTTGTCGTAGTCGATGCTCTGGCTGTCAACGATGGGTGCGATGGCGTCATAAAAGGAAAGGCCCTTTTGTCCGGTGATCTCGGCGATCGCGCCGGCGAGCGCATCTGAGGTGAGCGGTCCCGTGGCGATGATCGTCGGGACGGACAGGTCGATCCGCGTGACTTCCCTGCGCACCAGGTGGATGCGCGCCTGTGCGCAGATCTCCGCGGTAATGCGCGCGGCAAAGGCCTCCCGGTCCACGGCCAGGGCCTTGCCGGCCGGAACGCGCGTCAGCAAGGCGCTCTGCAGCACCAACGAGTTCAGCTGGCTGAGCTCCCTTTTCAGCAGGCCGTGGGCCGTGAGCGGATCGGTGCCTTTGAGCGAGTTGCTGCAAACCAGCTCGGCCAGTTGATCGGTGGTGTGCGCCGGTGTCATGCGCACCGGGCGCATTTCAAAGAGGTGCACCTCCACACCGCACCGGCTGAGGAGATTGGCCGCTTCAACCCCGGCCAGGCCCGCGCCGATGACGTGGACTGCCTCAGGCATCTTCGCTATAGCCGCAATCGGGGTTGGGGCAGGCGTTTTGCTTGCCCTTCTTGACCAGGAAGTCCGCGGAGCACTGCGGGCACTTCTTCTCGACCGGCTTGGTCCAGGAGGTGAACTTGCACTCCTTCACGGTGCAGGTATAGAAGGTCTTGCCCTTCTTTGACTGCTGCTGCTTGATCTCTCCCGTACATCCCGGCATGGGGCACTTGAGCCCGGTGGTCACGGGCATGATGTTCTTGCACGCGGGGTAATTGCCGCAGGCCAGGAACGGACCGAACCGCCCGCGTTTGAGCACCATGGGGGAGCCGCACTTGTCGCACTTCTTGTCGATCTTCTGCGGTTCTTTGAGCGGCCGTGTGGACTTGCATTCCGGGTAGCGGCTGCAGGCCAGGAACGCGCTGAAACGCCCGCGCTTGACCACCATGGGGGAGCCGCATTTGTCGCACACGGCATCGGTCTCGGTGGGCTCGTTTGATTCCTTGACCTGAATGCGGCCGGACTCGTCACGGGTGAACTCCTTGGTATTGGTGCACTCGGGATATCCGGCGCAGCCGAGGAAATAGCCGTTCTTGCCGAGCTTGATGAGCAGGTCGCGGCCGCAACGTTCGCAGGTGATGCCGGAGGGGCGCTGCTCCATCTTGATATTCTGCATATCCTTGAGCGCGGCCTCGTGCTCTTTCTGGTAGGTGGCGTAGAATTCCTGCATGGCCTCCCGGTAGCCGGACTTGCCCTCCTCGACCTCGTCCAGGCCGTTTTCCATCCTGGCGGTGAAACCCACGTCAAGGATGTTGGGGTAGTGCTTGACCAGCAGGCGGTTGACGTCGCGTCCCAGCTCGGTGGGCGTGAACGAGCCGCCTTCCAGCTTGACATACCCTCGCTCCTGGATGGTGGAGATGATCGGGGCGTAGGTGCTCGGTCGGCCGATGCCCTTGTCTTCGAGCTCTTTGATGAGGCTGGCTTCATTGTAGCGCGGCGGCGGCTGGGTGAAGTGCTGCTCCGGATTGATGCCCTCGAGCTTCAGGACATCGCCCTGCTTGAGGTTGTCCGGCAGTAGGGTGTCGTTTTCGTCCTGCACGTCGTAGGCCTTCAGGAAACCGTCGAAGGTCAGCATCGAGCCCGTGGCGCGGATGCCGATGTCTCCGGCCTTGATGTCGATGACGGTCTGGTCGAAGACGGCGCTCTTCATCTGGGAGGCGAGGAAGCGTTTCCAGATCAGATCGTACAGGGCCGCCTGGTCCTTGTTCAGGTAGGCCTTCAAGGCCTCCGGCGTGTTTTCCACGCTCGAGGGCCGGATGGCCTCGTGCGCCTCCTGGGCGCTCTTCTTGGCCTTGTAGTGCATGGGCTTTTCGGGCAGGTACTGCTTTCCGAAATGCGCGGGTATGAATTCACGCACCTGGGCGATGGCGTCCTTGGATACGACCGGCGAATCCGTGCGCATGTAGGTGATAAGGCCCGAGAGCTCCTCGCCCTTGCCGATGGGCAGGCCTTCATAGAGCTGCTGGGCGATGAGCATGGTCTTCTTGGCCGTGAACTTGAGCCGGCGCGAGGCCTCCTGCTGCAGGGTCGAGGTGATGAAGGGCGGCAGGGGATGCCGGTTGCGGGCCTTTTTCTTGAACTCGCTGATGGTGAGCTCGGGTGCGTTCCTGATCTTTTCGGCGACGGCAAGTGCGGCGGCCTCGTCGGGGATCTCCTTGGGATCCACCACCTT
The DNA here is from genome assembly GCA_029574005.1 of Deltaproteobacteria bacterium. Classification (GTDB taxonomy): domain Bacteria; phylum Desulfobacterota; class Desulfomonilia; order UBA1062; family UBA1062; genus JAKQBR01. The sequence goes on along the minus strand of JAKQBR010000041.1, from coordinate 4,848 downwards.
GGCCAGGATGGTCTGCCCGTCAGGGGTGGTGAGCGTGACCTCGATCGTCCAGTATTCCGCCGGTTTGAAGGCCTCGATCTGGTCCTGGCGTTCGCAGATGAGCCTTACCGCCACGGACTGCACGCGGCCGCCGGAAAGTCCGCGCTTGACCTTGCGCCACAAGAGCGGGCTCATGGTGTAGCCCACGATGCGGTCCATGGAGCGCCGGGCCATCTGGGCGTCGTAGAGCGGCTTGTCGAGCTCCTTGGGGTGGGCAAGGGCCTCGTCGATGGCCTTTTGCGTGATCTCGTGGAAGGTGATGCGGCCGATTTTCACCTCCGGCGTTCTCAGTTCCTCGGCCACGTGCCAGGCAATGGCCTCGCCCTCGCGGTCAGGGTCGCTGGCAAGGTAGATGGTCTTGGCGTTCTGCGCCGCTTGCTTGAGCTTTTTAACCAGGTCGCGTTTCTCGGGCTTGATCTTGTAGTTGGGCGTGAAGCCCTTTTCGATCTCGACCCCCAGCGAGGTCTTTGGCAGGTCCTTGATGTGGCCCATGGTGGCCTCCACATCGAAGCCCTTGCCCAGAAAACGCTTGATGGTGCGCGCCTTGGTGGGTGACTCAACGATCACCAGTGACTTACCCATGCAGTCTCCTTCGTGTGAAACGGTTGCCCGCCACGCGCTCGATGACACCCTTGAGCTCCAGCGCCGTGAGCATGCGCGTGGTCTCGCTGATGTCGGTTTTCAAGGCGCTCGCGATCTCTTCGATGCCGAGCGCTTCACCGGCCACCAGCGAGATGATGCCGTGTTCGTCTTCCGGGGTTTCGGCCGTGAGGGTGCCTTGCAGCTGGGGGGCGATCTCCATCAGGACATCATCGGCCTGTTCCACCAGGGTCGCGCCCTGGCGCAGGAGCTCATGCGGGCCTCTTGAGCGCGGATTGGTGATCGCGCCGGGCACGGCCATGCACAAGCGTCCCTGATCCAGGGCGTGGCGGGCCGTGATCATGGCGCCCGAACGCAGCGTGGCCTCCACGATGACGACCCCGGCGGACAACCCCGTGATGATGCGGTTGCGGCGGGGGAAGTGATCGGGCCGTGGGCCGGTACCGGGCGGGAACTCGGATACCACGGCGCCGTGCGAGCAGATCTCCTCGGCCAGCGCGAGGTTTTCCGGCGGATAGACGCAATCGATGCCCGAGCCCAGCACCGCCACGGTCTTCCCCAGGCCTTTCATGGCCCCGCGGTGGGCATAGGTGTCGATGCCGCGCGCCAGTCCGGAGACGATGCTCACCCCGCGCAGGCTCAGGTCGCGGGACAACGAGAAGGCCACCTCGCCCCCGTAGTGCGAGGGGGACCTGGTCCCCACCACGGCCACGGACGGATCGATGTCATGGAGGTTGCCGCGCACATAGAGTACACTCGGCGGATCGTGGATTTCCTTGAGCAGGGCCGGGTAGCCGTCTTCGTCGCGGCACACCCAGTCGGCCCCGATGCTTGCGAGCCGGTCCACGGCCTCCTTGAGTGCCGCCGCATCCGCGCCGGCACATAATGCCGCGCGCTGCTGGGCGGTGAGGAATGGAAGGTTGTTCAAGGTGCGCGTTCCGGCATTCAGGACGGCTAAGGGGTCCGCAAAGATCTCAAGGAGCTTGGTGACGGTCCGCGGACCGATATGCTCGATGAGATCCAGTGCTATCCAGGCCTCTCTGCGCTCCATATGCCTCCAGAAAATGGGAGGCTATATAAAATCATTTTTTTCGTCAAGCGTAAAAGCGCCGGGCGCCTTCCCGCGCCATGTCAAGGAAATAGCGCGTCACGGTAAGGTCACGGCTCAGCTCGGGGTGAAAGGTGGTCGCGAGGATGGCCCCTTCCCTGAGGGCGACGATCTCCTCACCCAGGCGTCCGAGGACCACGGTTTTCGAGCCGGCCCTGGCGATCCTCGGCGCGCGGATGAAGACCATCGGTATCGTGCGGTGTATGAAATCCCCATGCGCGATCGTGCTGTGGAGTTGGGGGCCATAGGCATTGCGGACGATCTCGGCCTCCAGGCAGCCGAAGGTGCCGCCAAGGCCGAGCATGATCGCGCCGGCGCAGGTGCCCCATACCGGCAGGCCGCGCTCGATGAGACGCCTGAGCGGCGCCTCAAGACCCGCCAGGCGTGTCAGCCTGCTGATGGCGGTGCTTTCGCCGCCCGGCAGGATCAGGCCGTCCATGGCGCTCGTATCGGCGGGGGATTTCACCACCCGGACCGAAGCACCGCACGCTGCGAGGGCCAGGGCATGTTCACGTACCCCGCCCTGCAGGCCCAGGATGCCGATGGTCACCATCCCCGTTCGGCCAGCGCCTGACCGACCGGGATGGATGCGGTTTCTATCCCGGGCATGGCCGGGCCCAGGCCCTCGCTCACCCGGGCGATGAGGAAGGCGTCCTCATAGTGGGCCACGGCCTCGACGATCGCGGCCGCCATGCGCTCAGGGCTAGCGGACTTGAATATGCCGGAACCCACGAAGACGCCATCGGCGCCCAGCTGCATCATGAGGGCCGCGTCAGCGGGCGTGGCAATGCCTCCGGCCGCGAAATTGACCACCGGCAGGCCATTGTCCCTGTGCACGGACTTGAGCAGCTCCAGCGGGGCGCCGATCTCCTTGGCATAGGCCGCCAGCTCTTCCTCGGCCATGCCGGCCACGCGCCGGATCTGCTGCATCAGGGTGCGCATGTGGCGCACGGCCTCGACCACGTTGCCCGTGCCGGCTTCGCCCTTGGTGCGCACCATGCTGGCGCCTTCGGCGATGCGCCGCAGGGCCTCGCCCAGGTCGCGGCAGCCGCAGACAAAGGGCACCTTGAAGGCATGCTTGTCGATATGGTGGCACTCGTCGGCCGGGGTGAGGACCTCGCTCTCATCGATATAGTCGATCTGAAGGGCCTCAAGGACCTGGGCCTCCACGAAGTGCCCGATCCTGGCCTTGGCCATGACCGGGATGCTGACGCCGGCCTGGATGGCCTTGATCATGGACGGATCGCTCATGCGCGCTACCCCGCCTGCGGCACGGATATCGGCCGGCACCCGCTCCAGGGCCATGACCGCCACCGCGCCCGCCTGCTCGGCGATTTTCGCCTGCTCGACCGTGGTGACATCCATGATAACCCCGCCCTTGAGCATGCGGGCCAGCCCGCGATTGACCAGTGTGCGCTCGCTCGGTTCCATCATCAGTACCTCATATTGTTATATAACAATTATAACACTAGTATGACACTGTTTCATATTATATAATCCCTGTCAAGAGGGCCCATGCGCTACAAGGAGATCGCCGAAAGGCTGGCCGAGCGTATCATGATCCACCATCAACCCGGCGACAGGTTGCCCGGGCTGCGCGAGTTCGCGCGCCAGGAGCGCATCAGCCTCGTTACGGCCCGCAATGTGTACCAACACCTGGGCCGCCAGGGGATCATCACCCTGAGGCAGGGCGCCGGCACGTATGTGGCCGGGGCTTGGGCTCAGGGACCGGTCGATATGTCGTCCATCCGGCCGCCTGAGGCCATGCTGGCATGGGTGGAGGGCTATCTGAAGGCCTCGATGGATGGTCTGCTGGCGTATGACCCGCCTGAGGGCTATGGGCCGCTGCGCCGCGCGGCGCAGGAATGGCTCGGCTCACAGGGCGTGGAGGGGATGCCCATCATCACCGGCGGCGCGCAGCAGGCCCTGTTCCTGACCGGACTCACCCTGCTCAAGCCCGGCGACCGGGTCGTGGTGGAGGAGCCGGGGTATATCGGCGCACGGCGCATCTTCGAGTCTTTGGGTGCCCAGGTGATAAGCATGCCATGCCCGCGTCGGGCGAAAGACCTGGGGCCCTTGCAGCGGCCGGGTACGAGGTTGTTCTATACCATGCCGCAGGCGCATATCCCCACCGGGGCGAACATGGCCGACGAGGTGCGCTCGGCGCTCGTCGAACTGGCCGGCCGTCGAGACTTTTTCATCCTGGAGGACGATCCGCTTTCGGATATCGTGGGGGCCGTGCCCTTAAAGGCGCGGGACACCCGCGACCGGGTGGTCTATGTCAAGAGTCTCTCCAATATCCTGGGTCCGGGACTGCGCCTGGGCCTGTGCGTCATGCCGGCGGCCCTGGAGAAGCGCTTCCTCCAGCTCAAGGAGATCAACGACCTCTCCTTGTCAGGCATCCTGCAACGCATGTTCTTCGAGATGCTCGCCTCCGGGGACCTGGCCCGCCACGTCCTGCGTCTTAAGGCCGAGCTTGAAAGACGCTGGGAACGTCTGCGCGCGCATGGCGTCTGGCAGGGCGGCGGGGCCTGCCTGTGGCTCGATACCGGTTCGCCGGGCCGGCTGCACGCCGAAAACCTCAAACGTCAGGGCATCAAGATCATGCCGGGCGATATCTATGGCGCCGTCTGGGCGCACCACATCAGGGTGTCGCTCCTGACCCCGCCGAGAGAGGAGCTGTTCAAGGCCCTGGACAGCCTGCATGCGTATCTGGGGCACGGCACTCCCGACCTCATCACCCTCATATAGAACCCTGCCGCAAAACGGGGGCGATTTTCCGGGTTGACGCCGGAAACGAATTGATGCAACCACTACGGGCATGATCGCGATCATCGATTATCAAGCCGGCAACCTCAAGAGTGTGGAGCGGGCGCTGAATCATCTGGGACTGGCGTGCCGCATCACCGGTGTCGCATCCGAGATCCTGGCGGCCGAGCGGGTCATCTTCCCCGGCGTGGGCGCGGCCGGACGGGCCATGGAGACCATCCGCTCCCATGGCCTTGACGCGGCCATCCATGCCGTCATCGGGCGTGGCACGCCCTTCATGGGGATCTGCCTCGGCACGCAGATCATCCTCGACACCAGCGAGGAGGACGGCG
>JAKQBR010000030.1 GCA_029574005.1 Deltaproteobacteria bacterium | reverse complement strand
TTCTTCTGCGCCCCGGCGTAAATCAACCCATAATCGGCTACATTGATCGGCCGGGAAAGGATGTCGGAGGACATGTCGGCGATCAGGACCGAGCCCTTCGTGTCGGGCGGCGCGGGCCACTGCGAGCCCTCGATGGTGTTGTTGGTGGTGATGTGGCAATAGGCCGCGCCCGGGGTGAGCTTGATCTCTTCAGGCTTGGGCAGCCTCACGTACTTGACGTCCTTGGTCGAGGCCGCCACATTGACCGTGCCCACCTTCTTGGCCTGCTTGATGGCGTTGGCGGAAAAGTTGCCGGTGTCGATATAGTCGGCCGTCTGTCCGGGGGCCAGGAGGTTCATGGGGACCATGGAGAACTGGAGGCTGGCGCCGCCGCCCAAGAACAGGATCTTGTAGTTATCCGGAACGCCCATGATCTTCCTGATCAGCGCGATGGTGTTGTTCAGGAGCTCCTCGAACTGTTTTGATCGATGGGAAACCTCCATTATAGACATACCCGTGCCTGCAAAGTTGAGCACCGCCTTACTGGTGCTCTCAAGCACCGGTTCCGGTAATACCGCAGGACCAGGATTGAATACGTACACATCTCGTGCCATAAATAACCTCCTCGCGTGTGATAATCTTTATTTATACTCAAAATCAGGCCAAAGATAAAGGATATTTTCCTTTAAGCTGAATAATCCTGGAGCGTCCCGTTTTCATTGATTATGTGCGGCGTCGCGGTCATCATCGAAACCCTTGGCGGCGGTCGGGATGAAGGCGTCGAACAGAAAAAAGATACTGTAACGCATCAGATGCAAAGGCAATAATTTGCCTTCCGAAGGGTAAAAAAATCACCTTGCGGCGGCCGTATCAAGACATAACCATCTGTTTTTCCTTATGGCGGCTGCTTGTCCCAAAATTGCATGTGAACGCAATAGACATAGTATTTGTATGCCAGGCTTGTCATGGCATCGAGGAGGAGACCGTGCCGCCGCAAGGAAATGCCATCCGAATAAGGAGACTGCTTCTCGTTGCCCTGCTCTGCGCCTTAACCTGCCTGAGCGGCGCCTGCAGCGGCTCATCATCGCATACCACGAGCATCGTGCCGGAGAGTGAGTCCTCAACCCAGGATGAAGCAAACCAGGACGACGGCTCGACCGATCCTGACGAAGGCCCATCCGACCCTGGCGGCAACCCATCCGATACAGACCAGGACACACCGGTGTATAGCGGCGATGCCTTTAAGGACGTGACGGCGGCCATCGATGCCCAGGCCGATGATTTCTCCGACGGCCTGACCGTGGAAATCGCCACCCCCAAAGGTGTTGTGTATTCCCATTCCTGTAAAGGCTTTTCGAACTCAGCGCCTGTCGAGATCATGTCCGCCGCCAAATGGGTATCGGCCACCGTGCTCCTGCGTCTAGTCGATCAGGGCGTGTTGTCCCTGGATGAAAAGATGTCGCGCGTGCTCAAAGACCGCGACGGCAAACCCTGGTCCGGGGATATGGGGGACATCACCCTGCGACGCCTCCTCAGCATGACGTCGGGGATCTCCGGTGAAGACGTGAATCTCCTCAAGCGCTCCGACCTGACCAGTATCAGCCTGGAAGAGGCCGTGCATCGCATCTACGAGACGCAGCACGACGCCGCAACCACGCGCACGCCCGGCAGCTACTTCTTCTACGGCAGCACCCACTTCCGGATCGCGGCGCGCTATGCCGAGGTCAAGACCGGCAAGACCTGGGCACAGATCTACAGCGAGCAGTTGCGTTCACCCCTAGGCTGGTCTTCCCGGTCGGTCTATGAGTACAGCGCCACCAACCCGGACCCGGCCTACGGTTTGGTAATGACCGGGCAGGAGTACATGCAATTCATGCTGCTGCAGCTGCGCTCAGGCCTGAACGGCACGACCCGGCTGCTCTCCGAAACCATCCTGGACGAGCAGCGCACCGATCAGTTCCTGGATACGACATCGATCCTTTTCAGCCCCTATGCCCTGATGGGCAAGACCTATCACTATGGGCTGGGCGTATGGATCGACTCGACCGACACGGACCCCGGTGAGGTCGCCTCCCAGGTTTCCAGCGCCGGCGTGTATGGCTGGATACCCTGGATCAATTACAAATCCAACTACGCCGCGGTGATCATGACGAAACAGGTGCTCGGTGATCCTGCCGCTGAAAAGCTGAAAAGCACGCTTTCGGCCATCATACCCGCCGCCCTGGCAAAGAACCCGCCCGTCATCCGAGCCGTACCGTGATCCAATAGCCTTTTTGCAGCCTTTTTTGCCCTTTACAATATGCGCAGCGCTTGCTAGAAAGCCTCTCGCAAGGCAATATTACAGCTTACAGGACAGGCCATGAGCAAACAGATCCTTAAAGAGATAGAGCGCCGCCGGACCTTCGGCATCATCAGCCATCCGGACGCGGGCAAGACCACCCTGACCGAGAAGCTCCTCTTATTCGGCGGGGCCATCCAGCTGGCCGGCGCGGTCAAGTCGCGCAAGGCCAGCCGGCACGCCACCAGCGACTGGATGGCCATCGAAAAGGAACGCGGCATCTCGGTCACGACCTCGGTCATGAAATTCAACTACCGCGACTACGAGATCAACCTGCTCGACACCCCCGGCCACCAGGACTTCTCCGAGGACACCTACCGGGTGCTCACGGCCGTGGACAGCGCGCTCATGGTGATCGACAGCGCCAAGGGCGTGGAGCCGCAGACCGAGAAGCTCATGGAGGTCTGCCGCATGCGCAACACGCCCATCATGACCTTCATCAACAAGCTCGACCGCGACGGTCTGCCGCCCCTGGACATCATGGCCGACATCGAGGACAAGCTGCAGATCGAGTGCGTGCCCATGACCTGGCCCATCGGCATGGGCAAGGGTTTCAAGGGCGTCTATAACCTGTACCGCAAGGAGCTCAACCTCTTCACGCCCGGCGGCGAGAAGCGCGCCACGGACCTGATCGTAATCAGGGACCTCTCCGACCCGCAACTGGACGAGCTCTTAGGCAGCCAGGCCGAGAAGCTGCGCGAGGACGTGGAGCTGATCACGCATGCGATTCCCTCCCTGGACCTGGGGCATTACTTGCGGGGCAACCAGTCACCGGTCTTCTTCGGATCGGCCATCAACAACTTCGGGGTGCGCGAACTCCTGGATACCTTCGTCGAAATGGCCCCATCCCCGCGCCCGCGCCAGGCCGTGACGCGCATGGTGGCGCCTGACGAGGAAGATTTCAGCGGCTTTGTCTTTAAGATCCAGGCCAATATGGACCCTGCCCACCGCGATCGCATCGCATTTCTGCGCATCTGCTCGGGCCGCTTCACGCGCGGCATGCGCGTGATGCACCACCGCATCGGCAAGGAAGTGACCTTTGCCAACGCCACCATCTTCATGGCCCAGGACCGCACCAACGTGGAAGAGGCCTTTCCGGGCGACATCATCGGCATCCACAACCACGGCACCATCAAGGTGGGCGACACCTTCACCGACAAGGAGCCGCTTAAGTTCACGGGCATCCCGCATTTCGCGCCCGAGCACTTCCGGCGCGTGATGCTCAAGGACCCCTTGAAAAGCAAGCAGCTCCAGAAGGGCCTGCTCCAGCTGGCCGAGGAGGGCGCTATCCAGATCTTTAGGCCCCTCATGGGCAATGACTATATCATGGGCGCGGTGGGCGCCCTACAGTTCGAGGTCACCATGGCCCGGCTCAAGGCCGAGTACGGGGTGGAGGCCACCTATGAGGCCATCGAGTGCGAAACGGCCCGCTGGGTGGAAAGCGGCGACAAGCAGAAGCTCGCCGATTTCGAGCGGCGCTACCAGCACAACATGGCCGAGGACGCCGAGGGCCACATGACCTACCTGGCGCCCAGCAAGTGGATGCTCACCTATGTACAGAAAGAGTGGCCCGACATCGTGTTCAAGACCACGCGGGAGCTGAACTGACGTGCAGACCTTGAATGTATTTGCCGACCTCACCCCGGACATCGTGATCTCGGCCGTGGAAAAGGCTATCGGCAAACGCATGACCGGCCTGATCCTGCCGCTGCCGAGCTACATCAACCGCGTCTACGAGCTGCAGGCCATGGATGGGACGCGCCTGATCGCCAAGTTCTACCGCCCGGGACGCTGGAGCCAAGAGGCCATCGAAGCCGAGCACGCCTTCATCGCCGACTGCGTGGCAGACGAGATCCCGGTCATCGCGCCGCTCCCCTTGCATGATGGCGCCACCCTGGCGCAGACTCACGACATCCTCTTCGCGGTGTTCCCCAAGCGCATGGGCCGCGAGTTCGAGGTCAAAGAGGACGATGACTGGCGCCGGGTCGGCATGGTCATCGGCCGCATCCACGCCGCCGGGGCCCGCAAGGAGGCGCCTGAACGCATCAGGCTCCACCCCCGGGAATCCACGGCCCAGGACATCAGGCTGCTGGAAGACGGCGGCTTCGTGCACCCGGACTTCCGGGCGCCTTTCCGCGAGACCACGAGTGCAATCCTTGAGGTTATCACCGCGCTCTATGAGGGCGTCCAACTCTCCCGCATCCATGGCGACTGCCACCGCGGCAACCTGATCGACCGGCCCGGCGAAGGCATCATGGTGATCGACTTTGACGACATGATGGTGGGCCCGCCCGTGCACGACCTGTGGCTCATGCTGCCCGACCACTACTCCCGCGCCCGGCGCGAGATGGACCTGATCCTGGAGGGCTACGAGGAGTTCCGGGAATTCGATTACCTGAGCCTGCGCCTGATCGAGGGCCTGCGCTTCATGCGCATCATCTATTACCTGGCCTGGTGCGCGCGCCAGGTGGACGACTACGAGTTCCAGAAGAATCACCCCGACTGGGGCGGCGAGGTCTTCTGGGGCCGCGAGATCGCGGACATGCGGCACCAGTTCCAGGTCATCATGGAGCACAAGCACGCCTGGGAGCTGGAGCACTGACGATCGGACTCGGTTAGATCAACCACACGCCATCACGCGGAGGTCGCTCTGTCCCGTAGGGGATGAATGTCCTTGAGTATGCGTTGGGTGCCGGGCTCGTTTGATTTTTGGTTCATCCTGCGGAAGCGTACTTGCAAGAAGGAGGTAGAGGACATACATGTTCGATCTGATTCTTAGCGAAGGAAGCAGAAAGGAACAGAGGTATGTCGACTACGAGTTTATTGTACCATGCGTTTGGGGTGGTT
>JAKQBR010000029.1 GCA_029574005.1 Deltaproteobacteria bacterium | reverse complement strand
TCAAGATACCGGCGGTGGGATTCCGGCATGTGTTCGGTCAGGGTGCTGTGCTTGAAGGGCGCATAACCCCGCACGTGGGCGGCTACTCTTTTTCCCTTGAAGAATAGTTCTACGGTTCTTGCGGTGATGCGTGCATCGACGTGTTCGCCCTTGAGCTGATACGGCACGCTGTAGTAATGGCGCCTAACCTCGACATGGTAGTCGATGTTGACCCGTGGTTTTTCCCACTCGGCGTACTCGTATCTTCGCTCCGGTAAAGGCTTCATGGCCGGCTTATCGATGCTCTCAAAGAGCTCTTTTCTTGATACCTTCATCTTCTGCAAGTTACGGCCGTTCATTTCGACGAGTTTTTCACGGATGGCCTTGTTCAACTCCTCAATGCTGAAGAAGGTGTGGTTCCTTAACGAAGCGATGATCCAGCGTTCGGCGATGAGCACGGCTGATTCCACCTTGGCTTTGTCTTTCGGTTTGGCCACCCGCGCGGGTATGATGGTGGTGCCGTAATGGGAGGCCATATCCTGGTATGTGGGGTTGAGGTCCGGTTCGTATCGGCAGGGACGGCTTACGCCAGCCTTCAGGTTGTCCGGGACCGTGATCATGGGCACGGCCCCCAAGAACTGGAAGGCATTGATATGCAGGCTGATCCAGACAAACAGGTCTTGGGACGGCACGGCCTGGGCATACGTATAGTTGCTCGCTCCCATGGTCGCGACGAAGAGATAGGCCGGCGTAACAGTGCCGGTGGCCTGGTCGTGGACGGGGATCGTGTCGCCGGCGAAGTCGACGAAGAGCTTCTCCCCTGCCTTGTAATCCTGTCTTAGAGAGACCTCCAGGGTTTTAACCCAGGCCCGGTACCGTACGCAGAACTGGCTGTACTGGTAGCCATCCGGATTGTTCTCCCGGTATTCAAGCCAGAGGAGCAGCAGGGTGGTATGTTTCTTCTTGAGCTCATTGTACAGGTACTCGAAAGGGGGCATATTCCTTTTTTGTCCCGTGAGGCTGGAGGGAAACAGCCGGCTCTCAAGTGCCGCTTCCTCCAGTTCCTCCGGCAGGGGCCAGGTGATCCCGGCCTTCTTAGCCCTCGCCAGGTAGTCACTGACCGTGGCACGGCCGATCCCGCAACTCTGGGCGGCCTGTCTGGCCGAGATCCCGTTGCCCAGACACAGACGCAATATTTCTTTGATCTTCCTCATGGATAACCTCACATTCGCCATCACAATCCCTCGCCGTTTTGACCAAGGTTGGAGCATGGCTCAGAATGTTATTTATCCAGCGTCGTCCAGGCTCTTCAGGGGTGGCCACTTTCATCATAATAGGTGGCCGGTTTGGATCATATTCGGTGGCCGGTTTAAATCATAATCCCCGGCCGGCTTGTATCATATTCGGTGGCCACTTTGCATCATAATACGCACTCGGTAGCCTGCAGCGTCTCCAAGGTGTCCCTGATCTGTGCCCAAGACGTGCCACAGGCATGCTCGGCCACCCGTTCGATCAACAGGGCCAGCACGCAGATCCGGACATGGGCCTCGGTGCGCTGAGAAGTCCAGTGAAAGATGGGCGTCAGTTTGATCTGGGTGGACTTGAGCGAACGGAAACAGCGCTCGATCACCATCAACCCCTTGTACCCGCAGGCGGCGTCCTCCAGGCTGATCGTATCATCATTGGTTTCCAGCACCCATTTTCCATCATACTTGGCACATTCCCGCACCTTGCCGTAATCGATGCGTACCTTGTTCCCCTTGGTGATGGTCAGATAGCGCCCATAGCGCTTGGAGGCCAGGAGCTCAATCGCCCATTGCGCGGTGGCACGGTGGTCACGGCGGCGCTCCAGTTCCTTTTCCAGGTACTCGATCGCGGCCGCGCGATGCTCCAGCTGGCGGTGGGCCTCCTTGGGGTTGTGACAGACAAGGTATCGGCGTCTACGCTCCCCGTCACCGATGATGACCTCGCGGGCCTGGAGGTTGTCCCGGATAGTGGTGTAGCGGCCTGAACGGGACAGCACCTCCCCGCGGATCTCCTTGACGCTTGCCATGCGGGTGGCCAGCAGATATTTGCCACACGCACGGGCCAGTTCTTCCCGGTTCTCAGCGGAGTTCATCCCTGCGTCGGCCACGAACATAACCCGGCCCAGTTCCCAGTCCCTCAGGTCCGCCTTCACCCGTGCGATAGTGGTCACGTCGGTGGTGTTGCCCGGCAGGACCCAGCACCTGACCGGGAACCCCTCGCGGGTAACCGCCAAAGCCACGACCACCTGGGGGCTCCACGTGCCGCTCTTGCTTCTTCCGTACCGGCGGGTTTCATCCTCCTCGTCGATCGAGAACTCGGCCGTGGTCGTGTCATAGAAGATCAAGTCTACCGCCAGGTTGAAGAGGTTGGCGGTCTGGAAGAAGACATGCTTCTCAATCTCGGCGGCATGCTCATACAGGTGGTCCATGGCTGCATAAAGATGTTCGAGCTTCACGTCCTCGCATGAGGGGAGATAGGCTTTTGCCATCCATCGTTCCCATACCCCCAGCTTGGAGGACGGCTCGCACAGACGGTTGGCCGTCATGGCATACAGTGCCCTTTCGTAGGGTGCCGCCAAGCCCTTGCGTTTACAGATCTCACGGATGATCTTGCCGATGCCCAGACGTTCCCACAGGGCTTCAATAACAAGCACCGTGCCCAGCTCTCGGGTAGCGATGAGCTTGAGGTCCCGAGGAAAGCCTACGTTCATGTCCTTTTCATCAAGGGGATCGACGACCTGTACCCCGCAGACCCGGGCGATCGAGCGGCACAGTCGGATGAGTTCCTCGCGGTCAAGCTCATCCGTACGGCCGAAGTTATGGATGATCTGGGCGATGGGTTTCTTGGTCTCAGGATGGCGTTCATTATGGGCGAGCTGGAAATACTCTACCACGCTGCCGTCGCGTTTCTTGCGTTTAGTCGTACGCAGGTACATGCTCACACATTTAGCGTGTATCTACCTGCCAGTCAATACATATTGGCCATGTCGTGTGCCTACAGCTTTTACGAGCCACACCGCCCGCAAAACCGCTATTTTCCTACACCACCCCCTCCAAAACCGCCCGCAAATGGCTTGAAATATTTCGCAGATCCCAAACTAAAGCTAAAGAAGATGGCTGGTTAGGTATCGATTGGTTCACAGACCAACCGAATTATGAAGCCTGTATAAATTTCTGCAAGCGTAAAAAAGGAAAAGCCGGACACTGCCCCTGTGATTCTTATTTTCAAAAAAAGAAATGACCACGCGATAGATACCGCACATCTCTGTTATTTCGTAGTACCGTGGGCGTTGCGTGGATATGGCATGCTCGTGCTTTGATGCAACCGCCGGTGCGACCAGCCGGTCACCCCTACCTGCGTTTTGATCATCCCCGGCCTCAGGTGTTTCCTTGACAAATATCATGGCATCAACTACGAAAGCCATGAGAAGAGACCCCTATGGATGAGATCCGCAACTTCAGCATCATCGCCCATATCGACCACGGCAAATCGACCCTGGCCGACCGCTTGATCATGCGCACCGGGGTGGTGGACGCGCGCACCTACAAGGACCAGATGCTCGACAACATGGACATCGAGCGCGAGCGCGGCATCACCATCAAGAGTCAGGCCATCACCCTGCCGTATACGGCCAAAGACGGCAGGACCTACCGCCTCAACCTGATCGATACCCCCGGGCACGTGGACTTCTCCTACGAGGTCTCGCGCTCGCTGGCCTCGTGCGAAGGCGTGCTGCTGCTGGTGGACGCGGCCCAAGGCGTGCAGGCACAGACCCTGGCCAATCTGTACCTGGCCCTGGAGCACAACCTGGAGATCATCCCGGTCATCAACAAGATCGACCTGCCCTCGGCAGACATCCAGCGCTGCCTGGAGGAGATCGAGATCGAGCTGGGGCTGGATTCGGACAAGGCCTTACAATGCTCGGCCAAGGAGGGCACCGGGATCGACGAGATCCTGGAGGCCGTCGTCGAGCGCATACCGCCGCCAAAGGGCGACATGGAGGCACCGCTGGCGGCCCTGATCTTCGACGCGCACTACGACGCCTTCCGCGGCACCATCATCAATTGCCGCGTCTTTGACGGCCAGGTCAAGGCGGGCGATACCATCCGCTTCATGTCCAACGATGCGACCTACCGCGTGGAGGAGGTGGGGCACTTCAAACTCAACCGCGAGAAGCGCGATGCCTTAAACGCCGGCGAGGTGGGCTACATCATCGCCGGGGTCAAGACCGTCTCCAGCGTGGCCATCGGCGACACCATCACCAATCTAGACAAACCCTGCGACAAGCCGTTGCCGGGCTTCAAAGAGGTCAAGCCCGTGGTCTTCGCCTCCATCTACCCCATTGCCTCGGACGACTACGAGGACCTGGCCGTGGCCATGGAAAAGTACAAGCTCAACGACGCGGCCTTCATCTACGAGAAGGACTCCTCCGTGGCCCTGGGGCAGGGTTTCCGCTGCGGTTTCCTGGGCCTCCTGCACCTGGACATCGTCCAGGAGCGGCTCGAACGCGAGTACGACCTCTCCATCATCCTGTCCGTGCCGAGCGTGCGCTACCGCTTCACCTTGAAGGACGGCAGCGTCATCTATGTGGACAACCCCACCCATTACCCCGGCCCGATGAAGATCGAAAAGGGCGAGGAGCCCTATATCCGGGCAGCCATGATGCTGCCCGACCGCTACCT
>JAKQBR010000011.1 GCA_029574005.1 Deltaproteobacteria bacterium | reverse complement strand
GCCAGGGGGGCCCTGAGCCAGCTGGCCGGGAAGGCCAGGTCGAGGTTGAAGCCCCGCAGGTGGGTGATGGGGTCGGTGTGCAGGAACTGCAGGGGTTCGCCCAGCCCCAGGCGCCTGGTACACACGCCGAAGGGGCCCTTGTTGCCGCGGATGAAGAGGTGGGTCCCGGTGTCGATGTGGAAGCCTTCCTTCTTGTAATACGAGCAGGCCCCGCCCGGGGTCGGGTTCTTTTCCAGGATCAGGGTCTTGAGCCCGTTGAGGGCGCTGATGCCGCCGGCGGCCGAGCCGCCCATGCCCGTGCCAATCACGATCACGTCATAGTCATACGCATTCCTTTCCGTGCCGCGAGCCTTCAATCTAGCCATCTGCCTTGCCTCCTTTCGGTGATGAAATCCTCATGAAAGTGTTGTTTCCATGTCATGCCCGCTCCTGCCTTGCAGATCCCACCTTTGACCGCGGACCCACCGGCGGCCGTCCACGCATGAGGTGCTTACTTTTGAATCTTGTAATCGCTGGTGTTGATGTCCTCGATATAGTACCTCAGGTCCGCGGGCCAGTCCGTCTTGGTGATATACCCCTTGGCGTGCTTGTACTTGTCCTGTTTTGCCAGCTTGCGGATATTCTCGAACGTGAGGATGCCGAAATGCTTCATGGACCAATTGATGACCGATTTCGGCAGCTTGTCGATAGAGCCGCCGGGGACCATCATCAACTGATAGACGACCAGGCAATGGTTGGCGTCGATCGGTCTGATCATCCACTCCATCTCGCAGAAGGGCAGGCGGGTGACGTTTTTGGTCAGGGGCATGGTGTTTTCGCCAACCGTCACCTTGACGAGCACCTCACCGGTGGGTTTGTCGACATAGAAATTCAGGGTGCCGTACCCGTCGCGGTCCTCAACCGGCCAGGGGGCTCCCTGCCTCAGGTAGGCGCAGTAGGTGTCGGGCCCGGGCTTGCAGAAGGGGCCGGTGGCCGGATGGGCTTCCTTGGCCATGAACAGGACCTTCAGGTAGGCATCCCAATCGCGCATCATATTCTCGATGTTCTCGGCCGAGGAGTTGATCACGCCCACACAACGGCCTTCCTTTAAGGGGACACGCGAGTTGTCGCGCGCATACGCGACGATGCCGTCTTTCTCATTGATCTTTACCCAGGGTCCGACCTTGCCCTTTTCCGCAGCGGCGATCGGCGAGGAGCAGATGATCATAACCAGAAATGCGCCGATGAAAGCAGTGCCTTTTTTCATACCTGTTCTCCTTCTATGTAGAATTGAATGTATTAATGCCGGCATGATTTCCGGAACATGACGGATGGCTGCATAGCCATGCGGATCGCATGGGTATGTGGATGGAGGCATCTCTGTCGCAAACGCGCGGTGGACATGCCTGCCGTAACGAACCGGACGATAGATCTCATGGCCCATCCTCATAATTCCAGCCTATAACTAAGATATATCTTAGTTAATAATCTCTGTATATCTCAGTAGAGGTTTGTGGTCAATTTTTTTTTTTATGCGTGGGACAAATTTCTGGATGCGGTATGTACGCCGTGTCAGGAGACGCTCTGGCCGGTGCTGAAATCTGGCGCAAGGGTCAGGGGGCGATGCCCCGGCGGATCAGGGGCGTCCGGAATATTGCGCCAGCTGGAGCGACACACCCCTAGGACCCTTGCCGGCGGATAGGGAGCACCCGGGGCTGGCCTGCTCGAGCGCCAAGCCGCCCTGATTTATCGGTGGCGCTGTTGCTTCCTATGGACGGTCTGTCACCGCCTGCCCATGGGCGCTCTGTGCGGCCTCTGACGACCGCTCGAAGTATAAGAGCGAGGTCTCGCCCGATTTTGTCGCCTGGATGAGCCGCCAGCCTTTGGCGTACAGCTCCTTGAAGGTCTCGAGGTTTTTGTCGCCTTCAGAGCACCTCAGCGGTGCATTTTCATGCTTGAACACAATATCGATATCCTTGCAAAAGCAGACCTTGATCTCGTCCCCGGCCCAGACACCTGTCGCCAGCAATGAAAACGCCGCCAGCAGTGGAACCACCTTCATGCCCCCCTCCTTCCGGATCGTCTCCCTGGAGGATATTTTATCCCCGGTAAGAAATCAATGGCGGACAAAAGGGTCGGGGCATGGCAACGGTCCATTGACACACCGGAGCGCACCGCTTATATACTTCCGTATGCTTTCGCGCAGGGGGATCTTCGTCGCCGCGGTACTGGCGATGCTGGTGACCGGGCCGCCGCGGCCGCTGGCGGCCGAGGGCGATCGCTTGCCGGCCAAGGTCCTGATCGTTCATTCCTACCACCCGGGCTTCACGTGGACGGACAAGATCATGCAGGGGATCGGCGCGCGGTTGCGGTCCGTCCTGCCCGATGCCGAGCTGCATGTCGAATACATGGACGCCAAGCGATTTGCAAAAGAGGTGGTGCGGTCGCGGTTCGTCGATCTCTTGAGGGCCAAATCAAAGGACATGGACTTCCCGGTCGTCATCACCTCGGACAATATCGCCCTTGAGCTGGTCCTGGATGTGCGGTCCGAGCTGTTTCCGAGGGCTCAGGTGGTGTTCTGCGGCCTCAACGGACCGCCCGAAGACGTGATCCGCGGCCGGGACGGTGTCACGGGCGTGACCGAGACATGGGACCCGGTCGGCACCTTGAAGGCCATAGACCGGCTGCAGCCGGGAGTGAAAGAGATCGTGGTCGTGCACGATTACACCGAGAGCGGCCTGGGCACGCGCAAGGATCTCGAGGCCGTCCGTCCGGCCTTCGACAAGCGCTTCAGATTCCGCATGGCGCCGGCGCAGCCGGTCGAAGATGTCCTGAAAGAGCTCGCTGTCCTGCCCGACAGCTCGGCGGTCTTGCTGATGGGCTACAATGTGGACAGCCGGGGCAAGGTCTTCGATTCAGCCGCCACCGGACCGCTGTTCGCACGGCACGCGCGCGTGCCGGTTTACACGATGGACCAGACGCGGTTCGGCGGTGGCGTGGTGGGCGGCAGCCTGTTGTCCGGCGAAAGGCAGGGCGAAATGGCCGCTGCCATGGCCGCGCGCATACTCGCTGGGGATTCGGCTCAGCGCATACCCATCGTTCGAGACCCTGTCGCGGTGCTGACCTTCGATTACCAGGCCCTCCAACGCTTCGGTCTGCCGATCGGTGCCCTGCCGCCGGGCAGCTGGATCATCAACCGGCCGGCATCCTTCTACGAGCAGTACCGCCATAGGATATGGGCAGTCGCGGCTGTGATCGTCCTCTTGAGCGGGGTGGTATTCACGCTGGCGTTTCTGCTCCTGTCCCGCCGCCGTCTGGACGCCGAGAGGACCAAGGCGCTCCAGGCCTTGAGGGCCAGCGAGGAGCAGTTTACCCGGCTGGTCAACGCCATGCCGGACGTGATCGTCCGCATGGACCTCAATGGCAGGATCCTGTTCGTCAACGACCAGACAATGCGCATCAGCGGCTATGGCCGCGACGAGCTGATCGACCACGACATAATCATGTTCGTGGCCCCCGAAGACCGGGAAAAGGCGCTGGGGTTGTCGCTGCCCATGATGGAACGCCGCCTGGGGCCGCAGGAATACCGCCTGATTTTTAAAGACGGCCGGAAGGTCCCCTTCGAGGTCAACGGCGATGTCCTGCGCGACGCCGACGGCAAACCCTTCGGCATGGTGCAAGTGTGCCGCGATATCAGGGAGCGCAAGCGCTCGGAGGAATCGCTGCGAGAAAGCGAGGACAAGTTCGCGCGCATCTTCCGGATGAGCCCCGATCCCATGATCATCAGCCGCTTGAACGACGGCGTGTATATCGATGTCAATGACGAGTTCGTGCGCACGATGGGCTATACCTACGAAGACGCCATCGGCCGGAAGGCCACCGACATGGGCTTGTGGGTCGATCTCGAGGACCGTGACCATGTGGTGGATGTCCTATATAAGCAAGGCTCGGTCCAGGAGGAGAAGATCCGCTTCCGCTGCAAGGACGGGTCGATAAAGATCGGCGAGATGTCGGCGCGCGTCATCTCTATCGGCGGCGAACCATGCCTGCTGGCGTTGATACGAGACATCACGGAGAAGATCGAGATCCAGAGGGCGCAGCGCGAAAGCGAAGAGAAGTTCCGGTCCGTGGTGGAAAGGTCTCTGGTGGGGATCGCCATCATCGACGACGCCTTGCGGTATACCTACGTGAATGAAGAGTTCTGCCGTCTGGCCGGCTATGCGGAAGAAGAGATGCTTGGACGGGACTTCACCTTTCCGCTCGCGCAGGAATATGCGCAGCCGGTGAGGGAGCGCTTCCAGAACCGTCAGCGGGGCGGGGATGTACCCGCGCAGTACGAGTTTCATTTCCTGCGAAAGAACGGTGAAACGCGGATCGGCGAGGTGCGCAGTGCCGTCTACGTCGACTCGTCGGGCAAGGTCAAGACCGCCATCCAGGTCATCGACATCACGGATCGTAAACGGACCGAAGAGGAGAAGCGCAGGCTGGAAGAGCGCCTGAACCGCGCCGAGAAGATGGAGGCGCTCGGAACCCTGGCCGGGGGGGTTGCCCACGACCTCAATAACGTGTTGGGCGTGGTGATCGGCAACGCCGAGCTGCTCATGAGGGGGATTGAGGAAAACAGCCCCATCCGGTCGCGCCTCCTGAACATCATGAAGGGGGGGCAACGGGCGGCGGCGATCGTGCTCGACCTGCTCACCCTGGCGCGAAGGGGTGTCATGGGACGCGACGTCTTGAATCTGAGCAGGATCGTCGAAGACTTCCGGAGCTCGCCGGAGCTGGAGCGACTGCTGTCCGAGCACCCATCCGTTCGTGTCGCGACCGATCTGGACCGTGAGCTGTTGAATATGTCCGGTTCCCCCGTGCATCTCAACAAGACGCTGTACAATCTGGCGGCCAATGCCTGCGAGGCCATGCCCGAGGGCGGCCTCCTGACCATCAGGACCTACAATCAATATCTGGACCAGCCCCTGCAGGGCTATGACGAGGTCCGCGAGGGGGATTATGTCGTGCTGTGCGTTTCCGACACCGGACAGGGCATAGCCCCCGACGACCTGAACCATATCTTCGAACCGTTCTACACCAAGAAGGTCATGGGCCGCAGCGGAACCGGGCTGGGGCTCGCGGTTGTCTGGGGCACGGTGAAGGACCATGACGGCTACATAGACGTCCAAAGCCGTCCGGGCGCAGGAACGATTTTCACCCTCTATTTGCC
>JAKQBR010000355.1 GCA_029574005.1 Deltaproteobacteria bacterium | reverse complement strand
CCCACAACTCGCACTACGGGACCGAGGTCGAGTGTTCCCTGTGCCATCACCAGCACAAAAAGTCCGAGTACATGTGCACCCAGTGCCATGACTTCAAGAACGTGACGCCCTCACCCATGCTGCCGCCTACGTTCCTGAGCGCAGCGGCCGTCGAAAAGGCGCCCGAGGAAAAGGCGCCGCCCAAGGCGCAGGAGGCCAAGGCCCCGGCCGCGGCGGTAACCGGCAAGACCACACCCGCAAAATCCACCGGGCCTGCCATCACCTGCAGGACATGCCATGTCGGGCCCCAGTACCAGCAGTACTTCGCGTCAACCCCCCACGCTTCGTTGAGTTGCGCGGCCTGCCACAAGGGCATCACGGATTTCACCAAGCATATGCAGGGCGGTGAGACGGTCGAGACCGCCACCTGCAACACCTGTCACCGGGACATCCAGAAAACGGGCATCCATGCCACGGTAACGAAGTTCTCATGCCAGCAGTGCCACGGCGGTATTCATCCCAAGGAACCCGCGGTCGCGAAAAGACCCGCGGCCAAGCCGCCGGAACCCGGGGCCGCGGTGAGTCTCGGCGACTGCGTCGCCTGCCATTCAGGGCCGAAATATGAGCAGCATTTCGCCCAAACGCCCCATGGCGCCATGGGCTGCGCCGTGTGCCATCAGGGCATAACGAACCTGACGGACCACATGCAGAAAAAGAAAAGGCCCGTCCTGCTCGCCTGCGCCGTATGCCACGGAGAGATCGACAAGGAGTATGCGAAGAGCTACCACGCCGTCACGGCCAGGATATCGTGCCTGCAATGCCATACCGCGATCCATCCTGAAAAGGCGGTACCGGCCGAAAAAGGCGAGGCGGCCGTGGTCGCCGCCTGCACGACATGCCACCGCGATCAGGACAGGTATGTAAAGAAGGGACATACCGCCAAGTTCCTGGCGGGCAACAAGGATGCCGCCACATGCAGCGACTGTCACGGCATCCACGATACCCCGGCCTTTGCCGCCACGGCAAAGGGCAAGACCGACAAACGCGCGCATTACACCGCCCTGTGCATGGCGTGCCACCAGGAAGGCGGGGTGGCGGGGAAGTATGGCGTCTTCCCCATGGCCGTGAAGGCCTATGGAGAGACGTATCACGGCAAGGTGCGCGAGCTGGGCGAGCTGGAAAACGTCGCGGGCTGCACAGACTGCCACCCCGGCCACAACATCCTGCCGGCCGAAGATCCCGCCTCAGCCCTGAATCCTCAAGCGCTGGTCAAGACGTGCGGGGAATGCCATAAGAACTTCCATCCGCGTTTCGTGTCGTACGTGCCGCACCCTGACCCGGATAACCCGAAGGGCTTCCTCGGCCTGTACCTGACCAAGATCTTCATGATCGCGCTCCTCGCCGGTGTGTTCGGCTTCTTCTGGCTCCACATCCTGCTCTGGTGGCGTAAGGCCTACGCGGAAAAGAGCTGCCTCATCAGGGGAGGGATCAAGAGCGGCTTCGTGCCTCAAGATGAGGAATCCCGGCAGTATGTCAGACGGTTCTCCGTGCGTGACCGCGTCATGCACGTGGTGCTCATCCTCTCATTCTTCGCGGTGGTCATCTCGGGCTTCCCGCTGAAATATCCCGATACCTCCTGGGCCAGGACATTCATCACCCTGTTCGGCGGCGTGGAGAACGCGGGCGCCGTCCACCGCGTCGGCGCCCTAGGCCTGTGGCTGCTGTTCCTGTATACCTGCTGGCTGTCGCTCAAGTTCCTGTTCCCCGGCTTCAGGATCAAAGGCTGGGTGGCCAGGCTCTTCGGGCCTGACTCCCTGTTCCCGCGCATCAAGGATTTCCAGGACTGCTGGGGGATGTTCAAGTGGTTTGTGGGCAAAGGAGAACGGCCGCGGTTCGACCGCTGGACCTACTGGGAGAAGTTCGATTTCCTGGCGGTATTCTGGGGCATGTTCGTGATCGGGCTGTCCGGGATCATCATGTGGATACCCGAATTGACGTCATATGTCATGCCGGGCTGGATGATCAACATCTCACACCTGGCGCATTCCGAAGAGGCCTTCCTGGCGGCGGTGTTCATCTTCACGATCCACTTCTTCAACAACCACCTGGTCCCGGACAAGTTCCCCCTGGAGCGCAACATCTTCACCGGGAGCTATACCATCGAGGCGCTCAAGCATGAGCGGCCGCTGGAGTATGAGCGCATTCTGCAGGAGAACCGGCTGGAGGAGATCAAATGCAAAGGCCCGGGGACCGGGATACAGCTCTTTGCCGGTGTGTTCGGGATCGCCAGCGTCCTGCTCGGCCTGGCGCTGACGGTGCTCATCTTCTGGGCTGTCCTCGCACCCTGACAGGACACGGCTGAGCAGATGCCGCCGCTCCCGCCTGATTGATCGAGGCGCTCAGGGCGGCGCGGGCGGCTGAATGGCAAATGCAACGAAAGGGAGCCCCCGGTAAAGCCACACGGGGGCTCCCTTTCCTCACAGAGACCGGCCTGCCCCTGCTCCGGCTTTTTCAGCCTTGCTCGCGAGCCCTGGGACCATCTTTTCCCGTGGAGCGGGACAGGGAATCCATGATGATCTTGGTGCTGAATGGCTTCTGTATGCACTCGTCAACGCCGAGGTCTGCCGCGGCAACGGGCGGCTCTTTCGCATATGCGGTCATGAGGATCTTGAAGGAAGCGGGGCAGAGCTGATGGACGCGCTTGAAAAAGCTCGGTCCGTCCATGCCGGGCAGGTTGTAGTCGGTGATGATGACGTCGTAATGCCGCCGGGAGAGGGCGTCGAGACCCTCTTCCGCGGTCTCAACGGCATCGATGCGGAGACCTTCGGCGAGAAAGAACATCCGCAGGGAGTCCCTGATGCTTTCATCGTCGTCGATGAGCAGGATCTTCTTGTCCCTGATCTCTTCAGGAAGACTCATGGGCGATGCTCTCTCCTCCGGCATTGAGCTAAGCATAGGTCATGCCAGAATAGGCTATATGGGAAAACCCGGCCAATCAATGCCTTAGGCGACTGAGGGCCAAAAGACCCCGGTTTGAAGACAGCGGTCCTGTGCAAATTTTCCAGGGGATATTCATAGTTTTTCAAATGGTTCGCGGCAAGGGCTGCTGCATCAGAGGATCTTTTTCCTCCGGTAGCGCAGGGTATAATGGTTCATGTGAAGAAGCCGGGCGGCCTTGCTCTCGTTGCCTTGGGCCTGCTTGAGCGCAGCCCTGATGTACCGGCGTTCATACTCCGTGATTGCCGCCATGAGATCGATCCCTTCGGGAGGGATGTCGGGATCTTCGTCCGGTAAGCGATCTTTGCTTTGGGCACCTTCAGGGCCTTGGCGCGGCACCTCCAAAGCCATGTCCTCCGGTTTCAACTCAGGGCCTCTTCCAAGAAGCACCCCGCGTTCGATAAGGTTCTTGAGCTCACGCACGTTGCCCACCCAGTGATGATCCTGAAGCGCCTTCATGGCTTCAGGGGCGATGCCGGTGAACCTTTTCTGGAACTTGGCGCTGTACTGCGCAAGAAAGTGAGTGGCCAGGGGGAGGATATCCTTCGGGCGGTCATTCAAGGACGGGACATGCACCGTCACCACGCCCAGCCTGAAATACAGATCGTTTCTGAACAGACCCTGCTCCATCTGATCGACGAGGTCCTTGTTCGTGGCCGATACGATCCGGGTGCGGATACGGCGCTTCTGGACCGAGCCCACCCGATAGAACTCGCCGTCTTCCAGAAACCGCAGAAGCTTGGCCTGGGCCTCCAAGCCCATGTCCCCTATCTCGTCAAGGAACAGGGTCCCGTCGGCCGCCTCCTCGATCAGCCCCTTCTTGCCTGATTGGCTCGCGCCGCTGAAGGCGCCCTTCTCATACCCGAAAAGTTCGCTTTCGATCAGATCCTTGGGGATGGCGGCGCAATTGAGCGTGAGGAATGGTCCCTGGGCGTTCGGGCTCCGGTAGTGAATGGCGCGCGCAATGAGCTCTTTGCCAGTACCGGTCTCGCCCAGGATGAGGATGGGCGTGTCGGGACTGCTGGCGACTTTGGTGATGAGATCCATGACCTCCTGGATCTCGTCGCTCTGGGCAATGAAGAAAGGCATGTTCTCCTGCAGATTGCTCTCCTGGAGCAGGCGCACTTCCTTTCTGAGCCGGATGGTCTCCAGGGCGTTCTGTATGGTGACCCTCAGTCCGCCCATGATGATGGGCTTCAGCACATAGTCATGGGCCCCGAGCTTCATGGCGGATATGACCGTTTTGACATCCTCGTAGGCGGTGATCATGACCACCAGGGTCTCGGGGTAGAGCTCCCTGATCCGGGAAAGGGCCTCGATGCCGTTCATGCCCGGGAGTCCGATATCGAGCAGCACGAGATCGGGAGGAGAGGCACCGATCGCCTCCAGGGCCTCCTCGGCCGAGGCAAAGGTCCTGATATCGTACTCAGAGGCCAGGGCCATGCTGATCCCGTCTCTGATCGTCTTTTCGTCGTCTATGAGGACTAGGGAAAAGCGCACCATACACCCCTCTTCATGGATTGACGGGCAGGGTGAAAGAGAACTCGGCCCCGCCCAAAAGCCCGGCAGAGACCTTCAGGATGCCGCCGTGATCCTGGATGATCCGCTGGCAGAGGCTCAAGCCGATGCCCGTCGAGCTCCGCTTGGTGGTAAAGAACGGGTCAAAGATCTTTTGCGCCAGGTCCGGTGGCACCCCGGGCCCGGAATCGGACACGGAGACCACGACGCGCAGCCCTTTCTGTGAGGTGCTGATCTTGATCTTCTTTCCCTCACCCATGCCCTTCATGGCCTCGGCGGCATTGGTGACGAGGTTCAAGATCACCTGCTCGATGAGCTGCAGGTCGGCCTTGCAGGGAGGGAGCCCTACAGCCAGTTCCGTTATGATCTCTATCCCGGTCTTCCTGAGCAAGACCGCGCACAGCCCCAGGGCCTCTTCGATGGGTTGATTGATATCGATGGGTTCGAGCTTCGGATCGGAGGGCTTGGAAAAATCCATGACCCTCCTGATGACGGCCTCTATCTTGGATGAGGCGGCCTGGATCTTCGCAAGGATCTCCCTCAGTGTATCGCTGTCCGCACCCTGCTGGAGGAGCTGATCCGCCGTATCGAGATAGATGTTGATCCCCGAGAGGGGGTTGCGGATCTCGTGCGCGATGCCGGTGGTCACATGTCCCAGGGAGGTCATCCTGTCGCGGATATTGAGAAGGCGCTCAACCTCCCTGGCCTTGGTCACGTCCATCATGTTGATCAACACGGCCGACCTCCCCTGGATATCGATGAGGTTGGCACGGCAGTGGAGCCACTTCATGGCGTTCTCACCCGTTGTCTCGCCCCAGAGGTTGATGAACCTGATGACGATCCCCGCCTGCCTTCCCTGGCCTGAGAGGGTCGACCGGATGAGATCATGGAGCTTTTCCGCGTCGTCCGGGTGCACCCGCTCGTATATCGAAGGCGAACAATTCTCCGCCAGCGGCCCGAAGATCCTCTGCTGCTCGGGATTGCGGTATACCACCTTCTCATCCAGGAGGATGGAGATGCCGGTGGGGGAATTCTCCACCACGTCGCGGAAGTATCGATCGCTCGTCCTGAACAGCCCATTGTCGCCATACTCGGCGCGGACATGCCCTAGTCGTGCGGCATCTTCAGCCTCAAGCTCTTCGATCCGCTTCAGCAGGTCCGCATATGTGGGCTTCTTCGGCATTATGGCAATTCTCCCGTCACCAGAGATCTCCGATCAGCTGTTGTAGTATAATATACACCTTGCCTGCAAACTATCACAATCTTCATCGACGCGATCGGCCCGTCCGGAAAAGCGCCTCGCATGGTGTCCTCGCCGCGATAATGACGGGCTTCCCCTGCAATGCCTGGCATGAAGCGCATACCGGCCGCTCTTCACAATTTCTCACACTCCGGCGGTCCCCTTTGATAATTTTGCACATATTACCGCCCTCGCGAATGGGTCGCTCTGTTCGCCCCTTCTCCCAACACATGGAATATTCGTGCTCAATTCTTTGTTCCAGACTCTGGCATAGGCTATGCTTTTCAGAGGCTGATTATTATAGCGTATATATGCTTTTTCGTGAACAATAGAGCAGGCCAGGTACAAGGCCTGGGGAAGGAAGGTGGATCAAAGATCATTCTGGAGTGGGATGAAGGAAAGGGTCCTCGACTGTACGGCAAGCATCCGAGTGAAAAAAACGATGAGAGAGGTTGAAGATGGAAAAGAATACGAAGGTCTCACGAAGACGATTTCTCCAAGCGGCAGGGGCGAGCGGCGCCATTTTGGCCGGCTCAGCGTTCCCGTTTAGGAACCTGAAACCGGCCTGGGCATTCGGCGACCATCCCCAGGAGCAGCTTCCCTACCGGATCACCAAGCGGGTCCCCCAGGTCTGCGCCCGGGCGTGCGAGGCCGACTGCGCCTACACTATCGTCGTGGGCGTGGACCCGGCCACCGGCGTGGAACGCGCCATCACCATCGAGGGGAGACCGGAAGACCCGGTTTCAAATGGAAAATTCTGCATCAAGGGTATGGGCTTCGTCGATTCCCTCTATGATCCGGACCGTCTGATGGTCTCGCTCAAGCGGACCAACAAGCAAAAAGGGACCGATTTCGACCCCGGCTGGGTCACTATGAAAACCGATGATGCGGTCAAAGAGATCATCGAGGCCATGAAAAAATACAAACCCTCCGAGATCCTCATGGCCTCTCCGGGCGATCCCTACACCAACCGCCTGTGCCAGTCGATCGGCTGTACCCGCAGCGACCAGCGCACCGAATGCTTCGGCACCCACTACTACATCAACTGCCTGACGTTGACCAATCCGCCCAACAAGTTCTACTCCAGCTGTTACACGCCCAGCCACCATGTCTGCGGCTACGACTACGACAACGCCAAGTACCAGGTCTGGTTCGGCTTCGACTCCTTCTCCAAATGCGGCAAGGCGGGCATGCTCAACCACTGGGCCAGGGGGAAGAAGAACGGCTGCAAGATCGTCATGTTCAACCCGGTCAGGACTCCCATGACTGACGGTTACGCCAGCGAGTACCACGCCATAAAGCCGGGGACGGACCTGGCCGTGGCCCTGGCCATGATCAACACGATTCTGAAGGCGGAAAAGTACAACTCCGCATTTCTCAAAAAGTACAGCGATGCGGTTGCCCTGGTCGATGAAAAGGCCAAAACCACGCTGAAGACGGAAGACGGCCGGATGCTGGCCTGGTGCACCACTCACAAGAGGGCCGAGGCTATCGAAGAGTGCGATGCGCCGGCGCTGCTCGGCGGTCCCTTTACGGTCGTCGTTGCGGGAAAGCAGGTCGGCGCGAAGCCGGTCATGCAGCTCGTAAAGGATACGACCAGGACCTACACCCCCGAGTGGGCCGCCGGGATCAGCGAGGTGAGCGCCAACGCCATCCGCAAGATCGCCTTGGAGTTCGCCGCCGCGGCGCCCTATGCCATGATTCCGACCTACAAGCGCGATGCCGCCGGCCCTAACTATGCCAACAGCTGGAGGCTCCGCCATGCCATCAACATACTCAACACCCTGGCAGGGTCCATCGACCATGAAGGCGGGGTCCTGCTCCTTCACGATGTCAAAATACCCTGGATCGATGAAATCGCGCCTCCGGTGGAGCCCTACCCGGAACAGCCGGCCGAGCCGGTGGACTTCCGCAACGAGTTCCCGGTGACGGACACCATCTACCGCAAGAAGGATTTCTCCGCCCCCGGCCACTACGGCATGGTGGGCTGGGGCCTGTACAAGACCAACCGCGCCAAGGTGGCCTTTTTCAGGAACCCCCACCGCGGACTCTTCTCCATGATCCAGTCCCAGATGCTGGAGAAGGCCGCCGACAAGCTGGAGCTCGTGGTAGACTGGAACCTGTACCTCGACGACCTCGGCTATTTCTGCGACTACGTCATCCCGGCCCCCCACCAGTTCGAGGAAGCCAAGATGGACCTACGCCTGTACTATCCCAAGTATCCCTGCATCGTCGGCGGCGCACCGGTACAGAAGTCTCCCGGTGACCAGATCGGCTGGGGCGGGTTTGCCGCCAAAATCGGACTGGCCATGGCGCCGAAGTACTGGACCACCGACGGAAGCGGCGATCCGGCCAAGAAGATCCCCACGAACTTGAGCGATGTGGCCGTCAAGCAGATGGGCATAGCCGAGAATGCCGCCGAGTTTATGGCCAAAGGCGGTTTCTGGATCGACAAGAAGCCGTACCCGAACTACAAGACGATCGAGGATATCGGCTATGGCAAACCCCATGGAAGGGTGCGGATGTATATCGACGAGTTCGCGGCGGTGGGCCACAGCCCGCTGCCCGTCTGGGCCCCGCGCTGGCACGAAACCAAGGGTGATTTCAAGTTTTCCCTGCTCATCACCCGTGCACCCTGGTACATGCATGCCGACCCTAACTTCATCAACAATGCGGTCCTCAAGGAGGTGACCATCCGCAACCATATGGACGCGGTATGGATGAACCCCGAGGCAGCCGCCAAGCTGGGGCTGAAGGAAGGTGACCAGGTGATCCTGGAAAACGATCCGAGGTATATGAAAGATCTCCCCAGACCGCAGAAGGCCAAACTCCACCTGACGAAACGTGTGGCCAGAAAGGACTGCGTGCTGCTCTTCCACGGCATCGGGCATCGGGCCAAGAATCTCAAGGTGGCCGCCGATTTCGGCTATCGGGACGGTGACCTCATACCGCAGAAGGACCCCTCCATTGCGAAGAAATTCGATCCGACCGGCATGGGGTGGGTGGAGGATGTATTCGTCAGCATCAAAAAAACATCGTGAGGTGATGAGCCATGAAAGAATATGCCATCTTGCTGGATGACACATACTGCACGGGCTGCAACTCCTGCGCATACCGGTGTATCCAGGAATTCAGATACCACAATCAGGCGGCCAAAGGTCTGTTCCGGACCTTTGTCCAGATCAATGACGACGGTCTGTATCAGAAGCGATGCATGCACTGCAAAGCCCCGGACTGCGTGGCCAACTGCCCGGTCCAGGCCCTGACAAAGTCGGAATACGGGACGGTCCTGTATGACATCAAGAAATGTATCGGCTGCCAGACCTGCGTGAACGTGTGCAAGTTCCACATCCCCCAGTTTGACGCCGAAACGCGGAAGATCGTCAAGTGCAGCATGTGCTCCCACAGGATCAATGACGGAAAGGAGCCTGCCTGCGTGGAGGTCTGCCCCACCGGCGCGCTGCAGTTCGGCGATTACCAGGCGATGCTGGAAAAGGCAAAGTCGCTGGCGGCCAAGCATAATCTGAAGATCTACGGCATGAAGGAAAACGGCGGCACCCATCTCTTCATCCTGGCGAAGGCGGACCCGACCACCTTCGGCTATCCGAAGGTCGCGGCCAAGGACATTACGAAGAGCGTCTCCCTGGGAGAGACATTCACCGTGCCCACGGCAATCGCCGCGGTGGCCATCGGTGGGTTCACGCGTTTCAGCGAGAGAAGGACCCGCGTGGAGGCCGAGGAGAAGGCCAAGCAAAGCAAGAAGTAACCTACCGGGGATAACCGTGTGGGACGGCGTCGAGACCGTTCTGCACGGCCCCATTCTTTATGGCTTGCAGATTCCAGTGCCCATGGTGCAACTGATGAGTATGATGGAAGGGACGGTGAAGCAATGAACGAAACCGCTGAAAAACTCAAGCGCGCCGCGGCCAGAGCAACCTTGTGCTCCCTCCTGGCCCAGGCCCTCAATTACCCTGATAAGGACCTCGTCCAGAACCTCTGCCGGGGCGATCTCATACGCGAACTCCTCGCGGCCCTGACGGAGCTGGGCATAACGGGCCAGGGACCGCATCTGGAACCGCTGCAAAAAGTTTGCGCCGCGGCGTCGGTCGACCAGGCGGCCTTGCTCCTGGATATCGAGAAGGACTATACGTGGATGTGTTTCGCCTCCAAACCCCACCGCCTGGTCTATCTCTTTGAGTCGGTTTACAACGAGGGCAAGCTGTATGATGAATCGACCTTCGCCATCGCCCGTCTCTATTATGAAGCCGGCTTGAAGGTGGATGAGGATTTCAGACTGCCCCCCGATCACATCGCCGTCGAGCTCGAGTTCATGGCCTTCCTGTCCTTCAAGGAGATGGAAGGTCTCAAGACGGGTGATGCCAGGATCGCAGACTATGCCGCCCAGCTCCAGAAGAAGACCCTGGATGAGCACCTGCGCAACTTTGCCCTGAGCGTGGCCGAGAGACTGGGCCGGCATGCCGGAACAAGCTTCTACCGGGGCATTGCCCAGGTCATGACGGCCTACTTTTCTCACCCGGCATGATCGTTCAACCCCGCCCTTCGCGGCAGGGGCTGCCCGGGCGGCAGACCGGCCATGGGGCTCACGCCCCTTACGCCTCCGCTCACTCCGCCTTGACCTCCATGACGGTATCGGGGATCTCGCCGAACATCTCCGGGGCGTACAGGGCCTCGACCCGCGTGCCGGGCAGCCTGAACGTGCCCTCGGTATTGAGCCGCAGGGTATAGTGAGTGGTCCACTTACCCTTGGGCACGTACGCGAAGTACTGCCGGAAGGCCTCATAGCCGCGTTCGGTATAGGCCGGCCAGACGCCGCCTCGAGCAGTCTCGCCGGCGGTCAGCATGCTCGATCCGCTGCCGAGATCGGCCTGCAGGATGATGGCGCCCGAGGGGATGGGGTCGCTCACCGCCACCCAGGTCATGTCGGACTGTGCTTCCAGATCCAGGCGCACGCGCACCACATCGCCGCGGCTGTAGACTCCGGTGCGCCTCTGCTCGACCGGGATCACGGTCTTCTTGACGGCCAGGCCGGTGGACAGCTCCCCCTTCAAGGGTATGGCGGCCCTGCTCCTGATCATGGTCCAGGGGGCGCCGGCGCCCGTATGGCTGATGGCCAGGATCTCCCGCCTCTCGGGCCAGGCGAACTCAAACGCGCCGCCCATCGGCCTTTCCTTCCAATCCTGGGACAAGCCCCGGCCTGAGAGCCGTGCCTGCGTCCGCCCCGCAACCGGCAAGGACTCGAACCTCGCGGCAAAGGCCTCCATGGCGAGCACCCCCCAGGCATTGGCCGGGGTTGTGTCCCAGCGGCCGCGCCGCATGCGTCCCATCAGGCCGCGCGCCATCCTGGGCACATCCGGCGCCCAGGACTGCCTGGCCATGAGGGCCAGCATGGCCCTGGCGGCATTGACATCGCCGGAGATCATGAGCCACCAGAGATTGTCCGTCTTCTCGGTGGCAAAGCCCATGGTGGTGCCTTGCAGGTTCAGACGGCTGCGCAGGATCTGGAGTGCTTGCGACAAGCGCGCGCCGCGTTCGGGCACATTGACGCGGTCCAGGATCATGACCCAGTCGATCACGGCCGAGGTGGGCCAGAGGTCGGGGTCAATGGCGATCGCGCTCAAGAACTTGGGGTCCACGGTCTCATAGCGGCTCAAGGCCTCAACGGCCGAGAGCTTGCGGAAGGTCAGGTCCGCGGCCGGCACATCGCTGTAACGGACGATGCGGCCTTCCACGAAGGCCTTCAGGGCCTCGGCCATCTGCTCCCTGAGAAACTCCGGGAGCTGGTAGCCGGCCTGATGGGCGATGGACAGGACATAGGCGCTCAGGACCTCGGAACCCTCGCACCCCGCGCAGGGAAAGTACTTGAGCAGACCGTCCTTGTCGAGATAGGCGGGCATTGCATTGACAGTGGCCTCCCATAAGGCCCTGTCCTTGAGCGCCACCGCGCGCGAGACCCGCTGCTCCAGACAGCCGTGCGGGTAGGCCTGCAGGTACTCGCGCACCCCGGCCAGACCCTGTCCCAAATTCGGCATCAGCTCAAAGGCGATGCCTCCCCGACCGGGAACCGCGTCGGCAGGCGGCGCGATGTCGATCGCGAGATCCCCTTTGACCTGCCTCAGGTCGGCCTGGAAGGTGCGCACCGCAATGGCCGGGACCACCTTCTGCGTGACCCGCAGGCGGTCGCGCGCCCTACCGCCTATTTCACCGGCCGTCATGGTATAGGTCAGCCGGTCGGCACCGTAGGGGACGATGAGAGGCCAGGCAATCGGCCGGGCCTCTCCGGCCGGGACCGAGACCCTGATGGGTTTGAAACGCTGGCGGGCTGGGGTCGGATCGACGGCCAGAAGGGCCTCGATGTCCATGCCGCGCCCCGAGGCGTTGCGCAGCGTCGCCCCGGCCATGAAGCGGTCGCCTTCGCGCACGAGCTGCGGCAGGCTTGAGAGGAGCATGAGGTCCTGGGTGGCCCGTACCGAGGCCTCGCCCGTGCCGAAGAGGCCGTCCCCGCCGGTGGCGACAGCCACGATCCTGAACCCGGTCAGGCTGTCGTTGAGCGGGATCTCAACCTTGGCCTCGCCCCGCGCATCCAGGGGCACCGTGGCCTTCCAGAAAAGCAGCGTATCGAAAAGCTCGCGCGTCATCTGCTTGCCTCCGCCGCCGCCGTGCGGCAGGGCCTTCAATCCGAAGTGGCGCTTGCCCACCACCAGGCCCTGGGCCGTGGAGGTCCTGACCCCATAGCCGCGGCGCCGCATCATGGCATCCAGGAGCCGCCAGCTCTCATTGGGCATGAGTTCCAGCAGTCCTTCATCCACGGCAGCCACGGCAATCTGGCCCGCTGACGGCGCCCGGCCGTCTTCGGCCTTTCTGACCTTGAACCGCACCTGCATGGTCTCCCGCGTCCGGTAGGTCGGTTTGTCCGGGGCGACCTCGACATCGAGTCTATGACCCTTCCACCCCACCTTGATCTCGGCGATGCCCAGCTTGTAGGCGGGCTTGCCCGGATCAAAGGTCGCGGTGGGCCGCGAGCCGCCGATCCGTCCCCGCACCGCCAGCACCGAGACGAAGACATTGGGGGCATGGTTGTTTTTGATGGGCACCTCGACGATCGGATTGACGCCGGAAAGGGAGCGGACGAAGATATCCATCACGCCCTCGCGCTCCACGCTCACCAGGGCCGTGGCCTTGCCGAAGGGCATGCGCACCTGGAAGCGCGCGGTCTCGCCCGGCTCGTACTGGTGCCTCATGGGGATGACATCGATGCGGTCGTCATTGCCCTGCTCGAACCACAGGGCATCTCTGCCTGAGACCCACATCTCGGCATTGGCATGGGCCGTATTGCCCGCCTCATCCTTCACCGCTGCCTGGATCACGATCTCGCCGGAGACCGGGGCCTTGGTGGAGCAGAAGAGCAGCCCCCGGGCGTCCGTGGTCCCGGTGATCCTCGTGCCGAGGGCTTTGATCTCGAGCGTGTTCTGGTAGGCATAGAACCCGCCCACCAGCCTGACGCGATGGGAATGCAGGGTCCGCTGGAACAGATCGATTGTCACGGCCGCGCCCTTGACCGGCTGGCCGCTGATGTCCAGCACGGCCACGCTGTACTTCATGATCCCGCTGGAGACGAAGCTTGAATCGGTTTTGATGCCCACCACCCGGCGGCTGGGATGGATCGGGATATTGACCGCCGCGGTCTGGGCCTCGCCGCCGGCGTCCCTGAATTCCAGCTCGGCATGGATGACGCCGGGCCTGTCGATCCTGGGGATGCCCGTGAGACGGGCCCGCACCGCGCCGTTGGCATCGCAGGTCAGGTCCTGCGTGGGGAGCCTGACCGGCTTGGCCCCGAGATCGCGATCGTCCCCGCTGCCGGCCTCGGGTCCTTCATCGAAACCGCCGCGGTCCATGCTCAGGCTGCTCCCGACAATACCGGGTTTGAGCGCGCCGCCGGTGAAGCTGAAGCCCTCATACCCCCGGTATACGGGCGAGGTCTGCCGCACCTCGGCCCTGAGCTTGACCGGCAAGCCTGAAGCACCGCCGCCCGAGAGATAGGCCACCGACAGGTCGATATCCATGGCTTGAGGCCTGATATGCTCTCCCTTGGGCGGCTGGATCACGGCCTTCATCAACGGCACGCGGAACTCTTCCACACGCAGCTTCCCGGTAAAGTATCGGGCCTGGAAATCTTCGGGTTTGGCATCCGGGGCGGCAGTCTGAAGATAGATATGGTAGGTCCCCAGCTTGGCCGCTTCCGGGATCTTCCAGTCGCACTCCCCTGCCCCGCCCTTCTGCCAGGTGATCGGCACGCGGTATTCCTGGTCGCTGCCCAGATGCATGAGCACGGCCGTCTGGGGCAGGCGCGCGTCCCTGGGCAGGCCGAAGCCTGTGGAGGTCTGCGTGCGGATGATGTGTTTCATGTGCACGGTCTCGCCGGCACGCAAGAGGCTGCGGTCCAGGATGGTATGGGCGACGATGTTCGCGTCCTCGGCAGTGTCCGACTCGGGAAGATTGAAGCGCCAGGGCTCGATGCCGTCACTCCAGCTCGAATGCGTGAAGGTCATGTCATCGGACAAACGGGCAAAGACGAAGAACCCCTGGCAGAGGTTCTCCAGACCCGGCGCATATTCATCCGTCATGCAGTGCTCATAGGGGAGCTCGCGAGCGCTTAAGCGCCTGTCCACCAGGGCCACGCCGCGGGCATCGCTCCTGCCCTGCCAGAGGAGCGTGCCATACGCATCGCGGATCGTGACCGCCGCGTCCCTGACCGGCTGCCCGCTGTCCAGCGCCGTCACCCACACCAGGGCATTTTCCTGGCCCTCTTTGAAATGCACGGCCAGGTTGGTCACCAGCGCCAGTGACGGCACGAACATGGGGGCGGGTTTCTGCAGCAGAGAGTTGCCCAGCAAGCGGCTTTCCATCTCCACCAGATGGAGCCCAGGGCCGGGCAGCGGTATGCCCACCACCTCGAAATCACTCGTGCGCCCGCGGCGCGGCAATGGTATTTCCCGCACCAGAGCCTTGCCCTTGAGCAGCGAGGTGTCGCGCTTGGCCTTGGCCACGGTGCGCAGCCAGTTGATCATCAGGGCTTCCTTATCCGCCTCGATGCTGTACAGGCGCAGGTGCATCTCCTTGCCAAGCGTCTGACCCGCTTTCTTTGCCCCGGCCGCGGCTGGGGCAGGCGTTTTCTGGGCCTGCATCTCAATATTGCGCACGGTTACCGGCAGCACCCCATCGGCCTTTTCCAGGATGCCGAAGCGCGATGAAAATTTGGCCAGAACCGGATAGCCCCCGGTCTTGACGGTCAAGGGAAACCGGCTCTGGTTGATGAGCGTGCGGCCCGTGTCGTCTCGCAAACCCGGGGGCAGCATGATGCTGAACGCGGCCTTTTCCGGGAACGGGCCGTCAAAGATTACGCGCCTCGTCTCCTTGCCGCCCTGTGAGCCATAATCCACGGGCCTGGCCTTCCAGACCCGGCCGTCCTTGTGCCTGAGCACGATCCGCCCGGCATCCGTTTTGGAGATGGGGGCGGTAAAGGGGAGCTGTATGGGCAGCACCGGGATGCAGGGGCCGTCCGGCCGCTCGCGCTCGCACCCGCAGGAGGCGCTGAAGGCGTCGCGCACCTTGAAGCTCAGGACCTGGTCCTGGCCCGTGGCCACCCCGGCAGGAGAGGCGATGCCTTTTCCCCAGACCAGCTTGACCGTGGCCGCGGCCGGAAAGGCCTGCCTGGCCTGGATAACCACCAGCCCCCCGGTAGCGCCCGCGCGGCCGGAGGCCTTGAGGACCTTGTCTCGCTCAGGCCCTCTCAGGATATTGACCCCCACCCGTTCGCGGATGCCGGGGACGGAAAAATAGGCATGCCTGACGATCTTTTCAGTCTGAGCCGCGCCGTCCAGGGTCAGGATGAAGACCTGGCGCTCGTCGATCCGCGGCCATGCGCCCTGTTCGGGCCAGGATTCACGGACGGCCGGCCCGCCGGTGGTGAATCGGAAGCGGTTCTGCCCGGTAACCGGCTTGCCGTTCAAGGTCTTCAACCCGGGCTTCAAGCTGAACTCGCACACCAGCCCGGCCGGCAGATCGGTCTTGAAATCGTAAGCCCATGAGCGTGCATCGACCCAGCGGCCTGTGCCCGCGACCGGACAGGAGACCGTAAAGGGGTCCTTCAGCCTGGGGTCTCCAAAATCCGCCATGGGTTCGGAGAAGCGCGCCGTGGCCTGCCGCACCTGCTTGACCGTGCCCTGCGGCGCGAAAGACTCGACAAAGGCCTGGTCCTGGGCCGCCATGCCCAGACCGGCCAGGGCCAGGACGCATAGGGCCGAGAGGAGTTTCATCATTTTCATGCCCACCCCCGCATGGTATCCGAGATCCGCCTGCCGCAAGCCCGCGGACGCAAGCCGCTACTCCCCGGTAGACGCATGGGAATAAAAGGGATAATGCATGAGGTGTATGGGGAAAAGCAAGCGCAGACTTACCATGGCCCTGGCCGTCTCCGGCCTGTCTGGCCTGCTGCACCTGGCCGCGATGATGGCTGGCCCCCAGCCCGATATCCCGGACTTCGCGCGGGTGCGCTCGGATTATCAGGCCTCCGAGGCCGTGCTCCTTGACCGGCACGGAGAAGTGCTGCACGAACTGAGGGTCGATCCCAGGGCCAGACGCCTGGAATGGGTGCGTCTCTCGGACATCTCGCCCTGCCTGACAAGGACCGTGCTCTTTGCCGAGGACCGCGCCTTTTACCGCCACCGCGGTGTGGACTTAAAGGCCGTGGCCGGGGCGCTGCTGAGAAAAGGCAGGCCCCGCGGGGCCAGCACCATCAGCATGCAGGTGGTCCCTCTGCTCGACCGACGTCTCAAGCCGCATGGCCCGCGGCGCTCCTGGCCTGAAAAGTTCAGGCAGATCAGGGCCGCCCGCGCGCTGGAAAAGGCCTGGAGCAAACCGCAGATCCTGGAGGCCTATCTCAACCTGGTCACCTTCCGGGGCGAGCTGCAGGGCCTGAGGGCGGCCAGCCGCGGCATCCTCGGCAAGGAACCCAGCGGGATCAATGACCGGGAGGCACTGGTCCTCGCCGCCCTGATCCCGGAGCCGCAGGCCCCGCTGAGAAGGACCGTGGCCAGGGCAAAGGCCTTGGGCGCCTCACTGGGTATCGCCTGCGGGGATGGGGAGCTGATGACCCTGGTCCGGAACACCGTCGGACACCCCTACCGGGTGCGGCCGGGCGTCGCGCTCGCGCCGCACGTCGCGCGCATGCTGCTTTCCCAAAACCGCCGCCGGGTGGTCTCGACGCTGGACAAAGGGCTGCAGGCCTTTGTGTCCGAGACCCTCGCGCGCCAGGTGGCCGCGCTCAACGCACGCAATGTCCATGACGGCGCGGCCTTGGTGGTGGACAATCAACGCGGCGATATCCTGGCCTATGCGGGCAATACCGGGGCAGGGGCATCGGCCCCGCTGGTGGACGGCATACGGGCCCCGCGCCAGGCCGGTTCCACGCTCAAGCCCTTGCTCTATGAACTGGCCCTCGAGCGCGAGGTCCTGACCGCCGCCTCCATCCTGGACGACTCCGCGCTGCAGATACCGACCCCCACCGGATTGTACATCCCGGAAGATTACGATCAGACCTATGCCGGCGAGGTCAGCGTGCGCACCGCCCTGGCCTCTTCGCTCAACATCCCGGCCGTCAGGACGTTACAGCTGATAGGACTGGATGGTTTTGTGGAACGCCTGCGGGCGACCGGTTTCAGCGGCATCCGCAAAGAGGCCGACTACTACGGCTACTCCCTGGCCTTGGGCTCGGTGGACGTCAGCCTCCTCGACCTGGTCGGCGCCTACCGGGTCTTGGCCAACCACGGCGTCTGTTCGCCGCTTAGCTTCCTGCCCGACCAAGGCCATGCCACGCAAACACGCGTCATGGACGAACGGGCCGTCTTCATCATCAGCGCCGTTCTCTCGGACCGCGACGCCCGCGCGCATACCTTCGGCCTGGAGAATTATCTTGCCACACGCTTCTGGACGGCCGTCAAGACCGGGACCAGCAAGGACATGCGCGACAACTGGTGCATCGGCTATTCCGAGCGCTTTACGGTGGGCGTCTGGGTCGGTAACTTCTCGGGCGAACCCATGTGGAACGTCTCGGGTGTCAGCGGCGCCGCGCCGGTCTGGCTGGAGATCATGAATCATCTGCACCGGGATTTGAGCTCGGCCCCGCCGCGGCCTCCCAAGGGCCTCATCAGGAAGGCCGTGCGTTTTGCGGGCTCGATCGAACCGGCCCGCACGGAATGGTTTCTGGAAGGCACCGAACCGCCGGGCATCATCAGGCTCAACGATCGGCACGCCGCGCCCCGTATCACCTATCCCCCGCACGGGGCCGTGATCTCGTTCGACCCGGGCATCCCGCGCGCGAATCAGAACATGGCTTTCGAGGCCGATCCCGCGCGCGGGGATTACATCTGGGCCCTCAACGGACGGGAGATCGGCAGCCGGACGCCCTGCTTGTGGAGGGTGCAGCCGGGCGAATACACGCTTTCGCTCCTGGACGGAGACCGTCAGACCCTCGCCACGGTGCAGTTCGCCGTGAGGTAGCTCCGGACCGCGCCATCATGACACCAGACGCGCCCCTCAGAAATAGATCCGCCCCAGGAGGCTGAAGGTCCTGGGGTAGAGCCCATATTCGGAGCCGATGTCCGGCCCGCTGAGCATGACATCGGTCCTTTTCCCGTACGGCAGCTCGGCGCTCAGGATGAACTCGATCTCGTCCGCGGCCTTGTAGGTGACGGACGGCCCGAAGAGGCATGCGCCGTCGTCGAGATTCACGAGCGCCACGGCCTGCAGGGTGAACACGGGCGAGAGGTCGCCCATGAGGGTCAGGCCCAGGTAGTTCCGGCCGAGGTACGGGTCCATGGCCAGGGTCGGATCGTTCAAGCGCTCCAGGTATTTATCAGGATCGGTCTTCCCGTTGCCGTGATAGTAATATTCGACGATCAGGTGCAGCGAGTTCGGCCAGCGCTTGTCAAAGCCGGCGCTGAGCTGGACATAGCCGTCCTGGGTATACGTGGTGGGGCGGGAATAATTGCCCTCCATGCGCCAGCCCAGCCCCAAGGCCTCGGCGCTCAGGGACAGGCCGGCCAGGTGCCGCCCGTCGGCCTTGCCCGCCAGGGCGCCGCATTCGACACCCCGGAGATTGACCGTGCCCGCCAGGAGCGCGGCCGAACGTTCCCATTCCTGGTGGTTGTCCGGGTCATACCCCATGACCGCGATCAGCGAGACCCCCGAGAGGTCGCCGGTCTTGAGACCGAGGCGCGCGGCATCCACGCCCGGCCTGAACTCGCGGTCCACGGCCGTGGCGGCGAAGGGATAGAACAGGTCATTGGGGGTAAAGATGAGGTTGTTTGCCAGCCCGATAGGCTGGCGGCCCACGGCAAGCTCCACCGGGCCGGAGGAGAGCTTGATGCTGGCCTGATCCAGGCCGACGACCGCCCGAAAGTCATCGGCCTCGGAGAACTCCCGCTCAAGGCGCTCATAACGGTGCGGCTCATCCGCATCACCTGGGGAGAGCAGGCTGTTCGGTCGGGTGGCGCTTCGCTGATAGGCATTCAGTTCCACCCGGACGGCCTCGCCCCACCTGGCATCGCCCAGCAGCCGGAAATTGAGGCTGTTCATCCCCTCGCCCTTCTCGGGGTAAAGCTCTTCCGGTTCGGGGTACACGATGAAGCCCGAGCCGAGATCGACGGCCAAGCGCGCCTTCACGGCAGCCTTTTCCCCGGCATGGTCGTAAAAGGCGTACCCGTCAGTGACCGCCAGCAGCATTGCCAGGATGAATCCGATCAGGCCGCGGCTGGACATCTATTGCTTGATGCGGTCGTCCATGACCGCGCCGTCGTGCAGGCTCACGATGCGCCGCGCGCGCTCCATGACGTGCGGGTCATGCGTGGAGAACAGGAAGGTCACGCCGTGCTCGGCATTGAGGCGCTCCATGAGGTCCAGGAGTCCCCCGGCGGTTCGGGAGTCCACGTTGGCCGTGGGCTCGTCCGCCAGGACCAGGGCCGGCTCTCCCGCCACGGCCCGGGCGATTGCCACGCGCTGCTGCTGGCCGCCCGAGAGCTGGTGGGGCCGGCGGTCGGCCTTGT
Organism: Deltaproteobacteria bacterium; assembly: GCA_029574005.1. Lineage (GTDB taxonomy): Bacteria > Desulfobacterota > Desulfomonilia > UBA1062 > UBA1062 > JAKQBR01. The sequence continues at coordinate 10,803 of JAKQBR010000355.1, read as the reverse complement.
CGGCCATGCCCACGATCTCCAGGATGGCCATGACCTTCTCGCGCCGCTCTTTCGGCGGCACGCCCTTGAGCATGAGCACGAACTCCGCGTTCTCATAGACCGAGAGCACCGGGATGAGGTTGTAGGCCTGGAAGATGAAGCCGATGCGCTGCTTGCGCATGGCGGCCTGCTCGCTCTTGGTCAGTCTGCCCAGCTCCTTGCCGTCGACCACGATGGTGCCCGCGCTGGGGGTGTCCAGGATGCCGACCAGGTTCAACGCCGTGGTCTTGCCCGAACCCGACGGACCGCACAGGGCCGTGAACTCGCCCTGGCTAAGCGAGAGGTTCATGCCCTGCAGGGCATAGGTCTTTTCATCGCCGTTGACATAGATCTTATCCACCTGCCGCATGCTTACGATCTCAGCACTCATGCATGCCTCCTTAGATAATCTTCATGGTTTCGACCGGCCTGGTCCGGGCGGCCAGCCAGGCCGGATAGACCCCGGCGGCCAGGATCAAGACGAACATGCCGCTAAACAGCACGATCATATGGTCGAGCCGGAAGCGGGCCCTCATCCAGAGATCGAATACCACCCCGCCCGCCACCTGGCTTTCCTGCATCAGCGAACGCAGATCGATGCCGATGGTGCTGAGGTACCAGTAGGCCGGGATGCTCACCAGGGCCCCGATGGTCAACCCGATCACGCCCAGCCAGACGGTCTCCAGCATGATCAGGGACGCCACACGGGCAGGCGAGAGCCCGACGGCCAGCATGACCCCGAACTCGCGCATGCGCTCCATGACCCCCATGAGCACGGTATCCAGGATGCCGGCCATGATCAGCAGGAAGACGAAGGCCTGGAAAAAATAGTTGCCGGTTTTGTCCAGCATGATGATGCCGGCCAGATCGGGCATCATCTGCTGCCAGGAAAGGGCCTCGGCCTGGTGGGCCCCGGCCGCGGGACTCAAGTGTGCGACCGCAGTGTCCGTGTGGTGGGCGGAATCAAGAAAAACCGCCACCTGGGTGGCCTCGCCAGGGCCATAGCCCACAATGCCGCGCAGATAATCGATCGGCGCCACGATCACATAGCGGTCCACCTCGTCCACGCCGGTGGCAAAGATCCCGCGTACCTTGACCAGACCGCTGACCACATTGCCGCCCTTGTCCGTGGTGGTGATAACGAGCTTTTTGCCGATCTTCACCTCCAGCTGCTTGGCCATGAGACGGCCGATCAGCACCTGGCGGTCCGCGGCCGATGTCAGGTTGGACCCCTGTACGATATGATCCAGGATAAAAGGCCGCTTGCCCTCGGCCGCGGGGTCTATCCCAAGGATGCCGGCGCCGGTTGAGTCCACGGCCGTACCGGCCATGCCCTGGCTGATGATCCGCTGCGATGCGGCCTTTACATGCTCGCTCCGCAGGACCTTTTGGACGAGCGCCGGCGTATCCGTGATGACCTTGCCGACCTCGGGTTTATCCTGAAAGCCCCGCGCCTGGATGGTGAGGTTGCCGGCCCCCATGCGCGCGGCCGCGTCGATCAGCTGGCCGTAATAGCCGTCGCTGATGAAGGTGAAGCTCGTGTTCATGAGGATGCCGAAGGCGATCGCGATCAGGGTGATCACGGTGCGGCGGCGATTACGCCACAGGTTTCTCCATGCCATGCGCAGCAACATGCGCCCCCCTAGCAGTGGTGGATGGCCTTGACCGGGTCGAGCCGGGCGGCCTTGGCCGCCGGATAGAGCGCGGCCAGCAGGGAAAAGAGATACAGGAAGACCAAGGGGACCAGCACCACGCGGGGCGTGAGGACGGCGCGCCAGATCACGTCGATGGCGATGCCGGAAAGCGTGGCGCCCTGCGTGAACCTGGACATGTCGATCCCGTGGGTCTCAAGCCACATGGTCAAGGGGATACCGGCGGCCAGACCGATGACGGCCGCGGCGCTGGCCATGATCAGGGTCTCGATCATGATCTGATGGAAGACATCCCACGGTCCCACGCCTAAGGCCTTGGTGACCCCGTATTCGCGGATGCGCTCGAAGACCGCCATGAGCATGGCGTTCAAGGTCACGATGGCAATAGCCACATAGGTGATGATAAGGGTGATCAAGAGATAGGCCTCCATGGAGGCGACCATCTCCTGCGCGGCTTTCAAAAGCTGCTCCCAGGTGCGCACGTCCTGTCCCGGAGACAGGCCCTTGACGCGCGCCTCTGTAGCCGCGAGGTCCGCGTCCATGGCGGTGGTGATGACGATCTCATGCGCTCCCGTAGGCATAACCATGAGGTCGCGGAAGGCCTTTTCGGTAACAAAGAACCCGGCCCGGTCCGCGTTCTCACTCACGCTCTTGAGGATTCCGCGCACGGTGAAGAGCTCGTTGGCCACCGAACCGTCCGCGGCCTGAGCCACGATGACCAGCTCATCGCCGATGCGCGCGGAGAGTGCCTGGGCCAGCCGACGGCCCAGCACGACCTCGCGGTCGCAATGGGGGTCAAGCCAGCGCCCCTCAAGGATATGCCCCGCCATGCGCGTGGTGCGGGCCTCGGCCACCGGGTCCACCCCGCGGATCACCACGCCGGCCGAGGATGTCCCCCTGGCGCACAGCCCGCTGGCATAGAGGCGGGCGCTGGCATGCAGGCCCGCGGCCGCATAGGCGTCCAGGAGCGCCTCCGGATCATCAATCTGGCGGTAAAAGGATTTCGTATCCATGTAGCCCGGCGCGTGCACCTGCACGTGGCCGATCTCGTTCATGATAGCGTTTACGCGCATGTCCCGCATCAAGCCGTCGCACAGCCCGATATAGGCCACCATGATGGCCAGGGAGAAGGCCATGGCCAGGATGGTGATCAGGCTCCGGCGCCGGTTGCGCAGGGTGTGCCGGAAGGCCAGGCGCAAGACTTTCATCGCCTCAGCTCGCGCAAGGAAAAGAAACCCGCGGGCAGGCTCACATTGAACAACAGGGTCTCGTAGGTGATCTCGGTGAATTCGCCGGGCTTGTCCTCGGGCGTCATCTTCATGTGCATGGGCACCACGCGGCCCGAGACCTGGCGATAGTCGTCGCAGGTGAGCACGCGCACGACCCGGCCGTCTTCGTCGTAGTAGATCTGCTTGATGGGCAGGTCGTCGTCGCGCACGGTCAGGACGATCTTGCCCCACACCACGGCGGCCTGCGGCTTGGGGATGAGCGTGATCTCGACGATATCCCGGCCGTCGCGCCTGCCCGCGAAGGTGATCTGGGAATTGTAGTCTTCGGACAAGCGGCTTTCCTTGACCAGGTCGTCGTTGGTGAAGTGGCTGCCCATCCAGGAGCCCATCATCATGGCGGCCGTAAGCTTGATGGTGCGGTCGGTCTTGGGCAGATAGTTGTAGATCTCATTGCCGACCTTGAGCGTGGCGATACCCTGTTCCTTGAGGGGCTTGATGATCTTGACCAGCGAGTTCTCCGTGCCCTCGGTCCAGACGTCCATGACCAGGGTGCGCTCCCAGTGGGCGGTCTTGACCCGCATGCTGACCAGGGACTTGGAGGATGCCCCCCGCCACAGGTCGTCGACCTTTTTCAGGATCGACTGCGCATCTTTTGCCGGCTGGGCCGCTCCCGCAAAGCCAGGGGCCGACATGACAAGGATGAGCACCAGCAACGCCGGCCGCCACCCGATGGTCCCGCGTCGATTACTGAGCATATTGCCCCGTGACCGCTGCATTCGAACCTCCTTCATACCGTCTCGCCAGGCAAGGAAAGCCAATCGATATCGCTGCGGATCGCCGCCGATGGTTCATGTCCCCGCACGTTATGTTATAAAATAGTAACAAAGAATGGATCGAATTGTCAATGCAGGCGCCGGGAGTTTTTATGGTATGCAGAGACGCCGAGTGCCGTAAAGGCAATGTAATCGAGACGGGCTCTGGTCTAGGATCGCCCTGAGGCCCGGTATTGACGCCAGAGAACCAGTCCGCACCAGACAAGAGCGACGGCCATGACGGCGGCTCCGGTCAGGTGCGCGGCCCAGGCAATGCCGTGGTCCCAGTTTTGAATCCCGAGCTCGGTCAGGATGAACTCCCAGTCGTGGAACCCGTACGGGCTTGCCTGCCCGGTGTTGCCGCCTAAGAGCATCAGCTCGCCCGCGCGGGCGTCGTTGATGTAGGGCGCGATGTCGATGAAGTTCTGCCCCAGCCACCACAGGGCCACGCCTGCCCCGAATGGATCGCGGGTCTTTAAGAGCAGGGCCAGGCAGCAGACCAGCGGCATGAGGAGCTGCCCGAGGCTGCCGCCCAGTGAGGTGATCAGCGCGCCGAAGGGCCGGAACAGGATATGGCCGGCCTCGTGGAAAGGCGTGTTGACCAGGTGCAGGAAGCCGGGGGCCTCTCCGGTTTCATAAGGCGTGGCCCACATGATCGTGAGGCCCCAGAGCATCAGCGCGGCCAGGAGCAGAGCGCGCAGCACCAGGCTGAAGGTCTCGGGAGAAGATGCGTTTTCCCCCAGGAGCAGGTCCCGCCAGGGGCTCGGCGCAGCCACGGCGATACCGGCGGGACGCACATCGGCCCTGCGGTAGCGCTCGAAGATCAGCCCGCACTGGCGGCATTCGAGGCCTTGTTCCTGTTCACAGCCACACCGGGGACAACGCATGCTCAACGTTTCGGCTCAAATTCCCCTCGGCTTAAAAGCCGGGGCTCAAATTCCGGCGGAACAAGAGGGTCCCTTCCAAGAATCGGCGTCGGCGCCCCCTGTAAGGACCTGGTAAGGAACCATGTCCCGGCATGAAGACCTGCCTCTCAGGCGGCCTCGCGCATGAACTCCGCGTTGTTGGAGAGGACCGTGACGCGGTGTTTGCGCGCCAGGACCCGGGTCTCTTGGATATGCCGGGCATCGATGCGCAGGCTCTCGTCCAGCAGCAGAAGCGCCCTTTCCACGCCTTGCGGCAGGCAGTCAAGCTTTTCCAGATCCTGAAGGATGCGCCCCTTCTCGAAGAGCCAGTCGGGATGCTGGCCGTCGGCGTATATGACCTCAATGACCACCTGAACCGTATCCACCACGGGGTTGTGGCCTGCCGGCAGAGATGCATCGGACGGCAGGCGATGCACGGAAAGGTCCGCCCGCAGGGCCGGGAACCCGCGATAGGGATTGAGGCCGGCATGAACGGCCAATCCGGAAGGCAGGCGCCCTGCCAGAAAGCCGCCGAACTGCATCTGGATGTCGGCCTCGCTCTTGATGAAGGGATTGCGGGAGGCATAGGGGCAGGCCCTGGTCTTCAACCCCGCATAGCGGGTGGGGTCGGTGAAAGAATGACGCGCGAGAGGACCGTCGACCCATTCCTTGAACACTTGCACGAGCACCTGTTGCACAGCTGTTCCTCCTTATGTTGTTCTCACCAGCCGCCGTTCACTGCCGGGCTTTGGTGCATGGTAATGCTTTTAAGCCGCTCCGCTCTGTTTTACCCCCCTCCCGCAGATGCTGGTGCCGAAAAGAACAAACCGGTAAGATGAAATATCAAAGTCGTGCAACGTGTCGTTCTTGAAGCGTGAAAACACGGTGGCCCTCTCACGGCTTTCTATACACCATATTTTGTCCTTTTTCCAGGCTTATCATTCGATATACCCTGGTGTTGCACCGCCGGATGCCCCGGCACCGACGGCCGCACCATCCGGTTGTTGCTTTACAAGCGCGGACGCTTGAGTTACGTGAAGGACAGGGAGGCTCTCATGAAAACATGCCTGAGTATGGTACTGTCCGTGCTTGTCCTGTGCGCGCCTGTCCGGGCGGATTACATGGAGTCCCTTCTGAAGGGCGAGCATCAGGCCGCCGTGGAAGAGATGCGGCCGCTGGCCGAAAAGGGCGATGCCAAGGCGCAATATGACTATGCCCTGATGTTCGAGACCGGCCTGGTCGTCAACCACGACCAGGCCGAAGCGGCCCGGTGGTACATGAAATCCGCCGCGCAGGGGTATCCGTATGCCCAGAACAACCTCGGGGTCATGTACGAGGAAGGCCGGGGGGTAGCACGCGACCTGGCCAAAGCGGCCGATCTGTTCAAAAAGGCGGCCGATCAGGGATTGACCAAGGCGCAATACAGCCTGGGACTGCTGTATGCCGAGGGCCGGGGGGTGAAGAAAGACCTTGTTGAGGCCTATCGCTGGCTCAGCCTGGCCGCGGCGGACGAAGACCTGAAGGACGCCAAGGATCTGCGCGATGACCTCGCGAAAAAGATGTCTCCGTCCCAGATAGCCCAGGCACAGAAGCTGGTGCGCGGATTCAAGCCCTCGAAAGGCGCGCGATAACCTCTCCTTCGACGGCTTGTTGATTTCAGATTCCAGCAGCCGATACGCCGGTGTATGACCGTATAGCCCGAAGGGCAGGGCATGGCTTGGAACAAGGGCCAAGACCTTTGCGGTGGAAAAAAAGCGGCCCCTTTTAAGGGCCGCTTTTTGCTTCACCCTTCCATGGCACACGGCGCAATGCCAGTCTCCCGCATGCGGTACCGCGATTAAAGACTGCTCATCGAGACAACCGATAATGCTGATAATGGCCTTGGTCGAAAAGACCGGACCATGGGGAGAGGGTACCTATGAGCAGCATGCGATACCTTTTGAAGATTGTCCTGCCAGTGGCGGGTTTCAACCTGATGGCCTTCCTCGGATACTGGCTCGAGCCCGGGGGTATCGAGCGGACATGCCCTGAATTGAAGGCCTACCTCGATCTGATATCCATATCGCTCGACACGGGCAACGCCCTCTTGGGTTCCATCCTGATCTTCGCCCTAGCCCGCCCGGTGATGAGGTTCCTCGAGCGACCCGAAGGGCTGACGGATGCCGAGCTCGAGCGCGTGGCGCGCCGCAACCTGCGCATGCCCGACCTGGCTATGCTCGTCATGATGCTCAACGGCCTCATCCTCCTGATCGGCGAATGGACCCTGCACCGCGCCGGCGGCGAGGCCGTGATCGCGGTCCTCACCAAGGTGCCGCTCCAGGACCTGGCCAGCATGCTCATGTTCCCGCTGCTGGTACGGCTCCTGGCCTTGAGCCCCGCCAACGAGGCCTTCCGCCGGATCTATGCCGAATACCAGCGTCGCGGTCTTGTCTGGCCGCTCTATGATATCCCACTGGGCACCCAGCTCATCGCCCTGTGCTGCATCATCGTCACGGCGGCCGTCTTGTTCACCACCGGCGTCTCCGCCAACTTTGCCGCCGGCACCGTGCAAAAGGACGCCATGCGCGGCATGGAGGAGGTGCAGAGCTATGTGCTGAGCCGCCTGGACCGCGATACCGCCACCCTGGCCGATTTGAAACCCCACATCGACGCGCTGAATGCCGGCGGCAAGTACGTGTATGCCGTTACCGACCGCGCGGGCACCATGCTCTACAACCCGAAGGACCTCACCCTCTTCAACACGCGCTGGCAGAGCATGAACCGCATCATCCGTGACGGCATCAAGGACAAAGACCGCTTCACCGGTTATGACATGGTTCAAGGGCAGGTGTTCTGCACCAGCGCCGTGAACAGCAACCTGGCCCTGGTTTCGATCTACTCCATCTCACAGAACAGCGAGGGCATCACCGGCATCATCGGCAACGGCCTGTCGAACAGCATCATCGTCATCATCCTCGTCGTCTTCGTCGCCATAGCCATACGCAATGTGATCTCGAAACCATTGAAGTCACTGAACGAGCGCATGACCGATCTGGCCGCGGGACAGGGCGATCTCACCCAGCGCCTCGTGGTGAGCAGCGCCGACCAGCTCGGCCTGATGTCGATCAACACCAACCGCTTCATCGATCAGATCGAACAGATCGTCATGGATGTCAAGAACACGGCCCTGCGGGTCGAAGTGGCCACGCAGGAGGTTCAGTCCGGCTCACAGGGCCTCTCCCAGTCCACCCAGGAGCAGGCGGCCGCCATCGAGGAAGTCGCGGCCACCATCGAAGAGATGACCTCCGCCATCAAAAATACGGCCGCCAATTCCGAACAGGGCCGCGTCCAGACATTGAAGATCGTCGGCCTGGCCGAACAGGGGGGAGAGATCGCCCGCGCCCTGGTCAAGGCCATGGAGGCCATCAAGGTCTCCTCGCGCAAAATCGGCGAGATCACCGCTACGGTCAATGAGGTGGCCTTCCAGACCAACCTCCTGGCCTTGAATGCCGCCGTTGAGGCCGCCCGGGCCGGCGAGCACGGCAAGGGGTTCGCCGTAGTGGCCGAAGAGGTCCGCGCCTTGGCCCAGAAGAGCGCTCAATCCGCGAGCGAGATCAGGGCCCTGATCGAAGACAGCCTGAACAAGGTCGATACCGGCGACCGCATGGTCATGCAGACCCATGAGGCCCTCGAAAACATTGCCAAGAGCATGGAGCAGCTGGCCCGGACCATTGAGGAGATCACGGCCTCCAGCACCGAACAGGCGGGCGGCGTGGACGAGGTCAACCGCGCCGTGAGCCAGATCGACACCAGCACGCAGAACAACGCCTCCACGGTCGAGGAGCTGGCCAGCACCGCCGATGCGCTCAACATCGAGGCGCGCGAACTGGGCAGCCTGGTCGAGCAGTTCAAGGTGCGCGACGACTCGCAGGCTTGAGCGCTGTTCTCACCGGGGCATCAAACCCTCAGACGCGATCAGACCGAGGCGTTGCCTGCCCTTTGCGCAGATCGATCCCGGTGATGTCACGATCCTTGGTCAGCGAACGATCCTAGCGCCCCGCCGGATTTCCCGAACAGGTGCGCCCCTGGCGGACCGCAAAGGCGTTGATGAACGCGAGGAAGGGTGACGCCACGATTGTGACCACGAGCTCATCGAACAGGCGGCTATCCCTGACGGGGCTGCCCTTGAGACGCTCAAGCAGGGCATCGAAGGTATTGCCGGTCAGGTTGCCCACGCAAATCATGCGCAGATAGAGCAGGATATCGCGCGTGGCGGCCTCGCCGTAAAATCGCTTGAGCTCCTGAAGGTTCTCTTTTGACGGACGGTCTTCCGTCTGGGCATACTCCTGGGCGAACTGCAGGGCCGGGCGTTCGTAATCGTCCACCTGCGCGCCGATTTCCATCCGCAGCAAGCCCTTGATCTCCTCGGCCTCCACCCCGCTCAGCCGGGCTAGGGCGCCGTGAAATCGGGCGCAGTGTCGGCAATCATGCACGGCCGTGACCGCCAGCATGATCTTTTCCGCCAGGGCCCACGGCACGCGCCTGGAATAGTAGGCCTCGATGATCCGCGGCGCACGGCTTACGAGCGAGGCGACATCCAGGAGAAACCGCCCCGTGGTATAGAACCGTTTATCGAATGCCCGCCGCATGTCATCTCCCCGTCAAAGATTTGCGCCCTTCGCGCAGCCAAGGTATCCGGCCGGCATGCATCGGCGACAGACTTGTCGATAGCATGCCTCGCCGCCGGAATTCAAATACGATCGCCTCGGGTGCACATGCACCTGTAAGGGAAGCGACATCGGGAGACTTACCGGGTTCAAGCCCCCCGCGGCACAATGCGTATTGGTCTTAAGAGGTCTGGCCTTGGCCCTGATCGAACCTCTGAGCACACCCTCCATGAAGTCGTCCGCCAGTCTTCCGCCCTGCGCTGGCGGCGTCATTTCAGAAGGCCAGCCGCTCCGTATCCCGGCCGCCAGAGGTCTTGATCACTTTTCATTTCACCCATCCTTGAGCCATCGTTTCATGAATCCGTACTCACGCCTTCGCGCGCAGGCGTGCGCCCTTTTCTTTTAAAAGGACGTGCGGCCGCTTAAGCGCCCTGGCGCGCATGGCCACAAGATCGGCATGCGGCGCCGAGTGCCCTTCACGAGCATCCCTGCCCTGCATGCCGAATGAGGCGGAGGAATCCGGCGCCGGCTTGGCCGGGGTTCATGTGGGGGCGCTTTTGTTGAGGCTTTTCGTGAAAGAAGTCTATTTGCTCCTCTTCTTTTCCTGCTTGGCCAGTTTCTTTTCCTTGGCCGTCTTCTGCGGCTTTTTCTTTTCGTCCTTCCTGATATCCGCCGATTTAGACATGCGCAAGCCCTCCCCTGATAGCCATCAGGACTTCATGCTTAAAAAACCCGCTTCGCACACCTACTTACCCTTGGTCAACTCCGAACGCAGGACCTGTGAGAGCGAGAAGGTCACCACCTTCCGGGGAGCGATCGTCAACTCCTCACCGGTCTGGGGGTTGCGACCGCGACGCGCATGCTTCTGCCGGACCTGCCATTTCCCGAATCCGGAGAGGGTCACATCACCACCCTTTGCCAACTCCTCCTTGATAATGGAGATGAAACCGTCCAAGGCCTCGGTGGCTTCCTTACGCTCGAGCCCGGACGCGATAGCGATCTCGTCGATGATGTCCTTCTTTGTCAATGTGGCCATGTCTCCTCCCTTTGCGCTCACCATACCATAGGATGGATCATTTGTGCAACCCGCTGAATTTATACTGTATCGAGCGGGATGCGCATGCCCTGGTTGAGCAGGAAGTGCACCAGCGGCAGAGAGAGGTTCTCCGGGCCGTACAGCACGAACTGGACGCTGGGGATATAGAAATACATCAGGCTGCGCCGCATCAGCAGGGCATCGGCCAGTTCGCGCGCCATTGGATGGGACGCGCCGAGTTCGAGCTCCACGTCCCCGGGGTTTATGGATACCCCGAAACGGCGCGCATTGACCTTGAACTCCGTGGTCTGCGGCTGCCGGTGTTGATACAACCGGATCAGAAACTTCATGGCGCGGCTCCAGGGCGCCGAAATCTTGCGGCCCTTGACACGGCAGATCAGGTCGTCGGCCTCCTTGAGCTCGCAGGTCATCCACTGGTCGCTGTCATGAAAATCGATGGATGCCAGGAACTTGGGGAACCCCGAGAAGTCGATACCCCAGCGCA
>JAKQBR010000331.1 GCA_029574005.1 Deltaproteobacteria bacterium | reverse complement strand
ACGAACTGCTTGTCGAAGCTGGGCTGGGCTTTGCCCGGGACATAGCTGTCAACCGGCCAGAAACGGGATGAGTCCGGGGTCAGGACCTCGTCGATGAGGATGATGGCATCGCCCATAAGTCCGAACTCGAACTTGGTATCCGCGATGATGATGCCTTTTCCAAGCGCGTACTCGCTGGCCAGGGCATAGACCTTCAGCGACAGGTCGCGCACCTTTTCAGCCACGCCTTGACCCACCATGTTGATGACCGTGGCGAAGTCGATGGCTTCGTCATGGCTGCCGATTTCAGCCTTGGTAGTGGGGGTGAAGATCGGTTCGGGCAGTTTTTCCGATTCCTTCAAGCCTGACGGTAGATGGATGCCGCAGATGGAGCCTTTCTGCCGGTACTCCTTCCAGCCCGAGCCGGTGATATAGCCCCGCACCACGCATTCCACGGTCAGCGGCTTGGCCTTTTTGACCAGTACGGAACGGCCTTGCAGGCGTTTGTCGTCGGTGAAGGGCGGGGGGTAGTTCGCGACCTGGGTGACGACGATATGGTTGGGCACGATCGTCCGGGTTTTCTCAAACCAGAAGAGCGAGATCTGGTTCAAAACCTTGCCCTTGTCAGGGATAGGGTCGGGCAGGATCACGTCGAAGGCGGAGATGCGGTCGGTGGTGACCATCAAGAGGTGTTCGGCGTCGACATCGAAGATCTCGCGAACCTTGCCGCTCGAAAGCTTCTTGGCGCCTGTGATTTCAATCGTGGTCAATGCCTCCATGAGTATCCTCCCTTGAAGATGATAAAGCGACAGAGTGCCAAAAAAGTATTGAAAAAGTCAAGAGCCTATTATATAGATTTTCCTCCCTTGAGGGCTCGCAGAGCTGAAATATCAGGCACAGGGTGCCGCAACAGGGGACGGCCGAGCGCAGGCAGTGGGTTTCCCTTGATTTTTCCGGCCGGACGGGTAAAACAGGTGTCAAGTGACGGAAATGACGGCAAGCGCAGAAGAGAACATGCCCGCGATGCGGGGCGAGCTGGTCTACAGGTGCATAGCCTGCGGCGCAAGCTTTGACATCTACGATTTCATCTATACCTGCCCACACTGCAAATCCCTGCTCAAGGTCGAGAACACCGCCTTTGACGATCTCAAGAAGATATCACCGCAGCGTTGGATCAAGCTTTTCGACGACCGCCGAAGCACCGATACCCTTGAGCTCTCGGGCATCTTCCGCTTCCACGAGCTGATCCTGCCCATCGTGCCGGTGAAGGATATCATCTATTTGGGCGAAGGCCAGACACCCATCGTGCGAGCCAACCAGGAACTGGGCGCCTGGGTGGGGGCGGAGTTCTTTGTCAAAAACGACGGATTCAACCCCTCGGCCAGCTTCAAGGACCGCGGCATGGCCTCGGCCATCAGTTACTTAAACCACGTTATCCGGGTCAAGGACCTCGACAATGTACTGGGCATCTGCGCCTCCACGGGTGACACCTCGGCGGCCGCGGCCCTGTATCTAAGCTATCTGCCCAAATCCAAGGTCAAGACCGTGGTGCTCCTGCCCAAAGGCAAGGTCACGGCTCAGCAGCTCTCGCAGCCCTTAGGTTCCGGCGCCACGGTCATCGAACTGCCCGGGGTATTCGACGACTGCATGCGCATCGTGGAGCAGCTGGCACAGGACTATCAGGTGTTCCTTTTGAATTCCAAGAACCCGGTGCGCATTCTGGGCCAGAAGTCATATGCCTATGAGATCGCCCAGCAGATGCGCTGGCGGACACAGAACCTGGTAGTGGTCGTCCCCATCGGCAACGCCGGCAACGTCACGGCGGTCATGGAGGGGTTCCTGGATCTTTTCCATTTAGGAATCATCAAGGAACTACCGGTTATCCTGGGGGTGCAAAGCGAGCACGCCGATCCCATTGTGCGCTGGCGGGATAGGGGCGTTTTCGCGCCCGTAAAGGTCAAGCCTTCGGTGGCACAAGCGGCCATGATCGGAGACCCGGTGAGTTTTCCCAAGGTCGATCAGCTGGTCGGAAAGCATTACCACGACCGTTTCCATGCCATTGCCGTCAGCGAGACCGAGATCATGGAAGGCATGCTCATGGCTAACCGGCATGGGCATGTGGTCTGCACCCAGGGCGGTGAGTCGGTGGCGGGCCTGCGCAAGGCGCTGCAGACGGGCATATGTGCGCCCACGCAGCGTTTCGTGGTGGACTCCACCTCACACCAGCTCAAGTTCGCCACCTTCCAGCAGATGTACTTCGAGGAGTCTTTCGGACCCGAGTACGCTATTCACACGAGGGACGAATTCAAGAATCAACCGGTAGGATTGGCAGCCGATCCCGGGACCATAGCGGGATATCTTGGTCTCAAGCAAAAAAGCTGAAAATGGAGTCGACCGCAAGCACTCAAGCTTTAGGGTGAGCAACCGAAATAACCAATTGCACAGGAGGAAAAGTCTATGAGGAACCAGGATTTTTTATTTTCATCCGAGTCCGTTACCGAAGGACATCCGGATAAAGTGGCGGATCATATTTCGGATGCGATATTGGACGAGATCATTGCGCATGACAAGAACGCCCGCGTGGCCTGCGAGACCTTGGTCACCACCGGCCTGGTGGTCGTAGCCGGCGAGATCACGACCAACCATCACTTCGATGTGCAACGCGTGGCGCGCCAGACCATCAAGGAAATCGGGTACATTGATGCCGCCATGGGTTTTTCCTGGGACACCTGCGGCATCATGGTCACCCTCGACAAGCAGTCTCCGGATATCGCCCAGGGCGTCAACGAAGGCGAGGGGCTTTTCAAGGAGCAAGGCGCCGGCGACCAGGGCATGATGTTCGGGTACGCCTGCGACGATACACCGGTTTTGATGCCGGCCCCCATCTATTACGCCCAAACCCTTTCCCAGCGTTTATCCGAAGCGCGCAAGTCCGGCGAGCTCGAATGGCTGAGGCCGGACGGCAAGACCCAGGTCACGGTGGAATACAAGGGCGGCAAACCCATACGCATCGACGGTATCGTCATCGCGGCCCAGCACAACGAAGATGTGACCTATGAAACAATTCGCGACGGCATCATGGAAGAAGTGATCAAGAAGGTGGTCCCGGCAAAACTCATTGATAAGAATACCAAGTACTATATCAATGCCACCGGCCGCTTTGTCATGGGCGGCCCGCATGCCGACTGCGGCCTGACCGGCCGCAAGATCATCGTGGACACCTACGGCGGCTTTGCCCCGCACGGCGGCGGCGCCTTCTCCGGCAAGGACCCTTCCAAGGTGGACCGCAGCGCGGCCTACAT
>JAKQBR010000314.1 GCA_029574005.1 Deltaproteobacteria bacterium | reverse complement strand
GCCAGGTTGTCGCGGATGGACTTGATCTGCTCAGTCTCGGAAGCCTCAAGCCGCTTGAGCAGGACGTTCAGCACGCGGTCCTCGAGCTCCGCATCGGCCAAGTCGTGCAGGACGCGGCGGACGGTGTCGTAGACATGCGCGCCGGCCCGGCGCCTGAGGTCTTCGAGAAAGCTCTGCTTCTCGCGCTCCAGGGTATCATGCCAGCGTGATGCAAGCGTATCGACATCGGCGCGGGCCTTATCCAGCAGATCCTGTCTGGCCTTTGCCGCCGCGTCGCGGGCCTGGATGAGCAGCTCTTCCCGCTGAGCCTCCAGAGACCTGGTTTTCGACTGGTAGTCTTCAGCCTCCCGCCTGGCCTTGTCCTGCTGGTCCCTGGCCTCGGCCCAGCTCGCCTCGATCCTGGCCTGGCGGGCATCCATGGCTTCCACGATGCGTCCGTAGAGGAAGTACTTGAGCAGGAAGACCAGGACCAGGAAGTTGACGATCTGGGCGAAGAGGACGAACCAGTCGATGTGCATACGCCGCTCCTCACATGCTATTTAGCGATCACATGGTTCCAGAACGGGTTGGCGAAGATGAGGATCATGGAGATCACGAAGCAGTAGATGGCGATGGATTCGATCATGGCCAGGCTGACGTACAGGGTGCGCTGCAGGGTGTTGCGTTCGTCGGGCTGCTGGGCGATGGCGCTCAGGGCCTGCTGCACCGCCCGGCCTTCGCCCAGGGCCGGGCTGATCGAGCCGATGGCCATGGTCAGACCCGCGCCGATGATGGATGCCATTGCAATCACGGTTACGCTGTCCATACTATCCCTTCCTTTCACGGATATTTTTTTATTTGTGCCGTTTTACTCATGCGCCTGCTCGTGCTTCTGCGAGGCCGAGGCGATATACACCATGGCCAGGATGGCGAAGATATAGGCCTGAACGAGCCCGATTAAAAGCCCCAGGGCCTGCATGATGATGGGGAAGAAGAGCGGGGTGACGGCCAGGAGGATGCCGATGACCTTGTCGTGGCTCATGATGTTGCCGAAGAGCCGGATGGCCAGGGCCAAAGTGCGCGAGACCTCGCCCATGATGTGGAACGGGAAGAAGATGACGGTGGGCTGGAAGTACTCCTTGAAGTAGCCTTTCAGTCCCTGCTTGGTGATGCCGTAGAGCGGCACGGCAAAGAAGACGCTGATGGCCAGGGCCGCGGTGGTGGTCAGCGAGGCCGTGGGCGCCACATAGCCCGGCACGATGGTCAGCAGGTTGGACAGGCCGATGAACAGGAAGAGGGTGCCGATATACGCCAGGTATTTCCCCGGTTCATCCTGGCTCACTTCGCGGATTTGGTCCCTGAGGGCGGTCACCACGGACTCCAGGAAGTTCTGCCAGCGCGAGATGCGGATATCCGAGCTGATCCGGCGGGTCACCAGCCAGGATCCGCCCACCAGGATGACCATGATGAGCCAGGTATAGAGCATGGTGGCGTTGACCGTGATGAACCACCAGTGCCAGATGATGATCTGGTCGGGGCTGATCTGGTTGGACTGCAGGATCTCCATGCGCTCATCCTTGCGCGGCCGCGCCGTTCATGGCGCGCCTCACGCGCCGTGAGATTACGGTGCGCATGACGAAGAAGCCCGCCAGGCAGACCGCCAGCCGCTCCCAGCTCCCGGCCATGACCAGGGAGAAGCCAGCCAGCGCTACGGCCAGGCGCACGATCAGACTTTCGAACATGAGGAGCTGCGGCCGTGGGTGGTCGCTCAGACGCCTGACCGTCAGCCACAGGGCCTCGAAATAGAAGAGGCCCAAGGCCATGCCGGCCAGAAACGCCGCGGCCAGGATCAGCCAGCCGGGCATGCGTGTCCTCCCCGGGGTGTCATTTGCTGTACCCTCCTTTCCTGACCCAGTACCAGGCATTGGCGCACCCGATCAGCAGGCCGGCGATCAGGAGCATCAGGGTCCAGGAGTACTGGCTTGGCCAGTTCGCATCGATCCAGATCCCCAGGGCGATGCCCAGCAGCGTGGGGATGGCCACGGACCAGCCCACGATCCCGAACATGCCCAGGCCGAACCAGACGGTCTGGTCCTGCTCCTGGCGGCCGCGGATCTTGAGCGCCCCCTTGCGCTCCACCTCGCGCGTGAACTTGCGCAGGATGGCGCGTCGGCGTTCGCGCGACTGGTTCTGGGGTGCCTTGACCTTATGCATGCTCTCTGAGCTCCATGAAGCGGCGCACGAGGTCGGCCTCCAACCGGGCCGAGGCCGTGCGGGCGGCCTTTTCCTTGTCGTCGATGACCTTGAACTGCTCCTCCACGACCTGCTCCAGTCCCTCCAGGTCGGGCGCCCGGACGGCGTTGCGGGCCGAGACCATGACATCAAAGCCCTTCTTGACCAGGATGCCGGCGTCCACGGCCAGGAAGATCTCCTCCCCGCCCGGCGTAAGGATCGACATGAGGCTGGGCGCCAGGGCGGTCACGAAATCGATATGGTTGGGCAGCAGGCAGAACGAGCCGTTGAGGGCCTCGGCCACGACCTTCTCGACCGCCTGGTCCATGAATATCTCGGTGGGCAGGAGGATCTTAAAGTTCATTCTTGAAGGCCTCGTCGATATCGCCGATCATGTACAGGCTGGATTCCGGATAGTCCGCGAACTCGTCGTTCAGGAT
>JAKQBR010000313.1 GCA_029574005.1 Deltaproteobacteria bacterium | reverse complement strand
AGGGATCGGGATCAGGTTCACCTATAAGGTCCTGGGACTTAAACCGGCCGAAGCGGCCGCGGTGTTCGTCCTGATCATCCTGCTGGTTGGTGTGAATACGGCGCCGGTGCGCGAGATGATCGCGGGCCTTTTCTAAAAACGGTAGAGCAGGGCAGGAGGGTGTCATGAAGAAGGAGCGGCTGACCAGGGAAACGGCGAACAAGATCACGCGCATCAGCGCACAGGGGCTGATCCTGGTGGTGGCGACCTATCTGGGCCTGTATCTGGGGCTGTATCTGGACAAGCTCACCGACATGTCACCCAACTTCACCTTGGTGTTTCTGGTCATGGGCGTGGTGCTGGGTTTCAAGGGCTTCGTGGATGAAGTGGTGAAGGAAAGGAGGGTAAAGGTATGACGATACTATTCCTCGCCGTCGGGACATTGGCTTTCGGCGCCACCACGGTGCGTTTTGCCGCCCGTGCCACCGCCCGCCGTCGGCCGGCCGTACACGGCCACTGGCGCTGAACAGGAAATATTCCCCCGTTACTCTATACGGCCGCCCTCATGGCGTTTCAGGCGGCCGCATCACCTGCTCCAAGCCTTTGGTTTCATCCCGCATATTCAAACCTGAGGTGCTCCCTGATTTTGTTTCCTGATCAACCTGCCGGGCAGGATGCCTGGCAGGGGGGTATCGTTTTCGAGCGCTACCCGCCCGTTGACGATGACCAGATCGAGCCCTTGAGGGAACTGCTCCGGGTCTCGGAAGACCGCCTTGGTGCGGAAATTGGGGGCATCCATCAAGAGCATGTCCGCGAAGTACCCCTCCTTGATGAGACCGCGGTTATCGATCCCGAATTCCTTGGCCGGCAGCCCGGTGCAGCGGTGGATGGCCGTGGGGAGGTCAAGCAGGCCTTTCTCGTACACATAGCGTCCGATGAACTTGGGGTAGCAGCCATAGAAAAGGTATGACGGCTTGCCCATGCCCAGCAGGATGGTGTCGGTCGTGATCATGACGCGCTTGTCCAGCAGGGCCGGGAAGGTGTAGGCCTCGGTGAAGGCATCGTCCGGCTCGCTCATGGACTCAAAGACCAGGACACGGCCGTCCTCTTCCAGCAGCAGATCGCACATGACATCAAAGGGGTGCATGCCGCGCTCGTCGGCTATCTCGGTGAAGCGCCTGCCTTCCAGGGCCTTGTTCTTCTCGCTGTGGACGGCCATGATGGTGACGGCGTCCCATCCCATCTGTCGTATGACATTGAGCGACCAGGTGTTGCGGCCGCGGTGCGGCCAGGTGGGCTTTCCGGTTTCGATATCGCGGCGAATGGCCGCCCGGATGGTTTTGTCCCGGACCTTCCTGATGACCTCGGCTTGACCGCCCACCAGGGCCCAAGGCGGGAAGAAAGCCAGCAGGTGGGTAAACCCGACCGTGGTGGGCATGATGTCCATGGTGAGCTCGGCCCCGCTTTGACGCTCTTTCTCCAGGAGGCTTAAGATACGCTTCATCTCCATGTCGATCAGAGGTCTGGGCACCAGGCGCATGGCGGTCTCTGCATGGTTGGCGAGCCATTTGAGACCTTTCAAGGCCAGGTTCTGGAAAGGACCTACCCAGGGAATCGAGAAGATATGGGCGATATGGCCGTGGATGCCGGCTCGCCGTGAGATCTCGCCGATTTCGCCGATGGCCTGGGGCAGGGTCGAGCTGGTGTAGGAGCGGATGTGGCTGGCGTGGATGCCGCCAAATCCGGCCAGCGGCCGGGCCAGTTCGATCAGCTCTTCGGTATCGGCATTGAGCCCGGGCGCATACTGCAATCCGGACGAAAGCCCGAAGGCCCCGGCCTGCATGCCCTCCATAAGCAGGCTTTGCATGGTTTGGATCTCGTGCCTATCCAGCAGCCGGTTGTTGAGTCCCGAGGCGCAGATGCGCAAGAGGCCGTGTGGCACCAGGAGCGCCATATTGACCGGCAGGCCCCGCGTGGAAACAAAGTCCATGAAGCTTGGCAGTCCTTCCCAGTGGATATCGCGTTCAAAGTCCATCTGGGCGAAGACCTCGAGATAGGTCTTCAATCCCTCACGGTTCTCTCTGGTTAATGGGCTCAGCCCCATGCCGCAGTGTCCGCCCACGAAGGTGGTGATGCCTTGCCGCAAAAGCGGGGAGAGGGTAGCGGCGTAATCCTCCCGGAAAAGGGTGAGGTCGGCGTGCGAATGGACGTCGATGAATCCGGGGCACAGTGTCTTGCCCGCTGCATCCACCCGGCGCTCGGCCCGGCTGTCCTTGAGGTCGCCGATGGCGGCGATTGTCCGGCCTTTAACGGCGATATCGGCCCGGTATGCCTCCCGCCCGGAGCCGTCGATAACGCTGGCGTTGCTGATGATGAGATCAAACATCTCCACCTCCTCACAAGAATCTGTCGATGCCTGGAGAACGAGAACACAGATTATAGGACTCTCGAAGAAAGAATGCAAGGCGACCGGTGCGGGAGGCTCGGGATAACCTCCCCCGATAGGTGAAATCAAGACAGGTGGATACTGACGAACCGACGCACAAGGCATGTCGCATGCATGGTCCCGGGCGGGACGCCCGGGACCATGCATGCGAAGGGATCAAAGGTGAGAAGGCGGTTACTCTGTGACCTTCTTCTCGACCGTGTAATCGACGGCCGCTTCAACGCGGCGGTTCTGCAGGCGGCCGGACGCCACCTTGTTGTCGGCGATCGGCTTGGACTCGCCGAAGCCCTTGGCGCTCAGGCGCTTGGCATCGACGCCCAGCTTGGTGCTCAGGTACTTGCTGACGCTTTCGGCGCGGCGCTGGGAGAGCTTCTGGTTATAGGCGGCATCGCCGACGCTGTCCGTGTGGCCCTCGATGGTGATGTTGCCGAGTTCCGGGTGACGATTCATGATATCGGCGAACTTGGCCAGCTCCTCATGATACTGGGGCTGGATGTCGGCCTTGTTGGTCTTGAACTTGATGTCCAGGGTGGCGCGGCCCTTCTCGATGATGGACTTTTCCATGACCGACGGTGCCGGTACGATCGGGGCTGGAGCCGGAGCCTTGATCTCACAGCCGACTGCGTCAACCTTGACTCCTAACGGGGTGCCGGGGCACTTGTCGAGGTAGTCGGCCACGCCGTCGCCATCGCTGTCGAGCGGGCAGCCGTTGCTGTCGACCTTGGCGCCGGCGGGTGTGCCGGGGCACTTATCGAGGTAGTCGGCCACGCCGTCGCCATCGGAATCGACCGGGCAGCCGTTGGCGTCAACCTGCACACCGGCGGGCGTCCCCGGGCACTGGTCCTTATCGTCGGTCACGCCGTCGTTGTCGGAGTCCTTCGGCGGTTTCTTGCCACCCATGACGTACATCACGCCCAGCATGCCTTCGAAGTTCTGGGTGCTCGTATGCAGATCCAGATCTCTGTTGACGGTGTTGTCGTTGTTGAAGATGAAGAGGCTGCGTACATCGCCGCGCAGGACGAGTCGCTCGGTGAGAAACACCTTGGCGCCCAGACCGGCATCGGCCAGGAAGTTGCGGGTTACTCCGCTATTGTAGGGGTATTCGAACGAGTTGTCGGGGGAGTCGATCGTGCGTCCGCCGACGCCCACGCTGACATACGGGACCACCATGCCCTCCGGCAGCAGATAGATCAGGGAATCCAGGCGCGCGTTATAGGCATTCACCCGGTACTTATGGTCTACCCGGCTGTCCCTGTTGAGCTTGGTCTGCAGGCCTTCCCCGCTCAATTCCATGCCGAAGTACTTGGTGAAATCGTACCCCACCTTGACGCCGTAGTTCGGGGCCATGTGCAGATGTTCCTTGTGCTTGAACATGTACTCGCCGCCGAAGATGCCTACGGATAGGCTCTCGGGGTTGATCTTGGCCCAGGTCGGGCTTGCCAGAAGGAATACCGCCGCCAAACAGATACCCAATGCTTTCCGGTTCAACATTTCCACACCTCCAAAGATTACGTTAGTCATGAATAACGCCCGTATAGTCTTATTGTTCTGTGAAGACAACCCTTATTTAACCTCGGACGTGCAATGCGCGCAGCGCGTGGCCTTGATGGGGATGGACGACAGGCAGTAAGGGCAATCCTTTTTATCGGGTGCTGCCTCTTCCTGTTTCTTGAGCTTGTTGACGGCCTTGACCAGCAGGAAAACGGCGAAAGAGACGATCAGGAAGGAGATCACCACATTGAGGAACATCCCGTAGTTGAGGGTGACGGCCGAGGCGGCCTTGGCCTGGGCCAGCGACAGATACGGACCCATGGTCGTGCCTTCCTTGAGCACGATAAACAGGTCTTTGAAGTCCATGTTGCCCAGCAAGAGCCCGATGGGCGGCATGATCACGTCATCGACCAGGGACTTGACGATGGCGCCGAAGGCCGCGCCGATGATGATGCCCACGGCCATGTCCACGGCGTTGCCTTTGATCGCGAATTCCTTGAACTCCTTCCACATGATTAAACCTCCTCTCTATGGGACAATCTCTGATGCCGATCAATGCTTCCCTGGTCAGTCGAACAATGGTTATCTTCTATGATAGGTTATAAATAACGAATCGCCCCCGCTCTGTCAAGTCCAGGTACAAATGCAGGACGGGATGTCTTGGTCAGCCGAAGATCGAAGGGGGCTTGCGCAAGGGTCGTTTGCCGTTGTATTTATCCTTGAGTCATGCCAGAATGCGTCGAAGTCCCTTACAAGGAGAAAGAAAAAATGCCGCGACCACTCATCGTTCTTGTGCTCTTGCTGCTGGCGCCCGCTGCACTGGCGGCTGAAAGCCGCGAGGCCATTAAGCTGCGCGACGCCGCCGACGTTCTAACCCGCATCATGTCCATACCGGAACAGCAGATCCCGCCCGCGCTCCTGTCGGACGCGCAGGGCATCGCCGTCATCCCGGGCGTGATCAAGGCCGGTTTCTTTGTCGGCGGACGCTTCGGCCGAGGCGTCATGTCCGTGCGGACTGAAGGCGGAGGGTTCAGCGCGCCGGTCTTCATTACGCTGACCGCCGGCAGCCTCGGGTATCAGTTCGGGGCGCAGTCCACGGATGTGATCCTGGTCTTCAAGAGCCCACGCAGCATCGAGGCTATCCGGCGCGGCAAGTTCACCCTGGGCGCGGATGCCGCGGTGGCAGCCGGCCCCGTGGGGCGCTCGGCCGCGGCCGCCACCGATATCGAGCTCAAGGCCGAGATCTACTCCTACTCCCGCTCGCGCGGGCTCTTCGCCGGGGTAGCGCTGGAGGGGGCCGCCATCCAGGTTGATATTGCGGCCAACAATGCCTTCTACGGGGAAAGTGTCGACACGGACGCCCTCTTCAAGGGCCAGACCGGCGGGACGCCCGAAGAGGCCGGGAAATTCAGCACGCTGCTCGGGCGCTATGCGCCGCGGGGAAATTGATGCATGGAAGCGATCGTCCTGTGGCTGGTCAAGGTCATCGGCGACATGGGCTATGTGGGGATCCTGCTCCTCATGGCCATGGAAAGCTCGCTCTTTCCCATTCCGAGCGAGCTGGTGGTTCCGCCGGCCGGCTACCTGGCCGCGCAGGGGCGGATGCATATCGGGCTGGTGATCTTCTTCTCGACCCTGGGCAGCCTCATCGGTGCCCTGTTCAATTACGCCCTGGCCTACTATCTGGGACGGCCCTGGATTTTGAGGTATGGGAAGTACTTCCTGATCCCGCCCGAGAAGTTCGCCAAAGTGGAGGCCTTCTTCCTCAGGCACGGCGAGATCAGCACCTTCACCGGCAGGCTGATCATCGTGGTCAGGCATCTCATCTCGCTGCCGGCCGGGCTTTCGCGCATGAACCTTACGCGGTTCTGCTTCTTCACCGTGGTCGGCTCGTTCATCTGGGTCACCATCCTGGCCTATATCGGGTATATCGTGGGCAGCAACATGGAGCTGGTGAGGCTGTACTATAAACAAACCGTCGTGGCGCTGGTGGTCATCATGGCCTTTGTCCTGGCAGGGTATATCTGCTGGCAGAAACGAAAGGCTCAGTCCGGACTCTAAACTAATAAACAAGGAGGTAAATCAATGGCGAAAAGAATCCTGCTCTTCATCCTCACCAATGTCATGGTGATGGTCACCGTTTCCGTAATTATCAATATCTTGGGGGTGGGCCGTTACCTGACAGCCTACGGGATCAACTGGGTCAGCCTGGCCGTCTTCTGCGGCGTCTGGGGCATGACCGGGGCCTTCATCTCGCTGGCCATGTCGCGTTTCATGGCCAAGCGCTTCATGGGTGTCAAGGTCCTCGACCCGCATTCGGACCATCCGCTGGTCATGATGGTGGCGGGCTTATGCCAGAAGGCCGGGCTCCCCATGCCGGAGGTCGGCATCTACGAGTCGCCCGAGATCAACGCCTTCGCGACCGGACCCACGAAGAAGCGCAGTCTGGTGGCCGTCTCCTCGGGTCTCTTGAACCGCATGAACCGCGACGAGCTGGAAGGCGTCCTGGCGCATGAGATCAGCCACATCGCCAACGGCGACATGGTTACCATGACGCTCATCGCCGGCGTGGTCAATTCCTTTGCCATGTTCCTTTCGCGCATCATCAGCTATTTCGTCAGCTTGAGCGTCAAGGAGGATCTGGCCTATATCGTGCGCGTCGTCCTGACCATCGCGTTGGACATCGTTTTCAGCATCTTAGGTTCGATCGTGGTGGCTTACTTCTCACGGGCGCGTGAGTTCAGGGCCGACACCGGCGGGGCCAACCTGGCGGGCAAGGAGCGGATGATCGCGGCCCTGGAGAACCTGAAGCGCAACTTCGAGCCCATCGACAACCGCGCCGCTTCTCTGGATACCCTCAAGATCTCGGGCAGACCCAGCCGCTTCGCTGCTCTCTTCGCCACCCACCCCGCCCTGGACCTTCGCATCGAAGCCCTGCGCAATGCGGGCTGATCTCTTGAAAAGTTGAAGGAAAAGAAGGCCGGCCCCGATTCATAGCAAATGTCGGCGGCGGTTCAGGAAGGCTGGAAAAGAAAGAAAGGCGCGGGCGTTTGAATCGCCCGCGCCTTTTCCTGGTGTACGGCTAGAAGGTCCCGGCCGTTGCGATGAAGCAGCCGCCGCCACCGCCACCACCGCCGCCCGAATCCTCGTCGGAGGAGCCCGTGTCCGCGGTCTGTGCCGCCGATGAGTAAACCTGGA
>JAKQBR010000290.1 GCA_029574005.1 Deltaproteobacteria bacterium | reverse complement strand
GTGTTGGCATTCCAGCTGATGCGCACGACGGCCGCCATCGCCTGTGCATGGACCATGGCCATGATCAAGAGAAGAACGATGGTCTTGAGCCTCCCGCCGCCCGTATGTTTTTCGCATGTGCATTTCATGCCCTGCTGATATCAAGGTCCGTGCCATACGAATAATATATATAAAAATAGCATGTTATAAACTAGCGGGTGAACGGAGGGCGTACAATTTGGTAACCGGGATTACGATTACGTTCATCAACCCCGCCCTTTGACGGGCGGGGTTGATGGTTGACGGAACTATGCCTTTGCCTTCTCCTTTGACATGAACAGCACGACCGGGCTGGCAATGAAGATGGTTGAATAGCACCCGACAATGGTGCCGAGCAGAGTCACCAGCGCGAAGTTGTGGATCACCTCTCCGCCGAAGAGGAACAGCACGAGCGCAACCACGAACACCGTAACGGCCGTGAGCACGGTCCGGCTCAGGGTCTGGCTGACGCTGGCGCTCATGACAGAGGCCAAGTCAAAGTTCGACGAGGTCTGCTTCTTGACGTTTTCACGGATGCGGTCGAAGATGACCACGGTGTCGTTGAGCGTGTATCCCATGAGGGTCAGGAAGGCGGCCACGACTGTAAGATCCATGTCCTTGCCTAAGAGCGAGAAGATCCCCAGCACGACAAAGACGTCGTGCAGCGTGGCTGCGATGGCGCCCACCGAATACCTGAAGTCGAAGCGCAGCCAGATGTAGATGAGGATGCCGATGCTGGCGTAAAACAGGGAAAGGTAACCTTTCTGCGTTATGTCCTTGCTGACGGCGCCGCCGACCATATCGATCCGGCGGATCTGGACATTTTTCTCTCCGAAATAGCCCTCAAGCGTCCCCTTGATTGTCTCGGAAAGCCCTTTCATGCTGTCCTCGCTCTTGGCGGTGCGGATCAGGAATTCATTGTCCTGGGGCTGTCCGACGCTCTGGATGCGTTCGTTCTGCAGCCCGATGGTCTTCAGGGCTTTGCGCACCTCATCGGTCTTGACGCTGTGAGTGAACTTCACCTGAATGACCGTTCCGCCGGAGAAATCGATGCCGTAACTGAACCCCTTGACGGCTATGCTGGTGAGGCCGATCAACAAGAGGATTATCGAAAAGGTGATGGCGTACCACTTCACCTTCATGAAGTCGAAGAAGAAGCCTGGCTTGACAATCTCGAACATGTGAGCCTCCTAGATACTGAACCGCTCGATCTTATTGTTGTTGACGAGCCACTCCATGATCCACTTGCACATCACCAGCACGGTGAAGAGCGTCGTCACGATGCCGACGCACAGGGTTACCGCAAAGCCCCGCACAGGTCCGGTGCCGAACTGGAAGAGCACGGCTCCGGCGATCAGGGTCGTGATGTTGGCGTCAAAAACCGACCAGAAGGAGTTCTTGTATCCGGCCTCAACCACCATCTTGGGGGATCGTCCCAGCCGGATCTCTTCACGCATGCGCTCGAAGATAATGATATTGCCGTCCACCGCCATACCGATAGTCAGGACGATGCCGGCGATGCCGGGCAAGGTCAGCACGGCATGGAAGGCCGCCATGACGCCGAAGATGAAGATCAGGTTCAGCACGAGCGCCAGATTGGCCAGCAGACCCGAGGCCCGGTAATATGCCGCCATGAAGATGATGACCAGCAGGCCCCCGATGCCTACGGCCAGCAGCCCTTTGTTGATGGAGTCCTTGCCCAGCGATGGTCCGACGGTCCGCTCTTCCAGGATAACGATCGGGGCGGGCAGCGAGCCCGCGCGCAGCACGATGGCCAGGTCGCGGGCTTCCTCGTCGCTGAAGCGCCCTTCTATGACGGCCTTGCCGCCGCCGATGCGGTCTTTGATAACCGGGGCTGAATAGATCCTGCCGTCCAGCAGGATGGCCAGACGCTTGCCGATATTATCGCCGGTTACCCGCTCGAAAATCCGGCCGCCCTGGCTGTTGAAGCTGATGGCGATGTAGGGTTGATTGTTGGAGCCGATATTCACCCGGGCATCATCGAGCATGTCGCCTGTCAGGAGCGTCTCCTGTTTGAGCAGCATCGGCTCATGGCCTTCCTTCATGTAGGCGATATAGCTGCCGGGCGGGATGTCACCCTTGATGGCATCGGCCTGTGAATGCTCCTCATCGACCAGCTTGAATTCGAGGACGGCTGTCTCGCCGATGAGCTTCTTGGCGCGCGCCGGGTCCGTAACGCCGGGGAGCTGGATGTTGATGCGGTCCGTGCCCTCGGTGATGATGGAAGGCTCGCTGACGCCCAGCTGGTCGATGCGGTTGCGGATGGTCTCCAGGGCCTGCGTCACTGCGGCCTCCTTGACCTTCTTGGCATCCGCCGGTTTGATAGCGAATGCCAGGGCCACGGCGCCTTGCTCATCAGACGTGGTGGGCTCGGCCAATGTGGGGTAATCGGCCTTTACGAGATCGGCCAGCTTGGTTTCATCGCCCGCATCGCGCAGGACGACCCGCACGCCCTCGGCCGAGCGTTCGACCTTGGCATAGCGGATGCGCTTGGCGATCATCTGCGTCTTCAAGTCCGCGGCGATTCTGTCGAGCGAGCTGGACAGGGCCTTCTCGGTCTCAACCTGGAGGATAAGATGCATGCCGCCCTGCAGGTCGAGTCCCAGCTTCACCTCATTCTTCGGACCGATCCAGCCTTCTGGAAGGTCATAGGGCGTCAGAAGCTGCACCAGCGTGGGAAGGGCCAGAACCAACCCCACGATCACCACCGCCAGGATGCCGAGCCCGGTGAACTTGAATTTATTCATGCCACCCCCTGATTCTAAGCTTTCTTGTCTTCGGCCGCCGTCTTGCGATAGGCGATATATTCGCGGGAAACCTTTATCTTGACCTTTTCGGCGATCTCGAGCGTGAGCACGTTTTCCGCCACACCCACCACCTTGCCGTGGATGCCGCCCGTGGTCACCACTTCATCGCCCTTGTCGATGGCTTCCAGCATGGCTTTATGCTCCTTGGCCTTTTTTTGCTGCGGCATGATCAACAGGAAATAGAACACCACGAAGATCAGGATGATGGGCGCGAAGTTCATGAGAAAACTCATGGCGTCGCCTCCGCCCGGTCCGGCCGCATATGCTATGCTAATCATGGTACAACTCCTTCACGTGTTTTCGTAAGGCTTCGAAATTTTGTTCCTCTATGCCATGCCGCACTTTGCGCATTAATTCAAGATAGAAATGCAAATTGTGGATCGTGTTGAGGATGGCCGAGAGGATCTCCCGCGTCACATACAGATGCCTCAGGTAGGCCAGGGAAAAGTTGCGGCAGGTGTAGCAGGTGCACGCCTCATCCGGGGGGCGCTCGTCCCGGCGGTAGCGCGCCTGCTTGAGCGTAACCTTGCCGTTCCAGGTGAAAAGCATGCCGTTGCGGGCATTGCGGGTCGGCAGCACGCAGTCGAACATATCGACGCCCCGGGCCACGGCCTCGGTGATGTCGTGCGGCATCCCGACACCCATCAGATAGCGCGGCCGTTCAGCCGTAAGGCAGGGCATGGTGGCGTCGAGCACATCCAGCATGCGATCATGCCCTTCGCCGACCGACAGTCCGCCCACGGCGATGCCGTCGAACGGCAGGCGGGAGATCTCCGCCGCGCTCCTGGCGCGCAGATCGGGAAAGACGCCGCCCTGGACGATGCCGAAGAGCGCCTTATCGCTCCTGCGCGCCTCCAGACAGCGTCCGGCCCACAGGGTCGTGCGCGCCACCGCGGCCTCGACATGTTTGCGCGGGCTGGGGTAGGCCACGCACTCATCCAGACACATCATGATATCCGAGCCCAGCCTTTCCTGGATGTCCACGGCCTTCTCGGGGGTGAGCAGGCGCGGACTTCCATCAATATGCGAGGCGAACATCAGCCCGGTATCGCTGATGCGCACCAGTTTGGCAAGACTGAAGGCCTGATAACCGCCGCTGTCGGTCAGGATGGGAGTGTTCCAACCCATGAAGGTATGCAGCCCTCCCAAGGCCTCGATGATCTCCTCGCCCGGACGCATATGCAGGTGGTAGGTATTGGCCAGGATAATCTGGGCGCCGAGTGCATGGAGGGTCGCCGGCGTCATGGCCTTGACCGTGGCCTGCGTGCCTACCGGCATGAAGATCGGGGTGTCGACCGTGCCGTGCGCGGTATGGAACCTGCCGCGCCGTGCCTCTCCGCATGACCCCAGACGTTCGAAGCTAAATGATGAACATGGCGTCGCCATAGCTGAAAAACCTGTACCTTTCCCTGACCGCCTCGCGATAGGCCCTCATGATGAGGTCATGGCCGCCGAAGGCGCAGGCCAACATGATCAAGGTGGAGCATGGTAGGTGAAAATTGGTGAAGAGCGCCCGCACCATGCCGAACGAGAATCCCGGGGTGATGAAGAGGTCCGTGGCCCCCTTGCCCGGCACGATCCTGCCGTGTCGCCGCATGAGGTGTTCCATGACCCTGGTGCTGGTCGTGCCGACCGCCACGATGCGCCTTCCTTCGGCCACGGCACGGTTCAGCGCATTTGCGGCCTCCTCGCCGACACTGAACTCTTCGACGTGCATGCGGTGGTCCGCGATGCGCTCGGTTCGTACCGGCTGAAAGGTGCCCGGGCCGACGTGCAGGGTGATGAAGGCGATTTGAACCCCACGTGCCCGCAGGTCGTCGAGGAAGGCGCGTGAAAAATGCAGGCCGGCCGTGGGCGCGGCTACCGATCCATCGTGGAGCGCGAATACGGTCTGGTAGGTTTCGCTGTCTTGGACAACTGGGGCACGGGTTATATAGGGTGGCAAGGGGACCTGCCCGAGCTCATCGAGCAGCTCAGGCCGGTTGAAGCGCAGCTCGTAGCGGTCGCCAGATCTCATTTCGACCGTGGCCGTAACGCCGTTTTCAAAGCATATGACCGTGCCGGGCCGCGGCGCCTTTGCGGCCTTGACCAGGCATTCCCAGCGCGATGCCGTGACGGCCTTGACGAGCAGCACCTCGACCTGTCCGCCGGTGGGTTTCGAGCCCTT
Source organism: Deltaproteobacteria bacterium (assembly GCA_029574005.1). GTDB lineage: Bacteria > Desulfobacterota > Desulfomonilia > UBA1062 > UBA1062 > JAKQBR01. The sequence continues at coordinate 3,266 of JAKQBR010000290.1, read as the reverse complement.
CAGCCGTGCCTTGATTACCCGCGTATCGTTCAACACCAGGCAATCACCCGGTTTCAGGAAGTCTCTCAGGTCCGTGATGCGCGCATGCGTGATGCGTCCCGAACTGCGCTCGACGATCATGAGGCGCGCTTCACCGCGCGCCAGGGGATACTGTGCGATCAACTCTTGCGGAAGATCGTAATCGAAGTCCTTGAGCTCCACCCTACCCTCCGCCGTGACGTCCGAAATACAGGAGCACCAGACCGGTCAGGGCCGAAGCCAGTCCGATGATCTGGAGGGTTGCAACCGGTATGTTCTCAACCCGGCGCGCCAGGGCCTTGACCTGTATCGGGAACAGCATATAGGGCACGGCCTCGATCACAAAGACCATGCCGATCACGCAGAGGAAGTAGTCCATGCCGTCACTCCTTCCGGCCGCTTGCGGCCTGGACATCGAGCAGAAGGCCCCGTATCGTGTCCTCTGCCAGGATGGGGGCCTCCATGCTGTTCTGCATCTCCGTCGGGGACCGCCCCCACAGGGCCTTGACCGCGGAACGTCCGCGGGCCTTGCCGTAGTGCAGGCAGATTCCGGCGGCTAGCCCAAGGTTGACGGGGCCGGCTTCACCGCGCATGATGCACAGGGGGCCGGGATGATCGATGATTTTCAGGAAGATGTTGCCGGTATGGTTCAGCAAGGCCATGAGATCGCATTCGTGCTCGTTGCGCGCCACTGCCAGGGCGGTGCGATCGTCGAGCATGAACTTGCGGCCGAACACGTCGAGCCACAGATCGGCGGGTTCAGGCAGTCCGGGGGCAAAGCGCGCAAAGGTATGTCGTACCTTGTAGGCGCTTTGCGCATAGGTCAACATGCAGCCGCCGGCCGGGTTCGGGATTTCCGACAACCCATAGCGGAGGGCCAGACGCTCTTGGATCGTCCGGCCGCGTCCGGCAATGCCCAGGAGGGCCTGGCGGTTGACCAGGCCCATGCGTTCGGGAATGCTTTCCGGCATGTGACGAGCGCACAGGGGTCTGATCAGCAATCCTTTCAATCCTGAGTCGCGCTCGATGACATTCATGGCATCGCGGCGTTGAGACATGGGACGCTGGCCCAACACCTCGCCCGAGATGACGAAGGACGCACGCATCTCGTCCAGAAGCGTGCGCGCTCTGCTCAGCATGCCGATCTTGCAGTCGATGCAGGGATTGAAATGTTTGCCGTATCCATGGCGCGGATCGGCCAGGATCTGAATGAAGTCCTGCGTGTAATCAACGACATGGGGTTGAATGCCATAGCGCTTGAAATGATCGGCTATGAATTTCTGAGGTTGCAGCAGGGCCTGCGAGCCGAAGAAGGGCGTGGCGAAGTACAGGGGGATGACCTCGATGCCCATCTCGGCCACGAGCTTTATGCTCACAATGCTGTCAAGTCCGCCTGAATACAGGGCTAGACAGCGTCGCGGCAACGTGCTTTCATCATCGGATACCATATTTTTCCACTGCCCCGTACGCTTGGTCGTCGTTCTGCAAAAAGAAAAAGAAAAAGATCCATATTACCCTTTACAGGCAATATGGATCAGGTCATGGCGGGAGCGACGAGACTCGAACTCGCGACCTCCGGCGTGACAGGCCGGCGTTATAACCGTCTTAACTACGCCCCCGTACTTCCACAATCACTTTGGTAGGCGGAACAGGGTTTGAACCTGTGACCCTCGGCTTGTAAGGCCGATGCTCTCCCGCTGAGCTACCCGCCCTGAGCGTAAGCCTACTTCTTGTTGACCGAATCCTTAAAGGCCTTGCCCGCACGGAAACGCGGCGACTTCGAGGCCTTGATCTTGATGGTCGCCCGTGTACGCGGATTCACGCCCTGCCGAGCGGCCCGCTGCGCCACATCAAAGGTACCAAAACCAACCAAGGTAACCTTGTCGCCCTTGGCCAGGGCCTCGGTGATCGCTTCCGTGGTGGCATTGATCGCCTTCTCCGCCGCAGCCTTAGGAATGCCCGCCTTCGCCGAAACAACCGCTATTAATTCCGTCTTAGTCAAAGTATACCTCCTATGGAATTTGATTTTCCCACACCCGCGCCAAACCTAACAGCATTTCCGGGGGCTGTCAATACCCCAAATGCAGGATTCACCACATTTTCCAGACATCTATGCCTGCATTTTCGCTTCCTGCCGCCGTGCAAAGATTATGCCTGCGAGGTCTTACGTTCGTACACGATCATGGGGGCATTGCCCTTGTTGATCACGTCCTGGGAGATATGACATTCTTTGACGCCTTCCATGTCGGGGATATCATACATGATATTCAGCATGACGCCCTCCATGATGGAGCGCAAGCCACGGGCGCCGGACTTGCGTTTCATGGCCTGTTCGGCGATGGCCTTGAGGGCGTCCTTGCTGAAGGCCAGTTCCACGCCCTCGAACTTCATCAGGGCCTGGTACTGCTTCACCAGGGCGTTTTTGGGTTCGGTCAGGATGGCGATCAGGGCGTCCTGATCGAGCTCGTGCAGCGTGGAGACGACCGGCACACGTCCGACGAATTCGGGGATCATCCCGAACTTGATCAGATCTTCGGGCTGCACGTGCTTGAGGATCTCGCCGATGTCCTTCTCCTTCTTGCCCTTGATGTCGGCCACGAACCCCATGGTCTTCTGGTCGAGCCGGCCAGAGATGATCTTGTCCAGTCCCACGAAGGCCCCGCCGCAGATGAAGAGGATATTGGTGGTGTCCACACGGATGAACTCCTGCTGGGGGTGCTTGCGGCCGCCCTTGGGAGGGATGGAGGCCATCGTGCCCTCGATGAGTTTCAGGAGCGCCTGCTGCACGCCCTCGCCGCTGACATCGCGCGTGATGGAGGGGTTGTCGCCCTTCGAGGCGATCTTGTCGATCTCGTCGATGTAGACGATGCCCTTCTGGCAGCGTTCGATGTCGTAGTCCGCGTTCTGCAAGAGGTTGACGATGATGTTCTCGACATCCTCGCCCACATACCCGGCCTCCGTCAAGGTCGTGGCGTCGGCGATGGTGAACGGCACATCCAGGATCTTGGCCAGGGTCTGGGCCAGGAGCGTCTTGCCCGAGCCGGTGGGGCCGATGAGCATGATGTTGCTCTTGTTGACCTCCACGCCGCCGACGCCAGGAGATAGCGCTGCCCCTTGATGGCGGTCAGCCGGCCCACGGTGCCGATGACGAAGGCGCTTGAGGGAAGGGCCGCCCCGTTCCCCGGACGGCATTCTTCAGGGGCGTTGGATGAGAAATGTTCGAGACGCACACCGCTGTGGATGACGAC
>JAKQBR010000286.1 GCA_029574005.1 Deltaproteobacteria bacterium | reverse complement strand
AGGCGGTCATCACCGATTCGGGCGGCGTGCAAAAGGAGGCCTTTCTCTTGAGGACCCCCTGCCTCACGGTCAGACAGACCACCGAATGGCCGGAAACCATCGAGGCCGGGTGGAACCGGCTGGTTGAGGCCGACAGCCGGGCCATTGTCGGCGCGTGCCGGGATATACGCGCCAGCGCGCCGCCTGTCCCGACGTCTCGGCCTTTCGGAGACGGCGCCGCCGCAGATCGGATCGCCCGCTTCATCAAGGATGTCTTAGCATAAAGCCGTCTTTTGTCAGAGGAGGTGTGCATGAAGATCTCCAAGAAGGGAGTCGGACCCAAGGATATCCTGTCAAGGGCCGTCGCCTTGGCCGCCAGGGGGGAGAGCGAGCAGGCCGCGCGTTCCTTCGAAACCTGTGTCAAGGCCTATGCCCAGCAGGGCTTGCCGCTGCGGGCCCTGGCCGCCGCCAAGGCCGCCCGCTCCGCCCTGGGAGAAAGCCCCAAGGTCCAGGCCATGCTCGTGCGCCTGTATACCGAACTGGGGCTGGCCGGAGACGCGCAGAAGGAGATCGAGAGCGGATCGAAACTGGTCAGGAAGGACGCCATACCCCTCCTGAAAGGCCTGGGTAACGACGAGATGACCGATCTGCTGGACATCATGGAGCTCCTGCCGGTCAAGAAAGGCGCCTATGTCGTCAGGCAGTCGGAAAAGGGTGAGGACCTCTACCTGGTGGCGGCCGGGACCTATGAGGTCATGCGCGACGCCCTGCGGGTGTCCCTGATGCATGCGGGCGATGTCTTCGGCGAGATCGGCTTCTTCCACCACGCCGCCCGCAGCGCCTCGGTCAGGGCGATGGAGGACGGCATGCTCATCCGCCTGCCGGCCGATGAGCTCCGCGGCCTGTGCCGGAAGTATCCCGCACTGGCGCACGCCCTCGAGCGGCTCTACTTTGCGCGCGTCATCAAGAAGGCCAGCGAAGACCTGGCCATCAACGCCGGCGATCTGAACGGCATCTGCGAGATGCACTTCCCCAAGGGCCAGGAACTCTCTCGCCTGGACGGCATCACGATCGTCAAGCACGGGGTGGTGGAGATCGATTACGATTCCCAGGGACTGACCAGGAAGCGCTTTCTCGGTCCGGGCAGCGTCTTCAAGCACACCGACGGACGGGCCAGGGCCAACACGGATGTCGATATCATCCAGGCCCAGCCGGACATCCCCTCGTAAGGGACCGCGAAACGTCCGCCCAGGCGCGGGCCGGGAGGGGGGAAGCCAAACCATGCTTGCCATGCCGGGTAAGCTCTGCTACATCGATCGATGTGCGTCTGACAAGGGTAGAAATCAAGGGCTTCAAGTCCATTGCCAAGAAGACCGTGCTCAGCTTTCCCGGGGCCATCACGTGCATTGCCGGACCGAACGGCTGCGGCAAGAGCAACGTGGTCGACGCCATACGCTGGGCCCTGGGCGAACAGAGCGCGCGCGCCATGCGCGCCGGCAGTATGGGAGACGTCATCTTCGCCGGCACCCAGGATGTGCCGGGCAGCTCGCTGGCGAGCGTCACGCTCGATTTCGCCCGCGTGGGCGGGTCGTTTCCCAAGGAGCTCGACGGTTTCGACGAGTTCTCCATAGCCCGCCGCCTGTTCCGTTCCGGAGAGAGCATCTACACCATCAACGATGTCCGCTGCCGGTTGAAGGACATCACCGACCTGTTCCTGGATACGGGTCTGGACCGGCAGGGCTATGCCATCATCGAGCAGGGCCGGGTCAAGGACATCATCCTGGCCAAGCCCGAGGACATCCGCCATATCCTCGAAGAGGTCGCCGAGGTCGGGAAGTTCCGTGTCAAACGGACCGAGGCCATCAAGCGGCTTGAGGCCACCCAAGGCAACCTGGAGCGCATCAAGGACCTGCTGCAGGAGGTCGGCCGCCAGCGTGACGCCCTGAAGGCGCAGGCCGGCAAGGCCAAGCGCTATCAGGTGCTGCGCGACAAGATCAACACCCTGACCCGCCTGGTATGGGGCGAGGAGCTGGAAGGCATCAAGCGCAGGAAGGAGGGCCTCGATGACGAGGTGCGCGTGATCGACCAGGGCATCCAGGGGGTCGATGAAGGCCTGGTCGAGCAGAACACGCGACTGGGCGAGATCAACACCCGGCTTGAGGCCCTCAAGGAAGACATGGACAGGGTCGGCGCCGAACTGCAGGATGCCCGGTCGCGGCATGCCGTGGCCAGGAGCGAGCAGGAGGCCTGCGAGGTCCGGCTGGCCGACATGCGGGCCACCATCGCGCGTTCGATGCAGCACCGCCAGACCGCGGAAGAGGAAAACCGGACCGCGCTCTCGGAGATCGAGACCGGCGCCCGTGAGCTCGAGGCGTTGCGGCAGCGGCTTGAGACGGTGAAGCAGGACTACGACCGGCACAAGGAAGAGGTGGATGCCTGCCAGGCACGTTTCGGCGCCGTGTCGGCCGGTTACGACGCCAAGCGTGCCGAACTCTTCGATGCGCTGGGCCAGGTGCGCGCGGTGGAGCAGCGCATCGGTTTCCTGCGGCAGCGCCGTGACGAGGTGAAGGCCAATATCGCCAAGCGCACCCAGGAGCTCTCAGCCATGAGCACCGAGGAAGAGGCGCTGCGCGCCGAGCTGGAGGTGCTTTCGGCCCGCGGCCAGGAGCACGCGGAGTATATCGGTGTGCGACAGCAGGGCGTGCTTCAGCTGAAGGCCGAGCAGGCCCTGCTGCTCTCGGGGCTCGAACGCGATTCGCAGCACCTGATCGCCCTTGAGAAGCGGCATACCGAGCTCTCTACCAAGATCGCCATGCTGGGACGGATCGTCAAGGGCGCGCACGCGGGCGCGCAGACGAACCCCGCCGCCAACGGGTTCAAGCGCGTATCCGACGCCATAAGCGTGCGGACCGGGTTTGAAGAGGCGGCCGGATCCTTCGGGGACCTGCTGGATTACCTCATCATCCGCGATCACGACGAGGTCGTGGGGCCTCACGGGGTGCGCGCCCAAGGCCCCGGCTTCATCCCGGCCGACCCGCACGTGCAGGACCCCGGTGATGAGTCCCCGCCCCAGGGCGAAGGGCTGGAGGGCCCCTTGAAGACCTACGTCGAGGCCGGGGCCGGCTTCGAGGCCGTGCTTGAGGTGCTGACCAGGGGCAAATGGGTGGTGCGCGACCTGCCGAGCGCGGTCAGCCTGTGGCGCGCCGGTCAGCGCTCGCATACCCTGGTCACCCGCGACGGCATGACCCTGGAGGCCTCGGGGATCTTGAGGACCAACCCGGAAAAGGACAAATACGCCGAGATACTCAAGGCCAAGGCCGAGCTGGCGGCCTTGAGCGCACAGGAGCGCGATCTCACGATCGACCTCGAGCGCCAGCGCACCTGCCTGCAGGAAAACAAGGGCCGCCTCGCCGAGGTGAACCGGACCCTGGAGTCGCTCCTGGCGGAGCAGCAGAAGGCCGAGCGCGAACTCGAGGCCGTGAAGACCAAGTCACAGGGGCTCCAGAGCCGCCTTGATCGCATGGCCGAGCGGCGCGAGACCTATCGGCGCGATATCCTGGCCTGGGAGACGATGTCGGGCGGCATGGAGCAGGAGGCGCGTCAGATCGAGGAGGAAAGGCTTAAACACGCCGCGCGCGTGGAGGCCCTGCAGTCCGGGCTCAAGGAGCTCGAATCTCAGAAGGGCCGTGCCCGGCAGGAGCTCGACACCGCACAGACAACCCTGCAGAAGGCGAGCGTCACCGTGGGCGAGCTGAAGGTGGCCCATGCCTCCCGCGCCGAGAGGCTCAAGGGATTGAGCGATCTGCTCGATCGCCGCAACCAGGAGATCGAAGGCGACCGCGCGCGCATCGAGGAGCTGGGCGGCAAGGCCGCCGAGGTCGGCGCCCTGCTGGAGAAGCATCGTCAGGACGTGGCGCGCATACAGGAGGAGATAACCGCGCTTACGGCGCGTCACGACGCCTTTCTGCCGGAGTTCCAGAGGCTTACGGAAGCGGGCGGTGACCTGCGCCGGCGTGTCGAGGAGCTGCACGGCGCTCGCACGGCGCTCGAGCGGCAGAGGCAGGAGCTGCTCCTGGGGGACAAGGAACAGGCCATCGCCTTGAAGATGCTCATGGAGCGGTATCAGGCCCGTTTCGGCGACGAGCTGCCCGAACCGCCGGAGGGGTTCGACCCGACCGCGGCGCGCGAGGAGATCGCCCTGGCCCAGACGAAGATCGACGCCATGGGGCAGATCAACTTCGCGGCCATAGAATCCTATGAAGAGGCCCAGGCGCGGTTCGACGATCTGCACCGGCAGTACGAGGACCTGGTGTTGGGCGGCACGCGCCTGAAGGAGCTGATCTTGGGCATCGAACGCGAGAGCACCAAGGAGTTCATGGCCACCTTCGTGAAGGTGCGGGCGCATTTTCAGGAGCTCTTCACGTTGATGTTCGGAGGTGGGCAGGCCGACATCGTGCTCAAGGAAGGCGAGGGGATGGACGCCGGGGTGGAGATCTTCGCCTGTCCGCCCTTCAAGCGTCTCAAGGCCATGAGCCTCCTGTCCGAGGGGGAAAAGACGCTCACCGCCATATCCTTCATCTTCGCGCTCTTCAAGGTCAAGCCCTCGCCGTTCTGCATCCTGGACGAGGTCGACGCGCCGCTCGACGACGCCAATGTGGAACGGCTGAATCGGCTCATCAAGAGCTTCGCGCGCGATGCCCAGTTCCTGGTCGTCACGCACAACAAGAATACCATGGAGATCGCGGACGTCATCTACGGCGTCACCTTCGATGTCCCGGGCGTCACCAAGGTGGTGTCCATGGATCTGCAGGGCGCGAACGGCACATGAACACGGCTGATGCTGCAACATATTGAAAACATAGGCCAAATTAGGCCTTGATTTTCTCAATGGAGACTGCAATGGATGAATGGGGACGGTGAACTATGGCGCGAGTGATTGCGGTGACAAGTGGAAAAGGCGGTATCGGCAAAAGCAATTTTGTCCTGAACGTGGGCATCTGTCTGGCCAAGATGGACCAACGCGTGCTCTTGCTGGACGGTGATCTGGGGCTTTCCAATCTCGATATCCTCATGGGGTTGATGCCGCAGAAGAGCCTGGATGACGTTTTTCGCGGCAAGGTGCCGGTCGACCATATCATCGTCGAGACCGATTACAAGGTGCGGCTCCTGCCGGCCAGTTCTGGGCTGGTGGATTGGGCCGACCTGCCGGAAGAGAAAGAGCTCGATCTGGTGCATAGGCTCATGAAGGTGAGCGGCGACGCGGACATCATCCTGGTCGATACCTCGTCGGGGACATCAACGCATCAGATCGCCTTTCTGTCCTGTCTGTCCGAGATCATCCTGGGAAGCAACGATGAACCGACATCCGTCACGGAGAACTACAGCCTCATCAAGGCCCTGAAGAACGCCGGATACAGCGGCAGGGTAGGGCTGTTCTCGAGCATGGTGCCCGACTATGTGTCGGGGCACACACTGTTCAAGCAGCTGTCCACCCCGGCGCAGCGGTTTTTGGATATGCAGGCCGATTACATGGGTCCGGTGTGCAGCGACCAACGCCTGCAGACCGCCATCACCGAGCAGGTTCCCGTGGTGGTGCGGTTCCCGACCTCGGACATCGCCAAATGCTATCGGGTCATTGCCTCGACCCTGCTCTCTCAGACGGGTCAGCCCATCAACCTGGAACGTTTCTGGATCAGGTTCCTCCAGATGGTCAGGGAGGCCAGCCTGCCGAAAGCTCGGCGCGAGGTTTCGTTCGACTTCGAGGTCCCCAAGGAGGGTATCCCGCCCGCCCTGGAGAAGACCATGGATGCGATCCTGGAGGAGCAGCGCCGCACCAGACAGCTCATGGAGCGTCTGGTCTATATCATGGAAGGTCCGCTGCGCGGGCGCATGCATGAGCATATTGACGGCTGAGGTGCCCACCCCGTTCGGCCCGCTCTGGGTGGGCGGTGATGCCGCGCGGATCACGGAGATCTCGTGGCAGCCGATAGCGGGTCCCTCCCACCGGGGCGAACTCGACTGGTTCGTGGAGGCCCTCGCGGGCTACCTGGACCGCAGCCTTGAGGCGTTCCCGGGCGGGCTCGGTTTCGAGGGGCAACGCCCGGTATGGTTCAAGACCGCACCAGCAGTGAGGCCCGAATCGTTCACGCAGAAGGCCTACACGGCCATGTGCGCTATCCGCTATGGTCAAACCGTCTCGTATGCCGGGTTAGGCCGGATGCTGGGCAATCGTTTCCTTGCCAGGGCCGTCGGCAATGTCTGCGCCTCAAACCCCGTGCCGATCGTGGTGCCCTGCCACCGCGTCGTGGGCGCACGCTCGCTGGGCGGATACACGCCCGGGCTCGACAAGAAGCGCTGGCTCATGGCGCTTGAAAATCCTTTCCTTGCCGAAAGGTAATGCATGCCCGGAAGTGCATCTTTCGTTTGCAAAAAATCACGGCGCGTATTATATCTGACACAACATAGAAAAGAAGGCAGGCATGCACACGCTGATCGACACCCATGGCCGCAGGATTAGGTATCTGCGCATCTCGGTAACTGACCGCTGCAATCTGCGCTGCCGGTATTGCATGCCCGAGAATGGCGTGGACTGGCTGCCCCATGAAAGCATCATGCGCTACGAGGAGATCCTGCGGATCATCCGCTTGAGCGCGCGCTTGGGGGTGGACAAGGTGCGGCTGACCGGCGGCGAACCGCTGGTGAGAAAGGATTTTCTTGATTTCGTCTCGCGCGTGTCTCGCATCGAAGGGATTGCCGACCTCTCGCTGACCACGAATGCCATGCTCCTGGAAACCATGGCCCCGGCCCTGCGCGCGCATGGCATCGCGCGGGTCAATATCAGCCTGGACACGTTAGAGAGGAAGAAATTCGTCTACATCACGCGCACCGATGCCTTCGAGCGGGTCATGGCCGGCATCCAGGCGGCCAGGGACCAGGGCATGCGCATCAAGATCAATGTGGTCGCCATCCGCGGGTTCAACGATGACGAGATCCTGGATTTCGCCCGGCTTACGCTTCGGGAACCCGTGGAAGTGCGCTTCATCGAGCTCATGCCCATGGGCTGCGCCGCGCGTTTCGACCCGGCCAAAACCATCAAGGCCTTTGAGATCCGCCAGCGTATCGAGCAGGGAATCGGCGCGCTGGACAAGGTCGTCTCCGGGCTCGGTCCGGCCGCCCTGTACCGGATAGCCGGGGCCCCGGGGATGTTGGGCTTCATCGAACCCGTTTCGGAGCGTTCCTTCTGCTCCCGCTGCAACCGCATCCGCTTATCGGCCAGCGGGGGGTTGCGGCCGTGCCTGTTCTCACAGCGGCAGCTGGACCTGCTGGGCCCCTTGCGCGCAGGGATCGACGATCAGGGATTGGAGGAGTTGATCCGCTCTGGGGTGGCCATGAAGCCCTTCAGCGGTTTGAACATCGATCGCGGCTGCGAAACCCTGATGAGCACCATCGGCGGATAGCTGACACCGTTCAGGTGTTGCCGGTCGCTGCCGCGATGAGTCTCCCGAAAGACTCCAGTTCCTGTTCGAAGAGGATGCGGTTGGTGTTCAGCAAAGCCAGGCCGGAATAGCCGATCTCATCCCCCTTGCTTTCCACCCACACCACCTTGCAATACAGGGAGATCGTGCCCACCGTTTCGGGATGATCGATGAAGAGCCGTACGATGTCGCCCAGGTCCATCTCGACCCCGGCGATGCATACCCCGCCGCTGCAGGCATTGACGATGGAGACCTCTTTCTTGCCGCCTTTCAGCTCTACCATGCCGCATATGTTGGGTACCCTGATGCGTTCAAAACAACGTTTTTCTTTTGTATACGGCATCACTCGTGCATTAATGTCAAATTTTCCATTTTGTCAAGTAGGGAATACGCCGGGCGCGGTTTGCGATGCGGCCAGTCCCCTCAATGCCGATGATCAGGCGCCCCAGGTCTCCAGAAAGGCTCTGATCCTGGCGATGTAGTCCGCCTTCCAGGGTGATGCCAGGGCGGCGATATGAGCGACCCCCTCCAGGATCATGATGTCCTTGGGTGCGCCGGCAACCTCGAACATCTTGCGCGAATGGGTATGCGGAACCACGGCATCGGCCGTGCCGTGGATGAAGAGCTTCGGAACGCCGCTTGACGGCAAGGTTTCGAGGGCGGAGACCTGCGGTACCGTGCAGGGCACGCCCGGATAGGCGTCCCGGAACAGGTCATGGAACGAGTACAGCGCCGAGTCCATGATGGCCCCCTTGAGCTCCGGGATATCGGGCAGGATGCGC
>JAKQBR010000283.1 GCA_029574005.1 Deltaproteobacteria bacterium | reverse complement strand
GTCTTGGAACCGCCTAAAGTCACAAAAGGATACCAATCTGATCAATTTTATCGGGCTTTCAGGTCGCTTATCGCCAATTTCCATCGCAAGGTGCGGTTTTAGGTGCTTACCCAAAAATCATTTTTCAACAGCCTGCTAGGGCGCATGCGTAAGGAGGATCCATGAACGATTTCATACCCATGAGTCGGCCATATTTTGATGAGGAAGAGGTTGAAGCGGTAGCCGCGGTCTTGCGCTCGGGCTGGATCACCACCGGGCCCAAGTGCAAGGAGTTCGAGGAGGGCTTCGCGAGCTTCATCGGCGCCCGGCAGGCCCTCAGCCTGAACTCGGCCACGGCCGGGATGCATATCGTCCTGAAGGCCATGGACATCGGAGATGGCGATGAGGTGATCACGCCTTCCATGACCTTTGCCTCCACGGTCAACCAGATCGTCCTGGCAGGGGCCAGGCCGGTTTTCGTGGACTGCGACTACGATACCCTTATGCCTCAGGCTTCGGTTTATGCCAAGGCCATCACGAAGCGCACGAAAGCCATTATCCCGGTGCATTTCGCGGGCGCGCCCGCTGACCTCGATGCCATTGAGGATGCCGCCGGGACGATCCCGGTCATCGAGGATGCGGCCCATGCCATCGATACGCGCTATAAGGGAAGACATATCGGCGGGAAAAATACGGCCATATTTTCATTTCACCCCATCAAGAACATCACCACCGGCGAAGGCGGGATGGTGACCGGCAATGACGAGGCGCTCATGCGGCGCTTGAGGCTGCTCAAGTTCCACGGCATCGAGCGCGACGCCTGGAAACGCTACGGCAAGGGCTCTGATCCGAGCTATGACATCATCGAGCCGGGATTCAAGTACAACATGACCGATATCCAGGCCGCGCTGGGGCTGGTGCAGATGAAAAAGATCGCCGCCATCACCCGTAGGCGCAGCGAGATCGCGGGCGCCTATCTTGAAGGACTCAAGGGAATCGGGCTCGACCTGCCCGGCGTGCCGGCCTATGAACACCAGCATTCCTGGCACCTCTTTGTCGTCAAGGTGCGTGCCCTTGAGCGCCCGGAATTCATGGCGGCCTTGGCGGAAGCGAATATCGGATATGGCATGCATTTCCCGGCCTGCCACACCTTGAGCTATATCAAAAAACTCTATGGCGCCGCCACACTGCCCGTGACCGAGGAGGTAGCCGGCCGGATCATCAGCCTGCCCATCCATCCCGGGATGGATGACGACCAGGTGAATCGCGTCATTGCCGTGGTGCGGGGTGTCCTGGCGTGAAAAAAAGGATCATCGTCTCGTCCGTGCTGGCCCTCATCGCATTCTCCACCGTCGGCATGTGGGGCGATATCATCAATGCCGGGGGGGCGCTCAAGGGTTTTGCCTGGTGGCTGATCCCGCTCATCGCCTTCTTCGGGTTCATGAACGACATGATCAAATTCATGCGCTGGGATATCTATCTCAAGAAGCTGGGGATCATGCTGACCATCAAGCAGTCCCTGATCGTTTTTGTCTCAGGCCTTTCCATGAGCGCCACACCCGGCAAGGTGGGCCTGCTCATCAAGAGCCGAATGCTGGGTGGCTTGTGCGGACGGTCTTTCATCTCTTCCACCCCGGTCATAGCGGCCGAGCTCTATATGGATCTGCTGGTCTTAAGCGTTATCTCGCTTATGGCCATCGGGTTTTTGAGCACGGGGGTATGGATAGCCGTCCTCCTGTGCGGCCTGCCTCTCTTTGCCCTGATCCCTGGTGTCGCGCAGAAGATGATCGCTCTCTTGGCCCGCCTGCCCTTTCTTGCAAACAGGGCACAGGAACTGCGCCATGCCGTCAGCGACATGTTCACTCTCCTGGGTCCGCGCACGTTGATCAAGGCCTTTGTCATCACCTTGATCGCCTGGACGAGCGAAGGCGTGGCCCTGCACCTGATACTGGCCGGACTCGGCTTCGAGATGAGCATCCTGCATGCCACGGCCATCTTCGGTTTTGCAACGCTGGCGGGTGTGCTTTCCATGCTGCCCGGAGGGCTGATCGTGACCGATGCCGGGTTGATGGGCCTGATCATCCACGCCGGGGTCCCGTCCACCTCGGCCGCCGTCGCGACCATCCTGGCCAGGGTCTTTACCCTCTGGCTCGCGGTGCTGGTGGGCAGTGTCGTATTGATAGCCAACCGCGACTACATATACCCTTACCTGGGGGAGGTGAAAGAAGGTGGATAAGATTTCCGTGGTCATTCCGGTCTATAACGAGGAAAAGGTTCTGCCGCGCCTTTTCGAACGGCTGGTGCCGGTGATGGAGGGTCTTAAGCGGCCTTATGAGGTCGTGCTCGTGGATGACGGCAGCACGGACCAGTCGCTCGCCATCCTGAAAAGCCATGCCGGTGAGAAGATCCATGTCGTGGAGCTGACGCGCAATTACGGCCAGCATGCCGCGGTGTTCGCCGGCTTCGAGTCCAGTTCGGGCGAGATCGTCATCACCATGGACGCGGATTTGCAGAACCCGCCCGAAGAGATCCCCCGGCTGGTGCAGACCATGGAAGACGGCAATTACGAGGTGGTCGGCACGGTGAGGAAAGGGCGCAAGGATTCGGTGTTCCGGATCTTCCCCAGCAAGGTCATCAATGCCGTGACCCGTAGGATCACCAAGGTGCATCTGAACGACTGGGGCTGCATGCTCAGGGCCTACCGTCGCGCGGTGGTGGAGGGTATGCTGAAAAGCCAGGAGCACTCGACCTTCATCCCGGCCCTGGCCACCACCTTTGCCAAGGACATCACCGAGATCGAGGTCGCCCATGAAGAGCGCTTCGCGGGCGAGTCCAAGTATTCATTCGCCAAGCTTGTCTCGCTGCAGTTCGATCTCGTGACTTCGTTCTCGGACTTCCCGCTCAAGTTCATGCTCTACAGCGGATTGATCCTGGCCTTCTTAGGCATCGGCTTCGGAGGTGTTCTGGCCGTAGCCCGGCTCTCCTTCGGCGCCGCCTGGGCGGCCGAAGGCGTGTTCACGCTGTTTGCCGTGCTGTTCTTCTTCGTGGGCGCGCAGTTTCTGGCATTCGGCGTCATGGGCGAATATGTCGGCCGCATCTACCGCGAGGTCAAGAAACGGCCGCCGTATACCATCCGGAGGATCCATTGAAGGCGGTCGTCTTTGCCTACCACAACATGGGTGTGATCGGGATCGAGAAGCTCCTGGCGCATGGTTTCAAGGTGCCAATGGTCTTTACCCATGAGGACAGCGCGTCGGAGAATATATGGTTTGGTTCGGTGCGCGATCTCTGTAAAGATAAGGGCATCACGGCCGTAACGCCGCTTGATCCCAATACGGAAGAGTGGATAGGCCGGATCAGGCCGCTTAAACCGGATTTCATTTTCAGCTTCTACTACCGCCACATGCTGTCTGCTGATATCCTGTCGATACCCCGCTTGGGCGCCTATAACCTGCACGGATCGCTTCTGCCAAGATATCGCGGCCGGTGTCCGGTGAACTGGGCCATCATCAAGGGCGAGACGCTCACCGGCGTGACCTTGCATGAGATGGTGGAGAAGCCCGATGCCGGGGCTGTCGTTGCCCAGGCAGCCGTACCTATCGATATGACGGATACGGCCTTGACCCTTTTTCACAAGCTGGAACAGGCGGCCGGGGACCTGCTCGATGATTGTCTGCCCGTGATGAGGGGCGGTCGTTTTCAGAAAACCCCGCAGGACTTGAGCCAGGGGTCATATTTCGGCGGCCGTAAGCCAGAAGACGGCAAAATCGACTGGCATGACAAGGCCATAGACGTCTACAACCTCATCCGCGGCGTCACCAGGCCTTATCCGGGCGCGTTCGGCAATCTTTCAGGCAGGCAGGTCATCATCTGGCGCGCGGCATTGTCCGGGGAGAGCACCTCCCAGCCCGGCCTTATCACCATCCGCGGCCAGAACGTCCTGATCGGCTGCGGACATGGGAGCATCGCTCCCCTTGAGATCGAGGTTGATGCACAGGTCATGCGAGGAAAGGACTTGTTCGATTTCTTCAAAATCCACTCAGGAGAGGTCATGCGATGAAGGTGTTGATCATAGGCGTCAACGGGTTTATCGGATCGCACATAAGCCAGCGAATCATGGAAGATACCGATTGGGAAGTCTTCGGAATGGACCTGAGGGACGACAAACTCGGGCATGTGCTGGGCAAGCCCCGCTTCCATTTCGTAGAGGGCGATATCGCCATCAACAAGGAATGGATCGAATACCATATCAAGAAATGCGATGTGGTGCTGCCCTTGGTCGCCATCGCCACGCCCAAGACCTATATCGAGGACCCGCTGGCCGTTTTCCAGCTCGACTTTGAAGAGAACCTGAAGATCATCCGGCAGTGCGTGCAATACAGGAAGCGCGTCATCTTCCCTTCGACATCGGAAGTCTACGGTATGTGCACGGATGCATGCTTCGATGAAGATACCTCGAACTTCGTCTTAGGGCCCATCAAGAAGCAGCGCTGGATCTACTCCTGCTCCAAGCAGCTCCTGGACCGGGTGATCTGGGCCTACGGAGAACAGGGCGCTCTGGATTTCACCCTGATACGGCCTTTCAACTGGATCGGCCCGCGGCTCGACTCCCTGGAGACGGCCAAGGAAGGTTCCTCGCGCGTGGTCACCCAGTTCATCGCCGCGCTGGTCTACAAAGAGCCTATCGTGCTGGTGGACGGCGGCGCCCAGAGCCGTTCCTTCACCTATATCGACGACGGCATCAACGCCTTGATGCGCATCATCCGCAACGAGGGCGGCAAGGCCTCCGGGCAGATATTCAACCTCGGCAATCCGGCCAACAACTGCACCATCAAGGACCTGGCCGAGAAACTCCTGAAGCTCTTTCAGAACCATCCTGATCACAGAAACGATGAGGGGTTCTCCAAGATCATCATTCAGGACGCCAAGAGCTTTTATGGCGAGAGCTACCAGGACATCTATACCCGGGTTCCATCCATCGAAAAGGCCAAGAAGCTTTTAGCGTGGGAGCCCCGAGTGGGGCTCGATGATGCCTTGCAGCGCACCCTGAACGCCTTTTTAGAAGAGCTCTAGGGAATAGAATGGCTACGCTGGCCCTCAAGGTCGACATCGATACCTACCAGGGTTTCACCGAAGGCCTGCCGAACATCATCAGGATCTTGGGCAGGCGCGGGCTTAAATCCAGCTTTTTCGTGAGCTTCGGGCCAGACCGTTCCGGGTTGGCGCTTGTGCAACTCCTGCGGCCGCGCTTTTTGTGGAAGATGCTGCGTACCAATGCCCCGAGCACTTATGGTCTGAAGACCGCCCTTTACGGTACGCTCCTCAAGCCGCCCCTGATCGGCCTGCAGTTTCCTGATGCGGTGCGGCAGCTCAGGGACCTCGGCCACGAGGTCGCCTGCCATGCCTGGGACCACCGGCTCTGGCAGGACTGGCTGCCCTGGATGAGCGCTACAGCAATCCACGCCTGGTTCGGGAAGATGGTTGGCGCCTATGAGACCGCCATCGGAGAGAAACCACAGGCCTTTGGCGCCCCTGGCTGGCGCATGGATAAACGTGTTCTGGCTGAGGTTTCTCACTGGGGCTTCCAGTACGTAAGCTGCACGCGCGCTCATGGGCCGTTCATGTGGGCCGAAAACGGTCTGCTTGAAATCCCCTCCAACCTGCCCTGCATCGAGGAAGTAGGCCTGGACGGTGTGTTGGCTGCGCTCAAGAGGAATGCTGACCAGACCATCCCACAGGTCCTGCCTGTCCATACCGAGATCGAGGGCCGGGGGTGCCAGCGCGACTTCGAACAGGTCCTTGACATCATAGCTGACCTTGGATATCAAGTGATGAAGATCGCTGATATTGCGCGGCGGATCGATACCTCACACCTTGAGACCCGAGCACTGCGCGAGGGTTTCCTGCCCGGTCGGGCCTTTAAATGCGCCGTGTAAGGAGGTGCTCCATGGTGAGAAAGGTTCTCTTCATAGCGGCCTTTTGCCTGATAATGGCATCTTCTGCTCTGGCAGGGCAATTCACGATAGGGCCTTGCCTGGGATATAACGCGCCGACCGGCGAGGCCGGGAAACAGGTCGATGACGGATTCGCCTACGGCCTCTATGCCGTGTATGCCTTTCATCCAACGGCATCCGTGGAGTTGAATGCCGTCTATTCGTCCCATGACGATGTCGTAGATGACCGCGGCGCCTACACCATTGATGTGTGGAGCTTCCTGATCGGACCGAAGATCGGTTTCCCCTGCCGGGGTATACTCCTGGGACTTAAGATGGGGCTGGGTTTTTACCCGCTGGATCTGCGTTTCGAACCCGAAGGCACCGACAAGCCGCCCAGACGCGATGATGACACGGAATCAGGCGTCTATGTCGGCGGAGCCGTTGACGTGCCGCTCGCTTCCACGGTCGTATTGGGCTTTGATGTCACATACCATGCCCTGTTCAATACCGATGTCCTGGACGGGGATATGTTTTCGACCCAGGTGCGCATCGGTTGTCAATTCTAAAGGGATGATTCGTGATTGCGCGACAGCCACTCCTTGGCCGGGATGGTCTTCTCGAGCAGTTTGCCGAACTTGTTGATGCAGTTGTCGCGGATATAGGCATCCGTATCAGGGTATCTTTCCGGCCGGTCCACCACCTCGGCTTCACATCCGGCGGCTTCGATGCGATCGATGGCCTGGAAGGTGGCCTGAACGGTATCGAGGGAGAGCAAAAATTTCCTGGCCCCATAGCGTACCGTCGTAGCAAGCAAGTCAGGCGTCAGGCCGGAGCGTCCGACGCCCACCACCCCCGTGATGCCGATTCGGTCCGCCAGCAATGCGTCCAGGAAGCCCTGAACCACCACGATCCGGGCATGCCCGCGGGCACGGTGCATCAGGAAAGGCACGTGCCGCAGGCGTGTCATGTCGGTGAGCGGCCGGTAGGCGCGTTCGCCCGCGCCCCTGATGTCGCGGCCGTACAGTCCCATGAGCCGTCCGGCAGCATCGCGGCAGGGTATGGTAAGGACGGGTTGGGTCCCATATGAGGCGCGCAACGCTTCAAGAACGGCCTCACGGATGGGCGGTGAAAGAACGGCATCCGCGCTTTCATGGAGAGACTGCGCCGCGGGCGCCAGGCCGAGCTCCATGCCTTCAATCTCTTCCTGGGTGTACCCGCGCAGACCGAGATAGGAGCGGGCCTCCAGGCCGATTTCCGACCATAGCTCGGCGACGGCGCGGCCTTGCATGGCCTCCAGCGTCTCGCTCAGGAGCAGTTCCGAGCGCCACAGGACTTCGCCGGTACTTATGCGGATGCCGGCCTCGCTTTCTAGCCGTCCGACTGCATCGCCGTAGCTCAAGTCCTTCTTCCGGCGCAGCAGGTAATCGATCCAGTCTCCGCGCGCACCGCAGACAAAGCAAAAGTAGCCTGGGCGCGAGCCATGAATGAGCAGCGTGGGTGTTCTTTCGGCATGAAAAGGACAGCAGGCGATATATCCGCCGGCCGTGCTGTGAAAGCCCTCGAGATCGCCGAACAGGGCGGGCTGGTATTGGCGGTCGAGCAGTGCGGAATAGAGTCCTTCAAGATCGCTCGTCATGCTCACGCCATATAGCATGCGCCGGCATCTGAAGTCATCTGGTGATTTGATCAAAAGGCATTGTCTTCCATGACCCTTACGCGCTATACGCCGTTGCTGATCTTGATGCGTCTGGGGGCTTTGTACCCCTTGTGCCTTGGGATCGTTACGGTCAGGATGCCGTTGCGATATACCGCATTGGCGCGCGAAGTGTCAACGCCCTTCGGCAGCCGGATGGTACGGTTGAAGTTCCCGAATATCCGTTCCATGCAGTAATTCGACATGGTGGATGTATTCTCCTCGATGGTCTTATTGCCGCGGATCATGAGACAGTCGGAATCCACATCGACCTGGATCGCTTCCTTATCCATGCCCGGAAGTTCCGCCGTGACCTTGATGACCTGGCCGTCGTCCGTCATATTCACCCGGGGCACAAAGGTGCAAAGATCCTCGAATTCGGTCAGCGGCATGAGCTCGAAGCTCATGAAAAAGTCATCGATGAGTCTGTTGACGGCATGGTGCAAGGATACGATGGGGTGGTCTTCATAGACTATATTGACGTTTCTAGATTTTCTCCACGGGACGCCCTTCTTGCCTTGCATACCTTGGTCCCCCCTCGGATATCTTTTTCCCCAACATAGGGTCGCCACGGTCATGTTTCAAGGTGGAGACAACGTCGGTGACGATTTTCATGGCACCGTCACCGGGCTTCTCCTGATCTACAAAAGGCAGGGGGTGGTTTCAATGATGCTTATGTTTCACACCCCCCTGGAATGATAACGCTTTACAGACCGGCGACGGCGATGAAACATCCTCCGCCGCCTCCGCCAGATCCGCCGTCATCGGACTGCATCGATTGGGTAAGGTTCGCGTCGTTGGGTATCGTGATGCTGTTCTCATCCGAGAAATCGCTTTCGCCGGCGGCGTTATAGGCCGTTACGGCCACGTAGTATGTCAGGCCGGGTTTGAGGTTATCGATCTCGATC
>JAKQBR010000260.1 GCA_029574005.1 Deltaproteobacteria bacterium | reverse complement strand
AGCGCCTCGGCGCCCATCACCGAGCAGTGGATCTTCTGTTCCGGAAGCCCCTCGAGGAACTTCACGATGTCGGCGTTGGTGATCTGGAGCGCCTGGATCGGCGTGTAGCGGCCCTGCTCGATCAGCACGCAGAGCGCCTCGGACGCGGCGATCGCGGAGGTGCAGCCGAAGGTAAGGTAGCGCGCCTCGGTGATGACGTCCTTGAATGCCCCTTTGCTGTAGTGGATCTGTGTCATGGCGGCATGGAGACCCGGGTTGTGCGGGTGGTTTTTGAGGGCGCTCTCGATGGTCTGACGGGCCTTGTCCACATCGGCCTTGCGCAGGTATGCCTTGGCCGCGATGATGGCGACATCAGGATTGGTAGGGGCCTGCTTGAGCAGGGGGTCTATGATGTCGAATGTCTTGGCGGCATCACCGTCGGCCAGGCTCAGGCCGGCAAGGATCAGCCTGGCCGATGCGGCGTTATGGTCCTGGGCGATTGCTTTTTCAAGCAGTTCCTTGGCCTTGTCCTTTTCGCCCCTGGCGATGAGCAGCTCAGCCACCGCCTGCTTGGTGGCCGGTATGTCCTGGATGCCCTGTGCCTTCAGGGCCAGTTCCAAGGCCTTTTCCAGGTCTCCGCCGGCGCGCCTGGCTTCGGCCTGGAGCAATACGGGACGCGGGTCTTTCGGGAAACGTTCGGTCAGGTCCATGACCAAGGCATCCAGCGGCTCGCTGAAGCCGTGTCTGAGATAGAAATTGGCCAGGCTCAGCCCGTCCGACAGGTCCTTGGCGGACAGGCTGTAGGCTTCCTCGGCCCACCTTTTCGCCACGGCGAGGTCTTTCCTGGCGGCATAGATTTCGCTGGCCTGAAACCTCAGCCGGGAGGAAGCGGGGTATTGGGCGATGCCTTTCTGGATGAGGCCGAGCGCCTTTTCAGGCTGATTCAAGCCCAGATACATCTGCACGGTATTGATGATGACCGATTCGGAGGCATTCCCATGGGCCAGGATGTCTTCCATGAGGGACACGGCCTCGTGTCTCTTTCCGGTCAGGTACATGGCCTGGGCCTGGATCTCACGCGCCCTGAGGTTGTTCTTGTCGATTTCCAGGATCGCCAGGGAGCTTTTCAGTGCCCCCTCGTAGTCCTTGGCCAGGAGGTAGATGGCCGCCAGGTTCGTCAGGGCCTTGATGTTCTTGGGGTCGACCTTGGAGGCCTTGAGAAAGGCCCGGTAGGCCTCCTTGATGCGGTGCAGCCTGAGCTCGGTATTGCCCAGATTGATCAAGGTCTCCACATCGTCCGGCGCGATTTTCAAGGCGTTCTGGTATTGAATGGCGGCCTCGGCGTATTTATGCTGGGCGGTGTACTCGGCGGCGCTCTTGAGATAATCCGCCCGCTTCTCTTCCGGGCTCTTGCTGCAACCTCCGAGAACAAGGGCGGTAATTATGGCGAGGATTGCGATGGACCTGTGTTGCATAATCCCTCCGGATCCGCGAGAATGTTGCGCCTTTGATTAGCATAGATCACGGCAAAGGAAAAGGGCCAGCGCCTGAGGTTCCACCAGCGTCCGCGTTCGTGAGATCACGATACGGTGCGCTTCAGGCTAAGATTGACGTAGCGATTTTCCGATACTATGGTGAGGTCGCGAGAACACCGGGGGAAAACGATGTTTTCCGAACCACTCTGTTGATAAAGGTGTTTTGACGGGTATGACGAGCAAGCGCTATGTGATTGTTATCCTTTTTTTGTGCGACTATATAATGGCCTTCGGCGCCGTTCTGGCCGCCAAGTTTGTACAGAGGCTCCTCCCGCAGCTCTCGCTCCCGGATGAGTTTCTGTACCTCAAGGCCGCGGTCTTCACCTCGGTGGTGGTCCTGTGCTTCTATTTCCAGGACCTCTATGACTGGAAATACTGGCGCAGGCTCTCAGAGCTTGTCTCCTCCGTGCTCTTGGGCGGCGGCGCCACCCTGATAGCCCTGGCGCTCGTGTATTATATCCTGCCCACGGTGGGGCTGGAACGTGACGTCCTGATCATGGCCCTCTGCCTCTCGCTGGTTTTGTCCTTCAGCCTGCGCGCCGTGTATCTCACGCTGCGCAAGACCGAATTTGCGGGAACGCGGGTAGTTATCCTCGGCGACGGCAAGAATGCCCAGTTTCTCCTGTCTGAGCTGAACACCAGCACCTATCCGGTCATCTTCGA
>JAKQBR010000258.1 GCA_029574005.1 Deltaproteobacteria bacterium | reverse complement strand
ATGTTGTATTTGGCCCCTTCGATTTTCAGCACGTTCGTCAATCCCACGATGCCCATCTTGGCCGCGGCATAGTTGGCCTGACCGAAGTTGCCGAAGAGCCCTGCCCCGGAGGTGGTCATGACGATGCGGCCATAGCCGTTTGCCTTCATGTTGATAAAGGCCGGTTTGGTCACGCAGTAGGCGCCCTTGAGATGGACCCCCACCACTGCATCCCAGTTGGATTCCTCCATATTGGTGAAGGACTTGTCGCGCAGGATCCCGGCGTTGTTGATGAGGATGTCCACCTTGCCGAAGTTTTCAACAGCGGCCTTGACGATACTCTCGCCGCCTTCGGGGGTGGATACGCTGTCATAATTGGGCACCGCGATGCCGCCTAAGGCCTTGATCTCTTCCGCGACCTTCTTGGCGGCCGCATCGTTCGAGCCCACACCGTCGCGGCTGCCGCCCAAGTCGTTGACCACCACCTTGGCCCCGCGCTTGGCGAGCTCAAGGGCATGCTGACGTCCGAGACCGGCGCCCGCTCCGGTTACAATAGCGACGCGGTTGGTAAAATCGATTTTATCTGACATGGTTTTTCTCCTTTCTTTTCGTAATATGTGCGTATCTGCGGCTTCTGCTAAAACGATGCATTACCCTCGGCTGGGCAGGGCTGCAACAAAGCTTCCCGATACCTTGACCCCGCCGTTCTGGTCGGCAGCCGTGACCTCGCAGGTGATGAGGTTGCTGCCGTTCTCCTTGCGTTTGTCCGTGACCGTGCCGGTCACGGTGATGGTCTCTCCCGGATAGGTCATGCCGGCGAATCGTACGCCCAGTTTCTTGAGGTTCTTGCGCGGGATCCAGTCCGTGATGGCCTGGCCCACAAAGCCCATGATCAGCATGCCGTGCGCGATGACCCCGGGCATGCCCACGGCCTTGGCAAAATCATCGTCCGTGTGCAGCGGGTTGAAATCGCCGGAGGCCCCGGCATACATGACCAGCTGGAGCTTGGCTACCGGGCCCTTGGTCAAGGGCGGCATGGCCTGGCCGACCTGCACATCTTCGAAATAGAGATCTTGTGCCATCTTCCACCTCCCTACTTGCGCTCGACGATGACCGTGCGGGCCCTGGCTACGTCTTCGCCGCGCTGGTTCTTGTACAGGACTTCGGTGGTGACGAGGTCCATCTTCGAACCTTTCTTGGTTGTTTTTTCCTCGATATTCACGATGCGACATTTTCCGGTGATCACATCGCCGGGATAGATATCGCCCAGGAACTCGTATTCCTCCTCGCCGTGCAGCACCATGGCGAAGTTGATGCCCAGATCGCCCACGAGGGTGAGCATGTTCCCGCCGCCCATGGCCGGCACGGTCAGATAGGTCGGGGTGATGGGGGTGTCCTTATACCCTTCCTTGACCGCCGCTGCCTTGTCTCTGAAGATCGGGTTGCTATCGCCGATGGCCGTAGCCATCTCGCGGATCTTGCCGCGCTCCACCTCCCAGCTGACGGCCGGGTACTCCTTGCCGATTTTGCTCATGTCCGCCATACCTTTATACCCCCTTGCCGCCGTTATAGCGGCCCACGATGGCGACACTGCAGACGTTCATGAGCGGGAAGCCGCCCAGGTTATGGGTCAACCCCAGCTTGGGTTCTTTGAGCTGCCGCTCGCCGGCACGCCCCAGAATCTGGTTGTAGATCTCATAGAGCATGCGCAGGCCCGAGGCGCCGATCGGGTGTCCGAAGCATTTGAGCCCGCCGTCGATCTGGCAGGGTATCTTTCCGTCCGCATCATAGAAGCCATCCATAATGTCCTTGGGGGCCTTGCCGCGCTCCGAAATATGCAGGTCCTCCATGGTGACCAGCTCGGTGATGGAGAAGCAGTCATGGACCTCCATCAGACTGATTTCATCGCGCGGGTTCTTGATTCCGGCCTCTTCATAGGCCTGCTTGCTGGCCTTGGAGGTGGTCACGAAATGGGCGCCGTCCCAGGTATGGAACTGGAACTCTTCGCCGTTGCTCAAGGAGAGCTGCAGGGCCTTGACCGAGATCAGGTCCTTCTTGCCCAGAGACTTGGCGATCTCGGGCGTGGTCACGATGGCGCAGGCGCTGCCGTCGCTCACGCCGAAGCAGTCGAAGAGACCCAGCGGATAGGCAACCATGGGCGAGTTGAGAACCTGCTCCTCGGTCACGGCCTTCCTCAAATGAGCCTTGGGGTTCTTGGTGCCATTGGCATGGCTCTTGACCGAGACATGCGCCATGGCGCGCTTGACTTCCGACATATCGATCTTGTACTTGGCCGAATATCCACTGGCCAGCATGGCAAATCCGCCCGGCGCGGTCATGTTGGGGAACCACTGGCCGGTCAAGGAACCCATGGCCGAGCCGAACTCGGGCAGACCGCCGTAGCCGATATCCTTGAGCTTTTCGACCCCGATGGCCAGGGCGATGTCATAGGCCCCTGAGGCAACGGCATAGACCGCACCGAGGCCTTCCGCGGTGCCGCTGGCGCAGAAGTTCTCCACGCGGGTGACCGCAATATTATTCAGGCGCAGGCTCAAAGAGGCCGGCAGGGCGCTCTTGCCCACCGCCACCTCATCAAAGCAGTTCCCGAACCAGGCGGCCTGGATGCGCTCCTTTTCTATGCCCGCGTCCTCAAGGGCCTCCTGGAAGGCCTCCAGCATCAGCTCATCCGCGCCCTTGTCCCAGCGCTCACCGAACTTGGTGCATCCCATGCCGATGATCGCCACCTTATCCCTAATCCCGCTCGCCATTACGCACCTCCTTCCGTAATCGGTATGGCCTTCCAGAAATACCCGGTAAAGCCCCGCATATCGTCGGTCTGCCTCTTGCGGAACGACAACTTGGCCTTCTGACCCACCTTGACCTTGTTCAGGTCGCAGTCCGTGAAATCGACCAGGATCCTGCCGCCGCCCTCCATGGCCACCAGGCCGTATACCGCGGGCGGATCGACCGAGGGCGAGAGCATGTCGCCGGTAAACATCAGCACTTCGGCCTCTTTGTCGGCGAATTCATGGTCATCGAACTCGCGGATGGTGTTGCATTCAGGATTGACGCACATGGCCGTGGGCGGGAACTGCACCGTGCCGCACTTTTTGCACTTAACACCCTTGACACCCAGAATCATGTTACGGGCGCGCCACAGCGCGGTCAGCGAGGTGTTGGGGTTGGCCTCGCCGCGGATGCCCAGGTCGGCCACGATCAGGTCCCTGAATTTGCTGTACTTCTGATAATTGGTCAGGGGTTCCTTATTGGCCAGCGAACCGCTCACGCCCTTGGGGCCTTTGAAATCC
>JAKQBR010000237.1 GCA_029574005.1 Deltaproteobacteria bacterium | reverse complement strand
GGATGAGCAGGTCACAGACGATCTCGGCGCCAGAATCGGTGGCCACCTTCAGGCGCCTGTCCTGCTCGCGTACGCCTGAAAGCCCCTGTCCCAGCCGGAGATCGACGCCTTTGTCGCCCAGGTGGGCCTGCACGAGGGCCGCCATGTCCGCATCGAAGGGGGGCAGGAGCTGCGGGAGCTTTTCAAGCACGGTGGTCCTGATGCCGCGCGCGGTGAGGCTCTCGGCCATCTCCAGGCCGATGAACCCCCCGCCCACCACCACGGCCGAGGCGGAGCGCATCGTCTCGATGGCGGCCTTGATGCGGTCCGCGTCCGGGATGGTGCGCAGCGTGAAGACCCTGTCATGGTCCAGACCGGGCAGGGGCGGCCGTATCGGCGCGGCACCCGGGGACAGGATCAGCCTGTCGTAGGCTTCCGCATAGGTTTGTCCGTCGGCATGGTTCATGACCGTGACGGTCTTGGCCGCACGGTCGATGGACAAGACCTCGCTCAAGGTCCTCACATCGATGCGGTAGCGCTGCCGGAATGTCTCGATGCCGGCCACCAGAAGCCGGCCCCGCTCCGGGATGACGCCGCCGATATAGTACGGCAGGCCGCAGTTGGCGAACGAGATGAACTCGCCGCGCTCGAAGAGGATAATGTGGGCATCCTCGCTTATGCGGCGGGCCCTGGCCGCGGCCGTGGCCCCTCCGGCCACGCCTCCGATGACAACCAGCTTCATGCTCATATGATCAGGCTCCTTTGTGCATACGATCTGAAGATGAGTTTACACCCAGTATAGCAATTCACCTTGATCCGGGACAATCATTTCCGGATGGATTACCGCACGGCTCAGCCTCCGCACAGCCCTGTCGGCCGCCTTTGCGGATCGTGCTTGGGTGCGGATTCTGACGTGCCGGCCAGGATGATTTCCAATGCCGCCCGGGCGGCGTTCCCGACCACGGTGGAACAGTGCTCCTGCATGCCAGCGGCCAGGGCCGCCTCGATATCCTCAGATGACCGCAGGTCGAAGGAACGGCCCATGAGCTCTTTCTGGATGTCATAACAACGGCAGGAACCGTAGCGCGCGATGAAATCTTCGTGCAGGCGTTTGACCAGGTCATAGGAGCGCATGGCCGCGAGAGGGTCCTGAAACTCCTGCGACGTCCGCCCGAACAGCAGACCGATGAGAAGCGCCCCGCCGGTCAGGCACCCGCAGGCGCCATCGCCCGTGAGCCCCAGGCCGTCCGCCAGACCGCTGACGGCCCGGAACACGGATTCATCCTTCATTTTCAGGACCTCCTGCAGGGCGGCCACCGTGCTCTGGGCGCACCCGGTGCAGGTCTTCTCATAGTGTTTTCCGAGTTCGAACACCTTGTCCAAGCGTGGATCGTTCATATACTCCTCCTTTTTTGCGCGAGCCACCCCTCGGCGGCGGGAGGCCCGCGCTTCTTTTGCGCGTTGTCCTCTGATCAGAATCGCCACCGCCGGGGCGGACTGAACAGGATGCGGTCACCATCCACCCTGCGGGTAAAGCCGCTGTCCTTGAGCACGCACACCACCAGCACCTCTGGCCGGGAGGGAAACGGCAAGGCCTTCTTGAACTGGACGGCCTTGGAAGGCGAGGAGAAAAGCTCTGCCACGATCTCAGGGATGGTGGCCTCGCCCAACCGTGCCAGGGCTGATAAGGTCTCGTCACGCAGCTCCCGGTAGAAGTCTTCGAAGGCCTGGAAGAAACCCACACACTCATCCTGTGAGCGGGCGGCGTCGGCAAGCTCAACGGGATGCAGGGGTTCGATCCGCATGCCCTTGATCACCTCGGGGAACCAGGTCGGGCTCCGATGGGAGTCCGAGGCCAGCGCGATAAAGCCCTGCTCGGACATGCGCCGCAGTCCGGAGGCGGTGGTGATGCATTTCTCGAACGTGCTGTCGAAAAAGGGCGGATTGATCTCCACGGTCACGTCGCCGGTCAGCGCCAGCCGGTTCAGGGGGTCGTAGAGGCAGACATGGCCAGGGCTGTGCGAGCCGTCATGGATGATGAAGAAGCGTCCCACCTGCCAGCCGAAGAATTCGGTATCGCCAAAACGGCGCTTTTCGCGGCCGTCAAGCGTGAGCACCTCGGCGCATTCCGCCAGGGAGCGTTTGCCGGGCAGGATTATCCGGTCGAGCAAGAGACGGAGCGCGCTGCGGAAGGCCCCTGCGCTCGTATCGTCGGCGAGGGCCAGGACGCTTCGCCAGACCTCCTGATAGGCACTGTCATGGTAGGCCGGGAAGGAGCGCGCGTACTGCTCGATCTCCATGAGCAGCGGGATCCAATCCCGGTAAGGTTCGTAATAGTATTCCAGCATCCTGAAGTCGCCCAGCCAATGCGTGGGGGTTTCGATTACCGGCACCTCGGGTTCGGGCAGCAGAAAACGCACCTTGTCGAAACCCGCCTCCAGGACGACATCGTTGTTCATGGCATGGTCCCAGTGACCCTGGGTGTCCATGAGCACCAACGTCTTGGCCCCCTTGGCGATATACCTGCGCAAGACCTCCAGGATGCGGCCGCGATAGAAAGGCTGCACACCGGAGTCGAGCATGAAGACCATGTCGCCGTCGCGCAGGATATAGACGTTGCAGGACGGCGGCGAGAGGAAGAACGAGAAGCCGATGCAGCCCTCGATCTGCCAGACGTCAGGCGCGAGCTCCTGCACGCCCGAACGGGCGAATTCCTTCTCCATATCCGGGAAACAGAAGGGATGGACCTTTTTCTCTTGATTATCTGCCATGTGGAACCTCCTTGTTTTTGTTGTCGTCTGAAAGGGAGCAGGATACGTGCCGGGGTCAGACATCTTACTAACAAGTTGTTATTACTATGTAATAAATTGTGATAGGTTCATGGTGATGTCGAAATGACGTTATATGGTCACATACCTGGCGTTATATTGTCATTTCGGCTTGTCTTTCTCCACGTTCTGTTTTAGCATACCTGGACGGGAGGTGGCCCATGGCAAAGACCCCGGAAGTCGTGCGCTTCAGCGATCCGCAGTGGCGTTTCCTGGCCATGCTCACGGTGCTGGGAGGACCTCTGCATATAGATGTCGCGAGCACGCTGGCCCCCCTAAAACCCGGCGAACTCCTGGATGTCCTGAGCCGCGGGCAGTCCGCCGGACTTCTCCGGCATGACCAGCCCGACAGCGTGTCCTGCGGAAACCCAGCCGACCCAGGGCTCCAGGAGATCCTGCGCGGCAAAACCACGCAGACTTTTCGTCGGGAGCTCCTGGCCTCCATCGAGGAGCATGACCTGGGGCAGCGTATCCCGGTTCCGGCCCTCATCGAGCTGCTGGCCGACGCCGGACGTACGCATGAAGCGGCCTACCTGGCCAACGAACAAGCGCGGATGTCGTTGACCGAAGGGCGGCTATCCGATGCCTTGAGCCACACGCAGGCGGCGGTCAGCCTGCTCGC
The DNA here is from genome assembly GCA_029574005.1 of Deltaproteobacteria bacterium. Taxonomy (GTDB): domain Bacteria; phylum Desulfobacterota; class Desulfomonilia; order UBA1062; family UBA1062; genus JAKQBR01. The sequence continues at coordinate 711 of JAKQBR010000237.1, read as the reverse complement.
CAACCGGCATGAGAACCCCGAAGACGCGCGCCTGTATGTGGCGGCCGCCACCTCCCTGGCAGAACTCCGCTTTCGCGCCGGCATGGGGATGGATGACATCGGCGGGCATCTGAAACAGGCCCGCGTTCTGGCCAAGAGGCTCGGCGACCGCCGCTCCCTGGCATTGATCGGCCTGCACCAGGGTCGCCTCTATTTCCTCAACGCGCGCCTTGAAGATACCCTCTCAGCCCTGCGGTCCTCGCTGGCCGAGGTGGAAAGGCTCGGCGACGCCGACATCCTCGACCGCGCCGCGGAATTCCGTGGCCTGTACGCCTACCTGCAAGGCCGTTACCAAGAGGCGCTCGAACACTTCGACCGCGCCATGAACGTGGCCCATGATAATTACAGCCCGTTCGTTCCGCTCTATCTCGGCTTCAGCGCCGCCTGCGTGGGCCAATTTCACCGGGCCGTGGGGATGCTCGATGCCTACGGCCGCAGATGCCTTCAAAAAGGCCATCAAGCCTTGTCGGATCATGCCCGTGCCGTGCTGGCCTATGTCCTGATCCTGATGGGCCGCGAACATGAGGCAAACGAAACGCTGCCCGATATCAAGGATACAAACTCCATGGGTTATTGGATTACCCAGATGGTCAAGATTCACCAGACATTTATTTCCGGCCACATAGCCGATGCGCATGCCCGGATGAAAGATGCCACGTCGCAGTGGGGGGC
>JAKQBR010000232.1 GCA_029574005.1 Deltaproteobacteria bacterium | reverse complement strand
TCTTCATTTGCTCCTCCTTTGGTGTGAGAACCTGACAGCCAAAGATTAATACTGCGGATACGATCACGTATAGTGACCCCCTCATAGACTGTACCAGTGATAAGCGGTAATAAGAAAGAGAGGGGGAAGTGCAATGAAGAGCAATGTAGTGAACCACCCATCCATCGAGGGATGGAGTTCGAAGCGGAAAGATGCGCGATGTGGGCTACGACCGGGAGTGCGAGGTGCCTTTTCTCAGCGGGGCCTTCATGTTCTGCCGGTCCGATGTGCTAAAGCGCCTCGGCGGCTTCGATGAGCGGTACTTCCTGTACTTCGAGGATGCCGACCTGTGCCGGCGGGTCCAGGAGACGCATCGGACCATATACTGCCCGGCCGCGGCCGTCACGCATTTCTGGGGCCGGGCGGCCCACAGGAGCTGGCTTTTCAGCTGGATTTTCGTGCAGAGCGCGTGGCGGTATTTCCGGCGCTGGGGGTGGAAACTGTACTGAGCGGGACGCTCGGCGCGCATGTTCCCGATCGGGCTCTCGCCCGCCGAGACCTGGCCAAACGGGGTGGAAACGCGTTTCGGAGATGCCCTCGGACGTGCCGAGGCCCGGGTCCCTGCGCGCGGTGACGGTATTTTGACTTGAAGCATCCAATAATTCTGATATATTAAATTATTGTGACGGAAAAGATCATGTTTTTGCCTTGTCATGGATTAGAGGTGGTTCTATAATGCGGTTTATCCTCAAGAAGAATTTCTGGATAATCTTCTTTATCGACCTGCTCCTGCTGTCGCTGTCCTACTACCTCGCCCACTGGCTGAGGTTCGACGGTGTGCTGGATCCTGCGGCCAGGGGGAGGATCGCCGCAACCATCGTTCCCCTGCTGGTGGTCAAGCTCGTGTGCTTTCTCTTTTTCGACCTTTACAACGGCATGTGGCGGTACACGGGCGTCAAGGATCTCATCAATGTCATCAAGGCCTCGATCAGCGGGTCTGCACTGTTTGTTGTCTATCTGGCGGTTTTTTACCATTTCCAGGGGATCTCGCGCGGGGTCCTGTTTGTCGACGCGGTGCTCACCATCGTGCTCATCGGCGGGGCGCGGCTGATGATCAGGTTGTATTACCAGCGCGAGCAGGATTTCTTCGATGAAATAGTACTCTGGCGCAAAGCCAGGCCGGAGGCAACCAAGGTCCTGGTCATCGGCACGGGCCATCTTGCCGAGAGCCTGCTGCGCGAGGTGCGCGACGAGCGCAGGCTCAATTACCGGGTAACGGGGTTCGTGGACACAGATCCCGCGAACAGGGGCATGAAGATCCACGGCGTGCCGATCCTCGGCACCCTGGAGGCTATCCCCAAGCTCGTGAGATCGTATGGCATCGAGACCGCCCTCATCGCCGACACCGACCTCAGGCCAAGGGACATAGCCGGGATCATCGAATCCTGCGACGGCCTGGGGGTCCGCTTCAAGACCATCCCTTCGCTTTCTCAGATGATCGCGGACAACGTTGCCGACAACCTCAGGGACATCAAGGTGGAAGACCTCCTGGAGCGGGAGCCCGTGAGCCTCGACATGCAGCCGGTCAGGGAAGAGATCGAGGGCCGGACCGTACTCATCACTGGT
>JAKQBR010000205.1 GCA_029574005.1 Deltaproteobacteria bacterium | reverse complement strand
CTGTTTCACGAAGCATCTCATATCAGAAACGACGGTGAGGGAGGATCGATCATGAAAAAAGGCGTTTGGATTGTGGTGGGGGCGGTTGTCCTGTTGCTCAGCGGCATCCTTGGTACGGTCATATCCGAATACAACAAGGCCATCCGCATGAACGAGGCGGTGAGGGCCCAGTGGGCACAGGTGGAGAACCAGCTCAAACGGCGCTTCGATCTGATCCCGAACCTGGTCGAGACGGTCAAGGGCTACGCCGCCCACGAAAAAGAGGTCTTCACGTCACTGGCCGAGGCACGCAAATCATATTTCCAGGCCCAATCCGTGGCCGACAAGGCCAAGGCCGCCGGTGAACTGGAAGGCGCCATCTCGCGCCTTTTACTCCTGCAGGAACGCTATCCCGACCTCAAGGCCAATGAGTCATTTCTCAAGCTTCAGGACAGCCTGGAAGGGAGCGAGAACCGCATCGCCGTGGAACGCATGCGCTACAACGAGGCCGTCAAAACCCTCAACACCTATGTCAAATCATTCTTCGGCCGCTTCTTTGCCTCCTGGGCAGGGGTAGGCCAGGCCGAGTACTTCACCATACCTGAACCGGAACAGGCCGCGCCCAAGGTTACGTTCAAATAGCGGGGGTCCAGATAAAATCGTCGCGTGAGGTTTCCACTTCCTCACCGCGCTTCTCAATGCTAGTCTGAGGGGAATGCAGGACCTGGTAGCGGACATCGTGGTGTTCGGGGCGATCCCGAAAGTCCTTTCTTATCGGGTGCCGGAAGGCATGCGGCCCTCCCCCGGCATGCGGGCGCTCGTCCCGGTCAGGCACAGCACGCGTTTAGGGGTGCTGATCGCGCTCAAATCAGCCACGGGCGATGGCCTCAAGGACATCCTGAGCCTCATCGACCCTCAACCCCTCGTGACCCAGGAGATCATCGACCTGCTGATCTGGTGTTCGCGGTATTACCATGCCGGGATCGGGGCCTGCCTGGCGCTGGCCTTTCCGCCGCTGCTGCGCAAGGCTGGCCGCCGTGCCGACGCCGACCTAACCGTCGGCACGGAGATTCAAGCGACGCCGAGGTCACTGACGTATTCCGCTGAACAGACCCGCGCGATCGAGGCCATCGGTGCCTGCCTAGAGAAGCCCCGCTTTCAAACGTTCGTGCTGCACGGCATCACGGGCTCCGGCAAGACCGCGGTCTATCTGGCCTGTGCCATGCGGGCGCTCGAATCCGGGCGCTCAGTGATCTACATGGTGCCGGAGATCGCGCTGACGCCCCAGACGATCACGCGCATCCGCGAGAGCATCCCTTTCGCCATGGCGGTCTTCCATTCGGGATTGAGCCCCAAGACCAGGGCCGAGGAGTTCCTCAAGGTGGCCAAGGGTGGGGCGAGATTCGTTCTGGGGACCCGGTCGGCCATCTTCGCGCCGCTTACCGATCTGGGCCTCATCATCGTGGATGAGGAACACGACGGGAGCTATAAACAGGATGACGGCGTGCCCTACAACGCCCGCGACCTTGCCATCATGCGGGCCAGGACCAACGCGGCCGTGGTGGTCCTGGGATCGGCAACACCGAGCTTGGATTCCTATGCGCGCATCCGCACGCACCAGAGCACACTCTTGACCATGACCTCCCGTATCGGGCAGGCAGAGCTGCCTCGGATCATCACGGTCGATATGCGCGGACGCCAGGAAATCCTGGCTTCTGAGCTGGTAGCCGCCATGGATGAGACGCTGGCCAAAGGCGAACAGTGCCTGTTGTTCATCAATCGACGCGGTTTTTCCGCCGCCATGGTCTGCCCGGGATGCTCCACGGTCCTGACCTGCACGCGCTGCTCGCAGAGCCTCACCTATCACAGGTCCAGGTCCGCGGCCATCTGCCATTATTGCGGCTTTTCCCTGCCGGTGCCGGAGATCTGCCCTGCCTGCGGCTGTATGGACATGCGCCCCCTGGGCTTGGGAACCGAGAGAGTCCTGGCCGAGGTGGCCCAGAAACTCCCGGCGGCCCGCATCCTCCAGATGGACTCGGACGAGATCTCTTCTCCGCGCAAGCTGGGGGCTGCGCTTGCATCCATCCGCGAACGGCGCGTGGACGTAATCGTTGGAACGCAGATGATCGCCAAGGGCCATGACTTCCCGCACCTGACCCTGGTGGGGGTCATGCAGACCGAACAGCTGCTCAACATGCCGGACTTCCGGGCGGTCGAGCGCACCTTTCAGCAGGTGCTTCAGGTGGCGGGCCGCGCAGGCAGGACCAGGCCGGACACGCGTGTGATCATGCAGACCCTCATACCCGACCACCCTGTCATCGCGGCCATTACCCGCTACGATTATGAGGCCATGCTCACGGAAGAAGAGCAGAACCGCCGCCAGGCAGGGTTGCCGCCCTTCGCCTACATGGCGCGCTGCATCTTTTCCTCCCTCGAAGCCCCCCACCTGGAACAGACGGTGAAACGGATCGCCAAGACCCTGGCGCTTCCCGGACTGAAGGTTATGGGTCCCGCCTTAGCGCCCCTGGGGCAGCTGCGGGGTAGGTACCGCTGGCATCTCCTCTTGACCGCCGGGAAGCGCGCCACGCTGCACCGGGCGCTCGATCACCTGCAACAGACCAAGATCCCCGGCCATGTGAAGATGAAGATCGATGTCGATCCTTATGATATGCTCTGAACCGGGCCTTGCCGGACAAGCCTTCTGATGAGCCTGGCCCGTTCCCTGAGCTTCATGTTCAAGTAACATGGACTCATGATCAAGACCCTGATGATCTCGCGTTTCGTCATCCATGACCTCCGTTATCGTCCCTGATACGTTTTACGACCGGCCGATCATATACCTATCGGAGAGGACGGCCACGGCTTGAGGGTTGCGGTGACATAAAAATATGCTTGCCATCCCTTTATATGCCTTGACAATCCCCCACCACCTCAATATTACAACAGGGTGTGTTATTTGATGTGCACGTACCATAAGGCAGGAGAACCGGTTTCATAAAAATTCGATAAGGAGGACAAGGTATGAAAAGATTGATGGCAGTACTGGTTCTGGTCGGCTTGATGATGGCGGCCCCGGTGGTATCCTTCGCCGGCCAGATGAATACGGGGTGCGGCGTTGGCACGATGATCATGAAGGGCCATGACGGCCTGCTCTTCCAGGTCTTGGCGGTGACCACCAACGGAATCCTAGGCAACCAGACCTTTGGCATTACCACCGGCACCTTGGATTGCAAGAAAGCCACATCATTTGCCATGAACGAGCGCCTCAATATCTATGTATCAGAAAACATGGATAATCTGGCTAACGACATCGCCAGGGGGCAGGGCGAGTATCTGAATACGCTGGCGGTCCTCCTGGAAGTCCCGGAAACGGGCCGCACCACCTTCTATTCCAAGCTGCAGAGCAACTTCGGGGCGATCTATAGCTCATCGAATGTCACCAGCGTGGATGTACTGAACACCATCGAAGCCCTGATGTAGCCTGTATTTGATGTTGAACCCGACGCGAAGGAGATATCACCGGTGTATCTCCTTCGCATGGTTGATCCTGCTTTCGGCTGCCACCGGCATTCCCTGCGCCTTCGGACAGGATAGCGCCTATCAGGATGAGCTCCTGAACCTCGCAGAAGGGCAAAGGCTGCATGAAGACCCCTATTGGCGCATTCTCATGCACTATAAGAAGGGGCTGCGCGGCGATACGAGCCTCATCGACGACCCGGCCTTTTTCCTGGCACCGGACGGCAAGACCAATCCCGCTTCCGAGCTCAAGGCCACTCTCAAGGCCTTCTTCGAGGAACCGACCGAGGGTAAACCCGCCGCCGTCTGCCGGTTCGCGGCCCGTTATGAGTGGCTCAAAGAGCGCCTGTCCATCGACCCGAGCCGCCTCCCCGTGCCAGCCTGCGCGTCTTTTGAAGAGTTCATGAGGCAGACGCAGCCCGAGTCCGTGGCCCTGGTCTTTCCCATGGCCCACCTGAACGGCCCGGCCTCCATGTTCGGCCACACCCTGTTGACCATTGAGACCGCCAACAAGAGCAAACTCTTAGCCTATGCGGTTACGTATTCGGCCTTTGCCAACGAGACCTTCGGCCCCTTTTTCGCGGTCAAGGGCCTCACCGGCCTTTATCCCGGCTACTTCTCGATCATGCCGTATTACGCCAAACTGCAGGAGTACAGCGATATCGATCACCGCGATATCTGGGAGTATCCGCTCAATCTGACCAAACCGGAAATCAGACGCATGATGCTGCATATCCGCGAATTGGATCATATCGCCTCCGATTATTATTTCTTTGACGAAAACTGTTCCTACGCCCTGTACTTCCTCCTGGAAGCGGCCCGTCCAGGGGTGTGCCTCACCGACGGCACCCGTGGATGGTTGATCCCGCTGGACTCGGTGCGCGCCATCGGACGTCAGGGTTTTATCCAGGGTGTGGCCTATCGTCCCTCGCGCACCACCAAGATCAAATATCTGGCCGCCGGCTTAACCGACAGTGAGCAGGACCTGGCCATGGGGCTGGCGAAGGGTACGGTTTCTGAAGTCGTTATGACCGGACCCGCCGCATCAAGCATGGAAAAGATCAAGACCCTCGATCTGGCCGGGGAATACCTGCAGTACCTGTATACAAAGGGCATGATGCCCCAGGCGACCTATCAGGAACGTTTCATCAAGACCCTGAAACTGCGCAGCCAGCTCGGCACTGTCGCCGATGATGCCACGGAAAAGATCCCTGCGCCGGTACAGCCGGACAAGGGGCACCTCTCGAATCGACTGGCCCTGGGTGTCGGCATCAAAGATCACGACGCCTATTGGGAAACAAGGATCAGGCCGGTGTACCACGGTCTGATGGACAACGATGACGGCTATGTGAAAGGCGCCCAGCTCATCTTCACCGATCTGGCATTGCGCTGGTATCCGGAGAAGCATAAGGTGGCTCTGCAGAGTCTAGATATCATCGATATCGTATCGCTCGCCCCCCGGGACAGATTCTTCCATCCCGTATCCTGGAAAATCACCACCGGCTTGACCCGCATCACGGACGAGGACAAAGAGGACCGTCTGGTCTACCAGATCAACCCCGGCGGGGGCATGACGTTTTCCACCACGCATCTCGGTCTGCTCTATGCCATGCTGGAAACCGGCCTCAATGCAAGCGGCGCCTTGGAGCAGGGATATGCCCTCGGCGCAGGAGGCAGCGCCGGCATGCTGACCAACGTAACGCCGCACTGGAAGACGCACCTCTTTGCCCGCGACATCTATTACGGCCTGGGGGATACCTTCAACGCCTTTGAGGCCTGCCTGCAACAAAGCCTTTCCCTGAATCCCAATCAGAGCGTCGGGCTCGATATCAGACGGCGCAAGACGCGAGATCTTTATGAGACCGAGGCCAAGCTGGTCTGGAACCTCTTTTTCTAAGGAGACATCCATGTTCAAGCCTCAACGGATCATACCCGTCGCGCTCTTTCTCCTGATCCTGGCTTTGACCGGGTGCGTGGCGTCGTATATCTATTATCCGAAGCGGGACATACGCTTGACCCCACGTGCATTAGGTCTGCCCTATACGGATGTTACCCTGGAAACGTCGGACGGTATAAAGATCAACGCCTGGTGGGTGCCGGCCTTGAGCCCCCGCGCCACGGTGCTCTTCTGCCACGGCAACGGCGGCAACATCAGCTCCTACCTCGAAACGCTGGCCGTCTTCCATCGGCTGGGGCTTTCCGCCCTCATCTTCGATTACCGCGGGTACGGCAACAGCCAGGGAACACCCTCCGAGCAGGGGACCTACCTGGATGCCGAGGCCGCCTGGCGGTACCTGATCGATGAACAGAAGACCGCCCCGCAGCAGCTTATCATCTGGGGCCGTTCACTGGGAGGGGCCGTCGCGGCCCGCACCGCCGCACGGCATCCGGCGGGGATGCTCGTCCTCGAATCCGCGTTCACCTCGGTGCCGGAGGTGGCGCACGAGCATTTCGCCTGGCTCCCGGACTGGTTTTTTGCCAGGTATCGCTACGAGACCCGGCGCTACCTGGAGCAGGTCAGGGCCCCCACCCTGGTCATCCACAGCCCCGAGGATGAGATCATTGCCTTTGCGCACGGGCGCAGGCTCTTTGAAGCCGCCAAGGGGCACAAGGCCTTCCTGACGATCAAGGGGTCGCACAATCAGGGCTTCATCGATTCCCGGGCTCTGTACGAACCCGGCATCGAGGCCTTTATCCGGCGCTACGCCACACCATCACAGGAGCCTGCCCAATGAAACAACCAAGCGTGCTGCATGGCCTGATAGGCCTGTTTGTGCTGGCCGCCGTCGCGCAGCCGGCCCGTGCCATGGACCTGCCCACCGAGGCCTTTATTCTGCTGGCCCAGGCCAGCGCGGAGCCCTGCGCCATCTGCGCGGAGAAAGAGCGCCGCAAGGCCGTCGCGATCCTGGAGCGCGTGTTTGCCCCCGGACGTGAACTGACTACCGATGAAGACTGCCTGCTGGTCAAGATGAACACCGGCAATGAGCAGGAGCTGACCTTGAGCTGTTATCCACCGCCGTCCCTGATGGAGGCCCTGCCCGAGGGCGCAAGGCCGCCACGCATGGTTTTCAGGTTTCATACGCAGGGGGAACATCTGGTGGGCATCGCGCCTGAGGATTTCACCGACCCGAGCCCGGCCGCGACCTATCGAACATCGCCGCCGGGCACCCGCTTCGCAGGACGGATCAGGTGCATCGCCTATAAATACGGCGATGGCGAGGTCTTCAACTATTTCCTGAAGGACCATACCCTGTTGGTGCATTGTGCCATCGAGCAGATCACTCCCGTCCAGCGTTGAGCGAGTGTCTCATCAATGCACGGCTTTTCGTGCCCGTGCCTTCCTCTTGATCATCGCCGCCTTCTGGGCTCTTTTCGCGTTTTGTGCCGGGGGTTGGCTGGTGATGGGATTGGCGGAGAGAGGGAGTACAACTGACAATATAATTGTATGATATTATTGTGCAAAATATTTACTTGTTATTGTCCATACCCCCGATAATACCCCCAAATACAAATCCTTACCGGCTGGCAGGGTGTCCAAAAATGATTTGCCATATAGTCACCTGGCAAGTGCTGCCCCCCACATGCATATAAATAAAATTGGAAAAGTAATGAATCCCAATATTGTGATATATTGAGTTTTATAAGCATCTATTCTGAAAACACTTATAATAAACAAGCTCAAGCCAATGCCTCCTAAATATAGAAGGATCGGGAAATACCAAGAATATTTGAATGCTAGAAAGATCAGGAAAGCAATCGCGCCAAATCTTCCAATAAGCAACATGATAGGGAAGCCCGCACCAATTAGAGTATCGCTTGCAAGTTTTCTTTCAAAATTTGATAGATATAGGCTGGCACCCGCGGAGATCATTTTCAGTTCATTTGCCATAATGGACTCGAAGACAGCAAAGAGCAAATATAGTATTGCTACTAATTCCATTACGAGACCCCCCAAGTTGGACATATGTCCAATCAGTAAATGCCCCTTATACAAGCCAAATTCTTGGCGATTGCCATTTTCAAGGGCCTTGTATAAAATCTAATAGAAGTTGGTACTTCTTTCCAATCTATCTTTACTTTATGATATGCCCATCAGCAGGAATATCAACAAGATTTTTTGCCCCTGAGGTGCCCTAGAATCGTATTGAATAGAACAGACCAGTGGCTAGGCTCCTTGACTTTCCCGCCGGAATGACCGATAGGATTATCTGAAGCGAGGGGCACACGGTCATTAGGAGCCGCCGCATCCATTGAACTCCGTTGCCCCGAGGATGTGCTCTCGGCGGGGAGCCTCTTCAGCTTTCCAAGAGGCCCGCCCGCTCGTGCGGTACCGTATCTACCCCAGAAGACTGCGGGATTTGGGAATGGCCTGATACGGGGGCCTTCTTCAGCCTCTTGGAATCTTCCATAAGCACGGCCTATCAGCAAGGGCAATGAGGTGGACAATCAAGGGGTCAAAGCACTTCTCTTTTTTCGCCCTTCAACGAGACATATCGTAGAATAAGACTCGGGAATGAGCACCACAGGCATGCTGGAGGCATGCCGTGCCAATCCCGGAAGATTACGCCTGCGTTCTGAAGTTCATCAAGTTTCGATTTGAGCTTGGTCCTCGACCAGTTTAGGACATAGGCAATTTCCTCCAAACCGAGAAGCTTGGTTATCTCGCAAAAGAGCCCTTGTCGCTGAAGCCCCTTGATTCTCTCGACGCCGATCTTTTTGCCGACCTTCATAAGCATATCCTCGCCATTTCTTTTTTCCATCACTCATGACAACCTTGCAATCCGTCATCCCGGAGACACCTAGAAGGAGTGTCATAGGGGGGTCATAGGGTATTGCGCTTGCTGCTTTTTCAAAAATATTCTCCAGTATTCGAAAAACACGGCCTGATCGAGGTACGGCTTGCCGTTGGGCTGGTATTCGATAGGCAGGCCATACCGATCGCGCCACCTACAGACTTTTTGCCATGCATTTTCAGGCTTGTCCGGTAGGTCCAGGTATGGCCGCAAAAACGCGATGATTGCCTTACGCCCGATGTGCCATTCTCCATCCATCTTTTAGCACCATCTTCTCTCTGAAAAACCCAATTCTGCATGAATCGCCTCTTCACACCGCACAGGAGAACCGGGAATATTCATGCAGCGTTTGCACACAGAATAGATAATGGCTAACTGACCATCGCCGCACCACGTTTGAACGTCTGGCCCCGGTAAATAAATCCCGGTTACGGCAATCCGGTTACTGCCACACAGAATACAATCCCCATGGCCGATATCCTTGAACGTAACGCCATTAGACGCGCCCTTGAACTTTTTACCATTCATAACTTTCTCCCTCGTTTTGGATAGCTTGCCGTTCGGACCGGGCATCTGCGTTATTTTCTCCCTCAACCGATGTCCGCAATGTCCGCTTGTCCGCCTTTTCTGTATCCATGCCACTTTGCGGGCGTTCCTCATGTCCGCCCAATGTCCGCCTATGTCCGCCTGATGTCCGTCCAGCGGATATTTCGGCGGACGTGGCGGACATATCATTTTCAATGTCCGCCGTGAAAATTGGCTCCATTGCAGTAATGGCGGATGAGCGGACATGGCGGACGTGTTCTAGGAAATTTTCAAGTTTTTCATCCCAAATAAGACAGCGCACCCCGCGTTTTTCATTTGTGTTAAACGTACGGTCAGGGATGGTCAATCCTGTATGGCGGAGCATACTACCAAGCAAGCGGCTCGTAACTTCCTCAACCACCTGTGGCCTGGTTTCGTTGAAGTGATCACAAATGAATCCTATCGCCAGGTGTCCTTTATCCACTTCGCCCCGCAATGATTCAAGGACCTGGGCTAGGTGGCGGGTTTGCGGTGTAATCTCTTCGATGCACACCGCATCCTTTGATACAAGCGAATATGCAGCGTCAACCGTTTGTCCAAGGTAGAACGACGCCGCCTTTATGCCCCGTTCCATGTCTTCGGTCGTCAGCGTGTCGATGGGGAGATCCTTCACCCAAAAGCGGTGAACACAGTGCAGCACCCCGGCCAAGCGCAGGGCATAACCAACAGCTTTAGGGATGAAACCTTTAAGTTGGCCCGGCAAGTGTGGCAGGTGGCCGTATAAATCATTTCGCCAGTCAAAAAACAACGCCTGAGCGTCTTCCGATAGGCATAAAATTTGTGTCCCGCCCTGGTCGGCCCATTCTTTTGCTGCTCTTAACAGGCCCTCCCAATGTTCCCGGTTGTCATGGTCCCAGGTCTCGGCGGTCTGTGGGTAGAAGGCATCTCCGCCGTAGGTCAACAGCATGCGGAAGGCCGTTCCATCCTCCAGATACACCCCATCCTTGCCGTTGAAAACCTTGCGCCACACGCCAGGCTGAATGCCGCCAAAGATGCTCAAACGGCTATTGCTGATGGTCTTGGTTTCCTTGGCGCGCACGATCCGGGCCGGGTTCCCGTCATGCAGACACAACCACGCTTCCCGGTCGGAACCGTCCTTCTTGTACTCATTCTGCATGCTGATGAGTGCTGAGACCTCATCGAGAATAGCGACCGCGCCCCCATGGCCGGAGTGATCCACTCGGACGCCTTCCAGGGTCAGACCAGTCATGAAGTAACCCCGCGCCCGTTCGGGCTGTGGTCCTCTGTCCTTCGGCTTGGTGAGTTCCCAAAACGCATACGCTGCCTTGTACGCTTCATCTGCCTCCCGTTGTGCGGCATAGAGGACTTTGCAAAGTGCACGGGGAGCAGGAGTCTTACCCGATCCGGACGGGCGAATATCTCCGAACCAGAAGATAAGCGGTTCTTTCCATGAGGTTTTAGGCGATACCTCGATGGTTGATCCCAATAAGCTTGCCACTATTGCGCAGGCCGCACCGGGTATGGGCTCCGGTGAAGTTGCGAAGGCCCGACCCATCTGACGAAATCCTTCCGACAAGGTGAAAGGCCAGACATCCCACGGATAGGGGATGCGCGGGAAAAGACTTCTTGCATACGCCCACACGTCGGGCTCCGTGCTCCCCGCCGCACCGCCGTGGTCCACTGGCAAGCCGCTGCCCTGTGGCATAAAGTTCTTGAGCGAATCACCGCCGCTTATAATCTGCCGCGCCTCCTTCCAGATCCGGCCTTTGCAGCTATCATGGAAGCACTGATAGAATAGCTTCCCGTCAGAGGTCTTACCTATGGCGGCTTCTCCGTCCTTGTGATTTTGATCAAAGATACAATGCTCAAGGATATGAAGCATGCTGGTTCCATGAGGTTTGATATCCTTAACCGGAATGCCATAACGCGCAAGGTATGCGGGCACATCCAAGCCGTTCCCCGTGGCTGATACACCCGTGGTGGGCTTGGTGAAGCGTTCCTTGAGGGTTGTCAGGTCTACCATGCAGCACCCCCCAAGTCATCAATGTAGGCCATCCTGTGTGGTCGAGCTTCACGGTATTGGTTCGCCGGCACCTGGTCGCCTTTCTTGGCCGTGGTGCCGTACAGTTTCCAGATGCGCGCCGGGTTGAAGACGGTGGTATCTATTTTCACCGTCTCAGTGCTGAAGCGTCCATGGATGCTAGCCAGAATACCCTTGATGATGTCCCGGTTCTCGTTGGTTGCAGGCCAATCGGGAAGATGGAATAGAAGATGCCCGCCGTTGCCGCTCATGGCTTTGATGGGGCCAGGTGATCCAATTTCCCGCATGACCCATGCGGTCACGGGCTCACGAAGCTCCAGCGCCGCTTTCAGTTCGCTATCTGATGATGGGATGCCCGCCGGACGTACCGGGTCAAGGTCGATGGGTAGCCAGCGGTAGGCAATGACATCCTTGTCGGACGTGGTGACATCGCTTGCCTTGATGCGGTTGAACGCCCTGGCAATTAAGCGAGGGTCGATTACCTGAAGAGTGAAGTACACGCCCGCATGAGGGCGCCGGTCAAGATCCTGAACAGCTCGTGAGAACAGGGCATGATCATCAAAATATCCGCTCATTGCCAACTTTGGCTTGCCGTCCACACCCAAGGCTCGAACCTCGACGATTTCCCCAGGATGAACGAAGAGCTTGAACACGGCTTCATCAAGGAGGGTCTTGCATTCCTGGGCTTGCTGAGGTATTAAGGCCTCAGTCGTGCTGTTCGTTTCAAGCCCCCCAACCTCTCGCCCAGGGCGGGGTGCGTCTTGATCTGCGCATTTCATCGAGGGGCCTCCCCAACCTTTTCAATCAAAGCCCTGATATCCTCAACTCTCCAAGCTGTGGTCCTGGGTCCAAGCTTGACGGGTGCCGGGAATCGGCCAGATTTAACACCAGACCACCACCCCGATTTCGAAATGGGGATGATTCCAGGAATAAATTGTTTGAGTCGAAGAAATCCGGTTGCTGGTAGAATAGTGTCTATTGCCA
>JAKQBR010000201.1 GCA_029574005.1 Deltaproteobacteria bacterium | reverse complement strand
AGGTCTGGCCGCCGACGTCGGTCACGAAGCCCAGCACCTTTTCCTTGTTGAGCATGGCCGTATCGGCCGGCGAGAGGTCGTGCGCCACGATGATGCTCTTCTCCACCAGGTGGAAGCCCTTGATCTCCCTGCCGATCAGGTTCATGAGCAGCCGCTCTCCCACGAAGGTCGTGTCGGTTACGCGGCTCTTGATGTATTCGTCGCCGATGGCGGCAAAGCTGTCCTCGATCTCGGTCAGGGCGATCTTCAAGGCCCACTCGGCATTGATGTGGTCCTTGCGGATGAGCTTCTTGACCTTGCCGATCAGGGACGGGTCCTTGAGCATCATGAGGTGGGTCTCGAGGATCAGGGCATGCTCTTTGATGTTGCTGCGGCTCTCCAGCTTCTTCTTGGCCTCGTCGATCTGTTTGTACGAGGCCTCGACCGCGTCGTCGAAGCGTTTGATCTCGTCATCGACCAGGCCTTCGGTGATGCGGATCTTGGGGTAGCGCTCGATCTTGCGGCGGTCGATGATCACCGCATGGCCGATGGCAATGCCGGCCGAGGCCGCCACGCCGTGCAGGATGTAGACCTGGCGGTGTTTCACGGGTGCTCCCCGAAGCCGTCATTGACCAGGGCCACTAGGGCCGCAATGGCCGCGTCCTCATCCACGCCCGAGGCCTTGACGATGATCTGGGAACCCATGGCCGCCGCCACGGTGAGGAGCTCCATGATACTCTTGCCGTTTGCCCGCATACCGTCCTTTTCCACCTCGATGTTGGAAGCAAAGGTCGATGCCAGTTTGGCAAAGGCCGCGGCCGAGCGTGCGTGCATGCCCAGCTTATTGGGGATCGTAACCTTTTCTTCCTTCATTTCATAATCGACCAAACGAGGACAAGAATAAAGAGTCCATAGAAAATAATGAAAGAATTGAGCTTTATCTTCATGGCCAGGTAGCTTGCCGTGAAGATCACGAGACTCAGCACCGTATTGCCCGACCCTGATCCCCAGGACGACAGGGCCAGTACCAGGCCGCAGAGAAACGGTATGGCGTAGCCCACGATGCGGGTCTTGTCCACCGAGATGGCGGCCCCGACCTTGAAGGCGCCTTCGGGACCCAACTGCCAGCCTTTGTGGAATCCCCAGATCATGATCCAGAAGTGCACGATATTGAAGAACACCATGGCGGCGATGATGCCCAGAGGCGCCTCGAACATGACCGCCAGCAGGCAGAGCAGGGCCACCAGCGGCTTGAGCGTGGCCCAGAAGAAGGTGTCGCCGATGGCGGCCAGGGTATTGGAGACGGCGGGCTGCACCTTGGATATCTGGTCATAGCGTCCCTGACCTTCCAGGTTCAGATTGATGCCCATGAGCGTGGGCGCCAGGTAGGGCTGGGTATTGAAGAAGGCGTTGTGGCGCTTCACCGCCTCGGGAAAATCCGGGCCGTGGATGGACTTCAGACCCGGAAGCATGGCATACAGGTATCCGTACGTCTGCATGCCCCTGAAATTCCACGCTCCCTGTATGAGCAGGGAGCGCAGCAGTATGCGGGTCCTGACCCCTCTTGAGAGTATCACACGGCATGGACTAACATAAGTGGTCAAGCCCGTCAACGCTTCGAAGTGGAGCTCAAGGGTTGCTATCGCTCACTCTGCATGTGTCTCCCGTCCACTGATCGCGTGTGTCCCCACGGCGTGATGATATCGTGAACCTACCCTGGAAGATGCCTTTTATGAGCCCCGGACAATCGTGATCAGCCTTTGGCCGTCCGGCGTGATGTCGCCCATGAAGTCCATTACCGGGATATGCATTGCCGCGGCCAGAGTTCCGCATCGTACGCCATGCTCGTTCTGTCACAAGAAGGATTGCCGCTCTCGACGGGCCGATATTTAAGGATTATAATCAGCGATGGCGGCCGGAGCACTGCCGGTGAAGGGGGGAGATGGTGTGCGCAACGCAATGACGAATAGTGCCAGCAGGTCTATCTACGATGAAGGCTGTGTATGCGCGCGGGGCGCCAAAGCAAGCGGCGTGGCGCTCCTGCTGGTCTTGGCCCTGCTGATGCCCGCATGCCAGGCTTGGGGCGGAAGGCGCACTGAGAGCCGCCTGGGCGCCTTCGATTACCGGAAGACCGACAACGGCATCCTCATCTGCGCGCCGCACGGCACCTATGACCGCCGCACGGATGAAATCGCGATTGCGGCCGCACGCAAACTGGGCGCCGGCTATGTCGTGGCGCGGGGCTTTACGCCGGGCGGGGTGCGCATCAACGTCAACCGACCGACCGAGGGGGCGGGCATGTCCAGTTCCCGCGAGCCGCGCACGCGTCGCAGCCGCGAGGTCTACGAAGACTATGCCGAGCTCGTGAGGAAGGCCGCCGGAGGGGAAAGGCTGCGCCTGTATGTCGAGGTGCACGGCAACTCCAGCCCATTGTCGGCATTCAAGATCGAGCTCGCCACCACCGGGATCGGCAGGGCCGAGGCGCGCGAGCTGAAGGATGCCTTCTCGGGCATCATTCAAGGCGTTCGGAGAAAGGCCCCGCTCTATCCGCGCCTGGCGCTCATGGTCGAACCCATCGACACGCTGTTCTTCTCCTCGGGGGGCGTCAAGACCTTCGGCATCATGGCCGACCCCCTGGTGCCCAGGGCCCTGCATTTCGAGCTGCCGGCCAGTGTGCGTACATCCCGGATGACAGGCGCCACGGCCGATCTGGTGGCCGCTATCGTGGCCGCTGCAGCGGGCCGCAGCGCGGATGGAGGGAAGGGGTATGATCAGCGCGAGCGCTTCACGCCCCGGCGCTGGCAGTAGGCCGCGATTGTGCACCGGGTGCACCACGGGCTGGTCGGCATGCACAGGTTCTGTCCGTACGGGACCAACAGGTTGTTGATCTCTTTCCAGTGCCGCCTGGGCAGCACCCTTCTGAGCGCCATCTCGGTCTCGTCCGGGCTCTGGGTGTCGACATAGCCCCAGCGGTTGGTGATGCGGTGCACGTGCGTGTCCACGCAGATGCCCGGCTTGTCGAACCCCAGGATCAGCACCAGGTTGGCGGTCTTGCGGCCCACGCCGGGCAGCTTGAGCAGGCCTTCCATGGTGGCGGGCACTGTGCCGCGGTGCTGGAGGGTGATGATCCGGCAGACCTCGATGATATGTCTGGCCTTGGTCTTGTAGAACCCTACCGGGAAGATGGCGGCGGCGATCGTGTCCTCAGGCAGGCGCTGCATGTCCGCGGGCGTGGCCGCCAGGGCGAACAGGCGTGCCGCGGCCTCGTCCGTGGTGCTGTCCTTGGTGCGCAGGCTCAGCATGGTGGCGATCAGGACCTTGAAGGGGTCGCGCTCACGGGCAACACGCCCTACGACGGGCTCCTGCCAGGCCTTGATCGCCTCGCTGAGAATCTCAAAGACATGGTCGATGACACGGTTGTCCATGGTTGAGCCGAGAGCAGACTGCGTGCTCAGAACTCCTCGAACTCGCCGCCGTGCGGCTCCTCGCTGGGCGTCGGGGCAGACGGTGCGGCCGCGAGGTCCATGAACTCCAGGATGATGCAGGTGAAGTCGTCGTTGAGCGATTCCGTGGCGCAGAAGGCGCGCAGTTCGGCCTCGATCTTCTCGATCACGTCCTGGCCGTGGTTTTCCTTGATGACGCGGGCATACAGATCGAGGAGGCGCTCTTTGCCGAACTGTTCGTTGTTTTCGTTTTCCGTTTCGATGATGCAGTCGGTATAGAGCAGCAGGGCGTCGCCTTCCTCGATCGAGATCGTCTTCTCCTCATAGTCGCCGTCGTCGAACATGCCGATGAAGAAGCCGCTGGTGTCGAGCTCGATGACCTCGCCTGTGGCGCGGCGGTAGAGCAGGGGGGTGGGGTGTCCGGCATTGGTATAGGTGATGGTGTTCTGGGAGCGGTCCACGATCAGATAGAAGGAGGTGATATAGTCCTCGGCCAGCACCGGCTTCATCTCCTCGTTGAGCATGTGGAACAGGACCTTGGGCGATGCCACGTTGGCGGCGTGGGTGTGGAAGCTCATCTTGAACATGGAGGCGACCAGGGCGGCGGCGACGCCATGCCCCGAGACATCGGCGATCATGAATCCGGTCATGCTCTGGCCCTGGTCCACCACATCGTAGAGATCGCCGCCGATCTGAATGGAGGAGATGTATTTCGAGGCGAAGCTCACGCCGTTGAAGACCTGATAGATATCGGGCAGAAGGCTTTTCTGCAGCTCGCCCGCCATCTCGAGCTCGTGCACCATGCGCTGGTTCTGCTCTTCGATGATGGCGTTCTTCTCATCGACCTCGGCCAGGGCGATGGCCAGCTGGGCGGCCTGCTCCTCCATGAGGTCCTTGG
>JAKQBR010000197.1 GCA_029574005.1 Deltaproteobacteria bacterium | reverse complement strand
ATGTTTCCGCATGGCCCCTATTGTATCCGAAAACCGGGTACTAAACAACCACGAGTAGGGGCCGGGGACGCGGGGAAGCCGGGGGTATGCCGCTGTACGCCCGACAGCAGGAGCCCGTCGGCGTTGGGCCGGATCATCGGCCCGAGGGTATGTCCGGCCGCAGGAGGGCTCGTTCATATATGATCCTCAAACCTTTCAGGGTCAGGTCACGGTCGATGATATAGTCATCCGGAAACCAGTTCTCGATCACGGTCGAGAGCCCCCCCGTGACGACCGCCACTGGGTCGGGGTCCATCAGCCGCGCCATCTCCCTGATCATGGCGGCATGTCCGATCACGATACCGGAGGCCATGCATTCCGTGGTGGTCCGGCCGACCGGATTCCGGGCGCGCACGATGTCGATCTCGGGCAGGGCCGGGGCTAGAGACCTCAGACCCGTATAGGCGCTGATGAGCCCCGGAGCGATCGCACCTCCCATGAACGCCCCCTGCGGCTCGACAAGATCGATGGTCGTGGCCGTGCCCATATCGATGACGATCAGAGCCCGGTCCGGTCTCTGATAAAAATGATAGGCGGCCGCGGCGTTCACCAGCCGGTCGATGCCCAAGGTTGCGGTACTCTCATAGCGGTTCTGGATGCCCATATCGGTGTGGATGTCCACGACCAGAGGCTGGATCCCGAACCGAGCGCTGAACTCGGAGAGCATGATGCGGGTGACCGGCGCGCGTACGCTGGCAATGACCACGCCGTCCGGCGGGGCGCACTGGAGTGTGGGCAGGAGTTCAAGGAAGGAACCCTGCTGCTGGCATTGATTGGTGGACACGACGAATACGTCCCGGATGACGGGGCCATCGAAGATGGCGAATTTTATGTGGGTATTGCCCACATCAATGGCCAGCATGGCATGTCTCATAGACCAAAGCGACGCATGAGAGCAAGGTCTTTTTCGTGGGTTACGCGCCTTTTGACAAAATGGCATACATCGGAGAAGGCAATTGTGAAATTTTTGACAATTTGTACCATGGCCGTAGGCTTCCTGGAAAACGGCGGGGTCAGGTTGTCAACGAAGAAAGCAGAACCATCAATAATTCGTTACATATCAATATGTTAAACACCATCAAGTCTTGGCATGCCAATTGCTAGGTGATGGACAAGATAAACCAAGAACGGAGGTAATCGCCATGTTGATGCTGTGGATCGTAATCGGTTGCTTGTTCCTCACCGGGATCGGGATCAGGTTCATGTACAGAGTTCTGGGGCTCACCCCGGTCGAGGCCGCCGCGGTCTATGTGTTCATTATCATCCTGGTCGGTGTAAACACCGCGCCGGCACGGCAGATGATAGCCCAGCTGTTCTAAAGAGTTTTCGTAGGGCATGAAACGCCAGAGGCTGCCCAAGCCGCTCATCGCCAAGATAACCAGGATCAGCGCCCACGGCCTGGTCCTGGTGGCGTTGACCTTCTGCGGCCTCTACCTCGGTTTGTATCTTGACCGCTTGACAAACATGTCCCCCAATTTCACCTTACTGTGCCTGGTGGTGGGGGTGGTGTTCGGATTCCGGGGCTTCGTGCAGGAGCTCCTGGCTGAAAGAAGAGGTTCTTCATGAGCATGGTATTCATCGCCATCGGCGGTATCTCCTTGGGCGGCATCTGCTATCGTTTCGCTGCCCGCATGAGCGCTCGGCAGATGGCACGCTACAGTCTGGAAAAGAAAAGCAACCTGTAACACCCCTGCGCTTCACGCATCGGCTCTTCTCTGCCTGATGACGGATAAGCGCGCGGCCATTGCCGCATCCATAGGACCTTCCCGGTTTTGCTCAACCCCGAGGAGCCCTCAGCCGATATAACTATGCGTGCATCACCGCATTGTTCAATTGAGCGGCTTCGCGGTTGTATACGTGTTTCACGGACCCGACCGGATATATTCAAGGAGCATGACATGACAACGGAAAATAAGCCGGTAACGGCGGAGCAGTTTCTCCAGGCGGAGCGTCATGCCATCACGGGCGTCTTCGCGCGGTTGCTTCCTCGCTACCATGCCACGCACGGCGAAGGCCATGCCGCCCGCTATGCCATGGCGGTAACCAATATCCTGTTTTCGCTTCCGGCCCAGGAAATGGACCGCCGTTTCCTGGAGTCTCACCGGGAGGCCGTGGACAAAGAGATTGCGGCCCTGAAAGACGATTTCGAGATCCGCGAGATCGTCTCGGAAACTATCACCATTCGGATCGTCTTCGCTTCACGTCAGCGCGGCTGCTCCCAGAAAGACCTGATGGCGCCGGTTGAAAAGCTCAAGGACCTTGGCCTTTATCTGCAGGGGAGCACCATACCGACCCCGCGTTCGTTCCTGATAAAGGCCGAGGCCTTTTTCAAGGCCTCGCCTCGCTAGCCCTCCTTGGGGCGGTTCTGGAAGAAGCGCATCAAGAACTCCGCGTCCAGGGGTGAGAGGTCGAACTCAAAAACCGCCTTCTCGATGAGAGTGTGCACCGGTTGATCAGGGTTCTGTTCGAGGGTCTCGGAAACCCATTTGATCGCCTTCTTTATCTCATCGTGTTCCGGGACTATCGTTGCCATCGCATGTTCTCCTTCGCCTGCGGCTGATATCCATAGTTTCTGTATAGAGCAAGCCATGGTCTCTGACAAGAGGCTTCGCGGAAGAGGTATTTACGCTTCCGTTCGGCCCGGTTTTCAGGCTAGGGATAGGCCATGCATGTCAGAAAGGTGCTGCTGGTCAACCCCTGGATATACGATTTTGCGGCCTACGACCTGTGGGCCAAGCCCCTGGGGCTCCTGTACCTGGGGGCCATGCTGAGGAAGAGCGGGTGTCGCGTGGATCTGATCGACTGTCTGGCATATGACCAGCCAGCGCCGAAGGCATACGGCCAGGGCATGTTCCGGCGCGAGATCGTGGCTAAGCCTTCCGCGCTCAGACACATACCCCGACACTATGCCCGCTACGGCATGCCCGTAGAGGCCTTCAAGTCTCAGCTCGCCCGGCTTGAGCCCCCGGACGTCGTGCTGGTGACTTCGCTCATGACCTACTGGTACCCCGGGGTTTCCGAAGCCATCCGTCACATCAAGCAGGCCTTCGCGCACACCCCCGTGGTCCTGGGAGGGGTCTATGCCACGCTCTGCTACGAACATGCCGCCGCGAACTCCGGCGCCGATCATGTCATCGCCGGAGAGGGCGAGGCCAAGCTCATGAGCCTCCTCTCGGACCTGTGGGGGCAAAGGATTGAGGCCCCGGACGACCTCGATGCACGCGCCTATCCTTGCCTGGACCTAGAGCCCTCATTGCGGTATGGGTGTATCCTGACCTCACGCGGTTGTCCCTATCGCTGCAGCTATTGCGCAGCGCACGTGCTGTCGAGAGGGTTCCGCCGTAGGGACTTCCACAAGGTCGCCGACGAGATCGCATTCTGGCGGGGCCGGGGGCTTAACGATTTCGCCTTCTATGACGATGCCCTGCTTGCACAGAGCGAGTCGTTTGCCGTGCCGCTGCTCAAGGAGATTATCGACCGCGGCCTCAAGGTGCGTTTTCACTGTCCCAATGCCGTGCACGCCCGCTTCATTACCCCTGAGCTGGCGCATTGGATGCGTTTGGCCGGCTTCACCACCATCCGGCTGGGCCTGGAGACATCCGACCCCGCGCGTCAGTTTTCAACCGGAAACAAGGTGACCACCGACGAGTTCCTGCAGGCGGTGGATTGCCTCAGACAGGCCGGTTATGAAGCCAAGGATATCGGCGTATATCTGCTCTGCGGGCTTCCCCACCAGGAAGCCGGCGAAGTCCGGGACGCGATCCGTCTGGTGCACAGGAGCGGCGCCAGACCGATCCTGGCCGAATACTCACCCATTCCCCATACCGAACTCTGGGCCCAGGCCGTGGAGGCCAGTCCCTATCCTTTGGAAGAAGAGCCGCTCCTTCACAACAATACCCTGCTGCCCTGTCGATGGACCGGGTTCACCTATGCTCGGTATCAGGAGTTGAAGCATGGATGCAGGTCAGGTTCCGGGCTTTAAGTCGCTGGGGCGGTGTTCCTCAGCCAATCTTTCAGCTGCAGGTCTTCGGTATTCAACACGATCTCCAGTCCCATGCCGGCGCGCGGGATGTGGCGTACCACCCGGCAACGCATGCTGATCTCCTTGCCAAGATCGTCATGGTCGAAATTCACGATAACCATGTCGTTCAGGGGAGCCGGATAGGGGGTTTCGACGAACAGGCCCTGCTCGCTGATGTCACGCACCTGGGCCAGTCCGAGCGCCAGATAACCGCCTTTAAAGAGCGCGCGGTATTCCACCTGCTTGCGTGGAAACCGTCTGCGCTCATGCATTACATGCCCTCCCGGGAGCCTTTCGGCAAACCTTTTGCGTGTATGATCGACATCTTGAGATGGAATCTTTATGGCTGCGGAAGAAAAATCTGCACTTTTTTATTGGTCGGCAGCCTTGGCTTTCCGCCGCTCAAGACCCTTGATGATGGCCGTCAGGACATCGTTGACCGGGGTGGGCACCCCCTGCTCCTTGCCATAGCGGCTGATGGCGCCGTTCAAGGCGTCAATCTCGGTCGCACGCCCCAAAGAGATGTCCTGATGCATGGAGGAGTGGTGTGAAGCCGTGGGAGGAAGCTGGCGCTCAAGCAGATACCGGTAATACTCTTCCGGCCCGCTGTAAGGTAGCGCCACCCCTTTGGCCTCGGCTACGGCGAAGATCTCGCGGATGACGCCCTTGATCAACTCCAGGGACTCTGGGGTCCTGGCCAGATCGCCATAGGGTATGTCCAGGATCGCCCCCAGGGCGTTGAGGGAGCAGTTGTAGAGCACCTTTCCCCACAGCTGCGAAGTGATCGCGGGGCTTACGGCGCAGGGGATGCCCGCGTCATCCAGGTCATCAACGATTGTTTGGATCCGCTCGGTGCTGACATCGCCCGAGGGTGAGCCGAGAAGGACCTTGTCGGCGTATACGGTCACCCGGGCCGTACCCGGACGCACGATCTCAGCCCCAAAGATGATGCGACCGCCCACGGTGCGCGGCCACCCCACGGCCGCGGCGATCGTCTCCCAGTTTCCCAGTCCGTTCTGGATGGAAACCACCAGGCCGTCTCCATGGAGGAAGGGCAGGCATTGCCTGCAGGCCATGGCCGTGATGTGCGATTTGACGCTCAAGAGCACCACATCGAAGAGCCCCGTGAGCCCGTCAGTGCCGTAATAGGCCTTGAGGCCATCCAAATGGTGTTCACCCCACAGGCCGGTGATAGTCAACCCCTCAGTCTGAATGGCCTTCAGGTGATCGTCGAGGCCCACGAAGGTGACGTCCCGTCCGTTCTTAGCCAGAAAGCCGCCGAAGACGCTCCCCAGCGCGCCCGCGCCCATCACGAGGTAACGCATGCCTGGCCTCCCTGTGCCGCGAGCAGGCTCGCCGGCTGCGTCTGGGAAGAGCGGCTCCACCCCAGCATCTCCTTGACCGCGTAGATGCAGTCCTGGATGTTGCTGAACACCGGCAGGCCCGCCTGTCGGAAGATCGAGAAGACCTTGATCCGCACCTCTTCGAGATGCAGGTCGTCCTCGGTAAAGCGTGAAAAGATCGGCATCACGGGTTTACGCATGCGACGCGCCGTCTCCACGATGATATGCGGGCCGCTCTCGATCTGGTCGTTCTGGAAGGTGCTGATGAAATCCAGCGAGAAGTACGGGATGATGACATCGATATTGTCGGCGTCGTCCATGACCTGCATGGTATGCGCCATGATGTGGAAGTCAAAACCGTAGGCCCCCAGGTCAACGGGGTTGAGGGTGCAGGTATTCACGTTGCGGATACGCTTGGCGATGCCGTCCTGGATCTTTTGATCGAGCTCAGGCAGGCACATGCCATTCCGATAGGCCAAATCGGTTAAGAGCACCGATGTTCCGCCGCCGGCGCCTAAAAAACCGATGCGCCCTCCGGTGGGGATCTTTTTCGAGGTGGCCAGCATGACCACGTCGAGCAGCTGCTCGAAGGTCTCCACCTGAATGCAGCGGTTCTGCCGCATGAGGGCATCCCAGATGTGATGCTGACTGGCGATCGCACCGGTGTGGCTGGCCGCCGCCCGCGCGCCGTGCTCGGTCGTGCCGCCCTTCAGGATCACCACGGGCTTGACCGCGGTGGCCTGCTTGAGCGCCTCGATAAACCGTGGACCATCCTTGATGTCCTCGATATAGGCCGCGATGACCTCGACCGTATCGTCGTGGGCCAGATAGGCGATCAGCTCCGTGACCGTGATATCGATCTGGTTGCCGTAGGATACGACCTTGTTGATCGGAACCTGCCGCGATTGCGCCATACGGATGAAGTTGCTGGTGATGCCCCCGGATTGCCCCAGGAAGGCGGCTTTGCCGACCCCGGTCTGCCGGAAAAAGGGATCGAAGAGCAATCGGGATGCCGTGCAGTGTACGCCGATGCAGTTGGGCCCCAGGATACGGGTCTTCCCGCGCGCCTGCTTCAGGTGCTTCTCAAGGCGTGTATCGCCGACCTCGCCGAAACCCGAGGTGAAGAAATGGACGAACCTGATGCCTTTGGCCGCCGCTGATCTGACCGTATCCAGGGCCAGCTGGGCCGGCACGGACACGATCGCCAGATCCACGGCCTCGGGCAGGTCATCGAGCGTGGCATAGACCGTAACGCCATCGATCTCAGTGTATTTCGGGTTCACCGGATAAACGGGCCCTTGAAATCCCGAGCCCCTGATCACCTGATAGTACGGTATCTTGCCTCCTCCGAGATGGGGTGAGGCCCCCACCACGGCAATGCTGCGCGGATGAAAAAGCCTTTCCATAGCTGTGCTCCTACACGTTGCAATCAGGCTTCTTTATTGATCAAATCAGGGTCAAATTCAAGTTTTAAAAGAGGATGCCGGGGGGGACCTGGTCCTCACAGACGAGGCTCGCCATCCAGGACTTCTCGTACCTTGCGGGCCAGAGACTGCGCCGTGAACGGTTTGCTTAAAAAATTGATGCCCTCTTCCAGCACGCCGTGGTGTACGATGACGTTCTCCGTGTATCCCGAAGTGAAGAGCACACGCAAACTGGGGCGCATCAGCATGAGCCGATCGGCCAGCATGCGGCCGTTCATGCCGGGCATGATGACATCGGTGAGTAACAGGTGGATCTCCGTGAGATGTCCTTCAGCCAGGCGCAGCGCTTCTTCTCCGCTGGCGGCCGTGATCACCTGGTACCCCAGGTGCTCCAGGACGCTCAGCGAGAAATCGAGTACGCCGGGATCGTCTTCCACCAGGAGGATCGTCTCGGTGCCACTGGGGAGCCTTTCGATATCGGCCGGCTCCTTGGCGCCTGTGGTTTCCCCCATCAGGCGGGGGAAATAGATCTTGAAGGTCGTGCCTTGCCCCAGCTCCGAGTAGACCTCGATTGATCCCCCATGCTGCTTCACGGCGCCGTAGCTGGTGGCCAGACCGAGCCCCGTTCCT
>JAKQBR010000194.1 GCA_029574005.1 Deltaproteobacteria bacterium | reverse complement strand
GCAAGGAGCCTGCGGGCCAATCTGCGGTAGCAGTGGTTCTCGGGGGCCGCGAACCTGTCGGCATCGGGATTCTTTGCCAGGAGAAGCTCCACGGTCCGCGCGGCCTCGTCGGTTCTCCCCTCATGCACCAGGAGCTGGGCCTTGGTGTACGGCACCGCCAGAGCGTCGGGATACAGCATGGCGGCCAGGTCGAGCATGCAGTGCGCCACCTCGGGGGTTATGCCGGCTCTCTTCGCCTTTTGGCGGGCCACCCAGTTTCCTTCCGCCACGAGCATGCCCATGTCCAGCATCGGGCCGCCGTAATGGTAGAAGGCGTTCTCGCGCGAGCAGAAGAGCTGATGCTCCATCATCCGGCCGAAGGATCGCAGCCGGTTGAATCTCCCGGTATGGCCGAGCCAGCCGGACATGTTGCGAGCGTGCCAGTAATGGGCCGGAACGCTGTACGGCAGGATCTTGAGGGCGCTCTCGCCATAGCGCATGCCCTGCTGGAAACAACGCACGGCCCGTTCATCCTGATTGCCCAGAGAGGTATAGTACAGCCCCAGATAGTGGTGCGCGCGGCACGCCCAGAGCTGGATGAGGCCATCCTTGGGAGATGACGACGCCATGTGCTTCAACAGTTCCACGGCCGCCAGACCCTTATCGATCTTGGCCCTCTGCCCCCAGAGACGATAGAAAACCTTGGTCTTGTCCGAGGCCGGCAGCATGGGCAGCGCTTCCGCAACCGGCAAGGGCGAGCCGCCCCTGATCCAATCGCCGTACCGCGCCAGGGTATAGACGGTATCGCCCGAAAACGACATCGTGTCCACGATGAGCTTCAACGCCATGACGTTGCCGGGATCGACCTCATGGGCCTTGGATGCATAGATCTCGGCCTGCCTGAAGTTGGTCTGGCGTTCCTTGCGATGCAAACGCGCCTTGAGGTAATAGGTCTTGGAGAGCCAGAGATACGGCTCGACCGCATCGGGTTCTCTTTCCATGAGGAGGTTGAGCTCGTTGACGATATCGTCCAGCGTCCGGCCCTCCTCCCCGCGCCCGTCCCAGAGTGTCTTGACCTTGACCCACTGGGGATTGTCTCCCCGGTAGGGCAGATCCATGTCCCATACGCCCGCCCAGCCGGGCATGCCGCACAAAGCCGTCAGCACCGCCGCCAGGCAACCGATCGCCAAACCCCTCCAGAGCCTCATGCCTCCCCCTTCCTCCCTTACAACCATTTCCTGCGCTTGAAATAGATCAGCATCCCGATCACCAGGACGAGCATCCCTGCCATAAGCGTC
The DNA here is from genome assembly GCA_029574005.1 of Deltaproteobacteria bacterium. Taxonomy (GTDB): domain Bacteria; phylum Desulfobacterota; class Desulfomonilia; order UBA1062; family UBA1062; genus JAKQBR01. The sequence goes on along the minus strand of JAKQBR010000194.1, from coordinate 9,550 downwards.
GGATAACCGGCATGCCACCGCAACTCCGGCATGTAATCGAAGTTCATGCCGTAAATACCCACGATAAAGGTCAGAGGAATGAAGATGGTGGCGAATACCGTGAGGACCTTCATGACCTCGTTCATGCGGTTGGACAGCGTCGACAGATAGGAGTCGCGGATCTCGGCGATGATCTCCCAGTAGGTGCCCACGGTCTCGATGACCTGAATGGTATGGTCGTAGAGGTCCTTGAAGTACCGCTCCATGTAGGGTTGGATGAGATCCGACTCGCTGCCCTCGAGCTGGCTTACCATCTCACGCAGCGGCCAAAGGCTCTTCCTCAGGAACAGGGCCTCGTTCTTCAGGTTGTGGATGGTCTGGATAGCCGTGTTGTCGGGATTGGCCAGGACATACTCTTCGGCGGCCTCGATTTTCGTCTCCAGCTTCTCCAGCACGACAAAGATGTTGTCCACGATGGCGTCCAGCAGGGCGTAGGCGAGATAGTCGCTCCCCAGCCTGCGGATCAATCCGTGGCCGCCGCGGATCCGTTCCCGGATGGGGCCGAAGATATCCTGCTCGCCCTCCTGGAAGCTGATGACATAGTGCGGTCCGATGATAATGCTGACCTGCTCGTAGAGAATCTCATCCTCGTCTCCCAGCGAGAACATGGTCAGCACGATGAAGATGCTTTCCCCCAGGTCCTCCATCTTGGGGCGCTGGCCGGTGGTGAGGATGTCCTCGAGCAACAGCGGATGGATATGAAAATACTTCCCGATCTTCTCGATGGTGATGGTGTCCTGCAGCCCCTGGATATCGATCCAGGTCACCGTCGGGGTATCCTTGAAGGCGTAGCTGGCCTCGACCTCATCGATGGTCTTTTCGTCGAAGCTCTGCGCATCATAGTCGATGATCGTGAACCTGGTCTGCGCCAGCCGCTTTTCCCCGATATGTATCAGGGCGCCGGGCTCAAGCCCGGCCTTTTGTGCAACCCGCTTGCCGTAGCGCTTCATCGAGAGGCAGCATAGCATATTGTCGGCGGCGTGCCTAGACCTGCCGCCGGGGGATGCCCCCATCGGTGGCGCTACAGCCGTTTGTAGCGCCAGAACAACATGACGCTGAAGGCCCCCAGCAAGGCCATGCCCATGATGATCCAGAAGGCGTACGGGTGCTGCTGCAACGGGAAACTCACGTTCATGGAGAACGTGCTCACCACAAAGGTCGGCACCATGATGCAGATGGTGATGATGTTCAGCGTTTTCATGAGGATATTGAGATTGTTGCTGACAATGGACACACGGGCGTCCATGAGGCTGGCAAGGATGTTGGAATAGATCTCGGCCTGGCGGAAGCACTGGTTGTTTTCTACCAGGATGTCGTCCAAGAATTCGCTCTCCTCGGTGGTGAAACCCATGCGGGAGACGTAGTTCTTGAGCTTTTCGATCACCACCGTGTTGGAGTGGATGGCATTCAGGTAGTACACCAGGCTCTTCTCCAGCGTGAAGAGGTTGATCAGGTAGCGGTTCTCCATGGATTCGTTGATCTTGGCCTCCAGCTCGTCGGTCAAGAGGTTGATGATCTTCAAGTGCTCCATGAAGTGATAGGCCGAACGGTTGAGCACCGCCAGGAACAGGCTCCTCAGCGACTGCACGCGGCTGAACTGCTTGCCCTCGAAGAGCGGCACATCCTCGGAGACCACCAGCACCATCTTGTCCTTGAAGAGGAAGGCGCCGGTGGAGACCACCCGGAACAGGAGCTGGTCCTGTCCGGAATAGCTCTTGGGCATCTTGAAGATCAGCGCGATGTGGTTGGGTTCGAACTCGAGTCGCGAGATCTCGTCCGGGTCCAGGGCGGAGTTCAGGGTATGCTCGTCGACCTTGAGTTCTTCGATGAGGTAGCGCTTCTCATCCGCGTCGGGGTTGACGAACACCTCTATCGGGCACGGATACTCCTGGGCGCCGATGATCTTCGATTCACAGACTTGGTATCCTCTCAGCATACCTTCCCATCCCTTTCTACCTTATTCAAGGATCGTCCGAAACGGCCTGAAAGATAAGCGGTACCTTCAAGGTCCGGCACGATCATCGTTCCCATGCCCTGGTCACGGATGATCCATGCCGGGGCGGGGTTACATACGTCTATCGCTAGTGTCGTCACTATCCATGATGGTCATGCCTAGCACACTGAGTTGCGGGTGTAAAGACAGTCGTCACAAAGCCCGGCAAGACGCCTCGGGACCGTCGCCGCCGGTTTGATGCATCTCCTCGAGAGGCGGGACGCGGTGAGGGTCCTTTAGGGGCAGCGGATGACGCCGCGGGCCCACAGGCACTCGCCGCAGGGCGTGCCGTTCCGGAAGCAGTCGCCGTCCTTGTTCGAACGATGGAGGCACATCTGCGAGTCGCGGCACTGCAGACAATCCGGAAAATCATAGTAGACAAAGCCCTCCCGAAAGGCGGCGAACTTCTCGGATTGCCAGGCCGTGAGAAGCGTGGTCCGGGCGATATTTCCAATGCTGTAGTGGAAATGGGTGCGTTCGGAATTGAAATACCAGGCCCTGTGCGCGTGGGCGAGTTCCAGACAGGGCGCGATGTCCCCTCGAGCGGTGACGAACAGGGTCCCCTTTTCCATGAAGGGACACGCGCGCGCATCGCCGATGACCTGGTGCGCGACGCTGATATCAACCGATCTGATAGGGCCGTCCATCTGTTTCTTGATATCGAATTCAGGCCGTTTTTTATAGGCGAACAGGATCTCATCACGCATCGCCTCTCCATAGGGAAAGACATTGGTCACGATGACCTTCTCTCCGCCCGCGGCGGCCGAGGCGGCAACGATCTTGTGGAGCACGTGGCGGTTGCTCTTGAGGGCCACGATCTCCAGGCCGATGACGGGAAAGCGCCCCTTCCTGCGCCGCCTGAGCTCCTCGATGACGGCCCTGATCTTGTTCGTGTCCGACCCGATGCGGATGCTTTCGGAACCTTCATAATCATCCCAGGAGAGAAAGACCTCCTGCACCGGTATATTCACAAGAAGGTCTGCGATGTCCGCGGTGATGAGCTGACCGTTGGTCACCAGGCATAAAGGGATGCCGGTTTGCCCGAGACGCACGAGGATGTCAAGGATACGCGGATTGCAGAGGGCTTCGCCATAACCCAGCAGCACGATGCGCTCCAGGGTTGGGATCATGGCGATGGAATCCAGCAGGCGTTCCAGCAGATGCACTGACAAGTGCGCAGCTTGAAAATCAAGGACCGACCCGCGTACGCAGGTCCGGCAGGCCAGGTTGCAAAACGTGGACAGCTCGATATAGAGCTGGGTCGGATGCTCCGAGACGGTATTTTTTGGGATCTTCTTGCCGGTGTGGAAGAGCATGGCTTGACCTCAGTCGATATTTTTCAGCCAGGCCTGGGCGGCCTGTTGAACCGGGTCCCAGGGGCTGCTCAGCGGTGGGGTATAGCTGAGGTCGATGTCGCTGACCTGCTCCACGGTCATGCGGTGAAAGAGGGCCGCGGCAATAATATCGACGCGTTTGGAGACCTCCGCGCTGCGGTGCCCCAGGATCTGGGCGCCGAGCAGCCGTCGGGTGGGCACATCGGCCGTGATCAGCACCTGCATGGGCCGCGCGCCCGGATAATAGACCTTATGATCCCAGGTCTCACATCCCACGGTCAACGGCGTATAGCCCGCATCGACGGCCTCCCGGTCGCGCAGGCCGGTCCGGGCGGCCACCAGGTCGAAGACCTTGACCGCCTGGGTCCCGAGCGAGCCGGCGTAGACGGCCTCCCCACCGGCCATGTTTTCGCCCGCCACGCGACCCTGCTTGTGGGCGGTGGTCCCCAGCGGCAGATAGACATCTCTCCCCAGCAGATTATGCCAGGTTTCCACGCAATCGCCCGCCGCAAAGACATCCGGGAGATTGGTTCGCATGGCGCGGTCCACCTTGATAGCCCCGGAGCCCCCTATCGCCACGCCCGCTTGCTTGGCCAATTCGACCGCCGGGCGGCATCCGGCCGCCACCAGGACCATGTCGGCCGTCACGGACAAACCCCTGTCACCGCGGACCACCAGGCCACCGTCACAGGGTTCTACGGCCTTGACCGCCCTCCCCGTCATGACCTCGACACCGTGGCGTTCGAGTTCGGCCTTCAGCTGCGCACCCAAGCTGTCATCGAGCGTGGTGAGGAGTGTTCCGGCAAACTCAACGACCGTTACCCGCGCACCTCGGCGCTTCAAGGCATCGGCCATTTCCAGGCCGATATAGCCCCCGCCGATCACCACGGCGGATTGCACATCATGTTCCTCCATGAAGGCATGCATGCTCAAGCCGTCCTCCATCCACCGCAGCATGAAAACACCAGGCAGATCGAGCCCTGCGATCGGCGGTTTCGTCGATACGGCGCCGGTGGCAATCAGGAGCCGGTCATATGCCAGGTCATGCGTGATCCCGTCCAGGCCTGCGTGCTTAACACGCTTTTGCCGTGCATCGATGGCCAAAACCCGGTGTTCGAGGAGTACGCGGATTCCTTGCGCCTCGATCTCGTCCAGGCTGCGATGCGCCAGGTTCCGCCAGTCGGCCACCTCGCCGCTGATAAAAAAAGGCAGACCGCAGATGCTGAAGTTGGGATAGCGATCGGCCAAGGCCATTGTCACCTCGACGTCCGGGGCGATCTCCTTGGCCCTCAGCGCCGCGCAGATGCCGGCATCGCTGCCGCCGACGATCACCAGCTGCCTCATAGGCATGCGCCTCGGTATACACTGCGGGACCATGCCGGCTCTCTTATGTTTTCTCGCCTTCAGCCTTATCGATGGCCTTCAGGAGAAAATCTTCGAGGTCTTTCTCGGACGGCACCCTTCCGCTCACAACCATGTTTCCGGCGACCACGAGCGCCGGGGTGGCGAAGATGCCGGCCCGGGCGATCTCCTTCAGGTCCGTCAGGTATTGGTAGTCCACCCGCAGCCCGTGCCGTAAGAGGATCTGTTTGACCAGGGCGTCGATCTTCTCGCAGCGGGAGCAGCCGGCCCCGTACAGCCGCACCTCCACGGTCGAACTTCCCGGGCGCCTTGCGGGCAGAGCGCCCGTAAACACCAGATACTCTGCATAGAGTTCTTCCCGGTAAAGGGGCTCCATACGCGTCGGGATATAGTTCCTGGCTTTCACCTTGGCCAGGATAAAGTCCTTTTCCTGCTCGGCATCACTGGGCGCCGTTTCCCGGATCTCAGCGAAGATGTCCTCCAGATCGACGATGCCGACGCTGGTGCCTCCGATAACGACTCTGCTGGTTGCCATGCATTCACCTTATGTCTCTGGTTATGACCAGTGCTTTCAAACACACTATACAGCTATCAGCTTTCTAATACACAAAAAAGCGCTCGGCTGCCAGACTCCGACATGCGTCCTCAATAGATCAAGAGATCGACCAGATACCCTGCCGCGATGGCAACCAGGAATACGTTCAACACGAATGCGAAGACCAGTTTCTTCTTGAACATGGAGCCGAGGATGATCATCTCGGGTATGCTGGCCCCGGCCCCGCCGATGACAAGCGCCAGCACCGTGCCCACCCCCATACCTTTCTCAACCAGGGCCGCGCCGATGGGGATCACGGTTTCTGACCTGATATACATGGGAACCCCGACCAAAGCCGCGATGGGAATCGACAAGGGATTTCCCGGCCCGGCAAGCCTGACAACAAGGTCCTGCGGGAAGAACCCGTAGATGAAGGCGCCGATGCCGGCCCCGAGAAGAAGGTACCAGAATACGCCTTTAAAGGTATCGATAGCCGACAGGGACGCCCGTTTCATCTTCTCTTTGAAAGAGCCTCCTTCGGTTTTTCGTTTTTCGAAACCAACGGAACAGCAAGACGTTTGCACCGTCTCGGCCCCTGCCGCTGCGGCAGGCTCCGAGGTGCAGCAGCAGCCGGATGCCTGGTTGTTGGGAAGCGTGATGATAGGAAAGGGTTGGATATTCGCAGAAGAGCAACAACTCCCTGTTGTTTCAGAAATAGCGCTCAGGTCAGGGCGCTCTTGTTTAGCCCCCCCTGTACAGCATGCCTGCTGAACATCTAATAGCGGCTTTACCTGGCTTTCCATCCCGAACCTTGCGAGCATGGCCGCTGCGATCATGGAGCCGAGGAAAGTGACAACGACATAGAGTATCGTGACCTTATACCCCAGCAGCGAAAGCATCAGTGCTACTATCACCGGATTGAGCACAGGAGAAGACAACAGGAATGACATCACCGGTCCAAAAGGAACGCCGCCTTTGAGCAGCCCTGCGGTGATGGGGACCGTGGAGTAGGAGCAGAACGGGGTCAGCGCGCCGAGTCCAGCACCCAGAAAATATTTCCTCCACATCTATAAAAACAGCCCTTTCACCGTAGACCGACCTGGCCTGGTGAGCATAGGGTCAGGTTTCAGTGCCGTAACTAATGATTTTATCTACCATTGCCGTCCTCCTTCGATCCGGAAAATCATGTCTGCGTTCTATACAATCTGGGCCGTTGCTCCATATGACCAGCCGATCATCATCTCATGTCTCGGAAGTACATCCCAGGTTTACCTTTTGTTCCAGCGCGGCCAAGGCCTTTTTCGAGCGTGATACCGGGATCGCGCGGTTGCTCAGGAATTCGAGGTGTTCGACGATGGCGGGCAGGTACGATAGAGGAAACCCGAGTACCGTCTCATGCGGCCCGATATCGGTCGCATCACGACATCCATAGCATCCGTAACTGAAATTCAACTTCTTTCCCATAAAGGGGATGATGGTCGCGTCCACGCAGGTGGCCTGCAACACCGCCGTGGAAGCCTCCACCCTTTTTCCGCCCCAGGTATGCAGATAGCTTAACACGATCCACATGAGCCGCTCAACTTCATCTTCCACAACCACCACATCCGGAATCACCGGGGCCTGTTCGAGGGGAAAGAGGCACAACCCATAAATCTGTCCCGGGTTGAACCTCGTCATGCAATCGAACATGGTCTTGCCTGCCGCTGCATCGGTGACGATGCCGAATCCCACCAGGCCCTTGCCCGTGGAAAGCCCCTCCGGAAGGTCACGGAATCCGAAGGCCGCGGCGACGGCCGGACAGGTGAGCTCTTCCGGCAGAAGGACGACATCCCGGCCGTGGCGCGCCTGCATGAGTGCCTAGCAATAGCGGTGTTTTTCGATTCTCAGCGCCGCGCCGCCGTCCTCGTCTTCCCGCAGAAACCTTACCCCTACGCTCGAAAAGTGCAGGCCGAGGATGGCCTGCATCACCGATCCATATTCGCGTATGCGCTCCAGTGACACCTCATTCATGACCATCTCCTTCTCTCTCTCAGCACGCAATCGCATGCGGGCCGTGTTCAGCTTGTCTCAGGCAGGACTTCCGTGCCCGCGAAACCCAGGCCGATACAGATTTCCATAAACGCATCCCGCAGATGAGCGTACTCGGCCGTGAAAATCGGCTCGCACAGAGCGGGTTTGGCATTTCCGCTCCAGAGGGTCAGGGCGAAGGCCATGCAGGTCTTCTGGCCGCACCGGCCGCAGTTGGTCTTGGGAAGTCTTTTGTATATCTCCAGGGCTGGTGGTTTTTTCCGCATGACATATAACGGCTCGATCGCAGCCCGGCGCGCATAGACATCATTGGACAGGCAGCGGATCATCTCCAGGGTACGCCAGGCGTCTACGATCTCATCGGCCTTGCCGATGGCTATTTTATGCGGATAGATCGTGATCAGTCGATGGCCGTCCATGAAGGTCAGCATGGGGCCGTTTTCGTTATAATTGGCGCCGCGTATCTCAGCGTTCAGGTAGGGGAAAACCGCCGTCATGTCGCCGCTGATATGCGCGATCAGCCGGATCTTGGTCTCATCGGCAATGCAGGGGGAAAGCACCATGATCGCGGCGCTTCCGAAGATATCTTCCTTATAAGTCGGCGGATCGGCCGTCGGCACGTTCAGGGAAGTAGGCCGGTATTCGACCCATCCAGAACACACGAGATCATGGGACACATCGGATGCCAGCCGCGAGCGGACCTCCGATTCCATGGCAATGGCCGGGCATCCGACAAGTCCGTATCCCGTGTTCGGGCTTACAATCTCGTAGGGAAGGTGCCGGGCATCGAGCCCGGCGCGCATCTTCTCGAATTCGCTCTGTCTTGGAAATGCCGCAAGAAACATGCCGACGATGAACCTTCCCCACCCCCCCCCGGGATCCCCGGCTACTACCGTCTGCGCCAGCCCGCCCAAGCCGGAATTCCGGCCTCGTTCCTTAACGACAGGACATCATCGCCCTTTTTGATCTCGGCGGCGATGATCGCGGGTTTGCCGTCAAAGGTGGCGCGCATGCCCTTCACCTCGACCTTGTCGCCCTTCTCAATCTTGGTATCCAGCCGCGCAATGTACCACTCCGGTCCCAGATGAACCACCAGGCTTTCTTTGTCCGTCTTGACCATGATCGCCACGGCGTTATGCATGCCTCGAAGCGGCGTGATCATTTCGACCGCTTCCACCCTGCCTTTGATGGTCTCCAGCTTGGCCGGCTCGTACATGCGCTGATACGGTGAACCCATGCCCCATCCGCCGCTGCCCTGCCACCGGAAGCACGGCCCTCTTTGCGCAGATGCATCAACGGTGACAATCAGCGCAATGAGGGAAAACATGGTTACGCCTGCGGTGATCATTGCCATTCTGGCCTTGTTCATGTTCGATCCTCCTTGCATCGTTTTTATCTCATCACTCAGCATCTAGTGTGCCAGGGCTTTCCTGCCAACGCATCTGGTGAATATGACTTAAGCAATGATTCGGGAGAGCTCCGCCATGGCCTGTTTACAGACTCATCAGGATGCAGATTCTGCGCGGTTACCGCGCAGAATCCGCGCATTGAATCGTTGCGGCAGGGGGTGAGATAATCTGTGTCCATACCTGGCCTCGCATATCATCGAGATCGTCCGGTCAGTTGGATGTCGAAAGATACCTGTGCCCTCAGATGTGGATGCCGAAATACTGCAGGATGTACTTGAGCGACACGTACAGGAACAGGAAACCGAAGAGCGCCTTCAAGGCATTGGACTTGAACTTTGCCACCAGCTTGGCCCCGTAGATAGCGCCGACCAGCGCCCCCACGCCCAGGGTGACGGCCACGGGGATGTTCACCACGCCCTGGTAGATCTTGAAGATGGCCCCGACCAGGGCCATCCAGACAAAGGCGGCCATGGAGGTGCCGATGGCTAGCTTCACGGGGGCTCTCAAGAAGTAGATGAACGACGGCACCAGGGCATACCCGCCGCCCAGGCCGATGATGCCGGTCAGAAACCCGATGCCGGAACCCCAAAATGGATTTGGTAGCCACGGTGCCGGGCATGGTCGTCCCGGCCGGAGGGGGCGGCGTCTTGCCCAGGAGCCCCTCGTAGAGCATGCGGAGCGATACGATGATGAAGGCGATCCCGATGATGTGGTCGATGACATCGCCGTAGCCCTTGATATACCCGAAGACCAGCGAGCCGATGACGACCCCCAGGACACCGCTCAAGCCGACCTGCAGGGCGGTCTGCTTGTCGACGTTCTTCATCTTCAGGTGCTGGATCGCCCCGGA
>JAKQBR010000187.1 GCA_029574005.1 Deltaproteobacteria bacterium | reverse complement strand
CTGCGGGTACTCAAGGAGGAAGACCTCTCCCGCTTGAGGGTTACGCCGGAGATGCTCACCGACCTGATCATGTCCGTGCACAACGGCGTCATCACCGCCGCCAGCGCCAAGGCGGTCTTCGAGGAGATGGCCTCCACCGGTACTCCGCCCGGGGAAATCATCGCTACGCGCGGCCTGACCCAGATCAGCGACGAGACCAGCCTGCGCGTGATCATCCAAGAAGCCCTGAGCGCCCATCCCAATCAGGTGGCCGCCTATCGCAAGGGCAAGACGAACCTGGCGGCCTTCTTCGTCGGCAAGGTCATGCAAGCCACGCACGGCCAGGCCAATCCGCAGCTTGCCAACGCCCTGGTCAAGGAGCTGCTCGAACAGTGAATGCCACGATCGCGAAACGAGGTTCTTAGACGATGATCAAACCTTTCCGGTTCCAGGACAACGCCTTCTTCATCCTCGATCAGCGCCGGTTGCCCACCCAGGAGCACTGGCTGACCTGCCGCTCGGCCTTCGACGTCTCGCAGGCCATTCAGACCCTGGCCGTGCGCGGTGCGCCGGCCATCGGCATCGCCGCCGCCTTCGGGCTCGCCCTGGCCGCCCAGTCCGGCGCGCTTCTGGAGGACGCGGCCAAGACCCTGATCAGCGCACGGCCCACGGCCGTCAACCTGGCCTGGGCCGTCCGGCGCGTCATGGCCGCCATCGACGGCCTGCCGCCCGAAAAGGTCTTCGAGCGCGCGAAGAAGGAGGCCGAAGATATCTGGGAGGAAGAGATCCAGGCCAATGCCGCCCTGTCCACGCTGGGCGCCGACCTCTTTGACGAAGACCGGACCTATTCCATCCTCACGCACTGCAATACCGGCACCCTGGCCACCGGCGGCATGGGAACGGCCCTGGGCGTCATCCGTGAGCTGGCCGAGCGCGGCCGTGTCGCCATGGTCTACGTGGACGAGACGCGCCCCCTGCTCCAGGGCGCCCGTCTGACCGCCTATGAACTCAAGAAAGACGATATCCCGGCCACGCTCATCACGGACAACATGGCCGGCTGGCTCATGCACCAGCGCAAGATCGACGCCGTCATCACCGGCGCCGACCGCATCGCGGTCAATCTCGACACCGCCAACAAGATCGGCACCTACAGCCTGGCCGTGCTCGCCAAGGCCCATAAGGTGCCGTTCTATATCGCCGCGCCCATGTCCACCTTTGATCCGGACTGTCCGACGGGCAAGCATATCCCCATCGAGGAGCGCCACGCGGCCGAGGTAAAGTCCTATGGCGGCACCGTGGTGGCCGCCGATATCCCGGCCTATAACCCCTCCTTCGACGTCACCCCGCACCGGCTCATCACGGCCGTCATCACGGAGAAGAAGGTGTTCCGAAAACCATAAAAAGGCGAAAGGCTTGAGCATGAAGAAATGCGTATCCGTTTTGATCGTTTCCCTGCTGCTGGCGCCGTTGGCCCAGCCTCCGGCGCGGGCGGCCGAGGGGGGCTGGACCGGCAACCTCAATTTCATCCTGGGTGCCAAATTCCTTGACGAAGACGACTGGGACCCGGTTGAGGACCAGGCCGCGCTGGGGATCGGTGCGGATTTCAGAGCGCGGTCGTGGCCCGTCAATCTCGCCGTTGGCCTGAGGGCCTCCACGCTCGAGGATGACGATGTCGTCATGCAGGGGGTCGTCAGCGCGTGGGAAGGCTCAACCAAGGAGCTGAGGCTCGGACTGAATAAGATATGGGAGCCCACGGCCGCGCTGCGCCCGTTCATCGGCGGCGGGCTGGCAGCCGTTTCCGCCGAGCTCGAGCGTGAGGCCCTGGGGATACGCGAGCGCGACCATGACACGGGCACCGGGCTATGGCTGAGCGGCGGGGTCTATTGGACCTTTGGGGCCGACATCAATCTGGGTTTCGAGGTGGGGTACTCCCAGGCACGGATGACGCTCTTCGGCGCCAAAGGCGAGGCCGGAGGAACGCATGCGGCCGTGCTCATGGGCTCCCACTGGTGATGGGCGCCGCGTGGCCCATCGCCTACCCATGAAAACAGGTGGGTCTTTCCGGGCCTCAGGTCACGATATCGAGGTGCTGGATCGTGCCGGGGGTGCCATCCTCGCGCAGGAACAGGCCGGTTCTGCCGATGCGGCCCATGAGCGCGTTGTCGGCGCCACGAACATCAAACGCCGTGGAGAGGTTGCCCAGATGGATGGCCCCGATGCCGAGCTCGGCCAGAGTCTGCAGATGCCCTATCCCATCCGAGACCGTCATGACCTGAAGCTGGTCGAAGACCGCGTCGTTCTCATCGATCCACCGGTTGCCGTCGCCGTCGTACCCGGCCAGTTCAGCGAAACCATCGCCGGTTGAGGGGCCGAACAGTTCCCCGCCGTCATTGATGACGCCGTCGGCGTTCTTGTCAAAGGCCAGGAAGCCGCGTCCGGCGGTCATCAGGGGCAGGGAATCCTGAACGCCGTCGGAATCGATGTCGAAGGCAAAGGCGCCGCCTAAGAGGTCGGCCGCGCCGCCGCCGTAGTTGATGACCAGCGGATCGGTCAGGGCGGCATCGCCGGCCCTCAGCGCGATCGTGTTTCGGGTCATGAACTCGCGGCTCATGGACAGGCTCACGGTAAAGCCGATCTCCCGGCCGTCCTGGGTCCTGACCACCCCGGAGGCCTCGAAGGAAACCGCCTCCTGCTCCAGGTGCGTCTGTTCGTAGTCGTACTGGACGCCCCAACCGACGCGTTGTCCGCCTGCCTGGCCCTGCGATGGCGGCGCCTGGGAGATATCCGCAGCGGCCTGTCCCCGATCGAGATCCTCCGGCTTGATGATCCTGATCTTCCTGCCCGAGAGGATCTCCACGATGAGCGTCTTGAGCGAGACCTCGTCCTGGGCGGTAGGCGCCGCGGTCATGTCCCCGGCGTCCGCTTGCCTGACACCATGGAGGGCGCGCGCCTTGTCTGTGATGGAAACCGTGTCATGCCCGGCGGCCTGCGGAGGATCAACCCAAACCCGCACCTGCTCCTTGACCTCATCCTTCTGCAAGAAGGAACGCGTTGCGTCCATGATGATGCTGGAATCGGCTACTCTCATCCCTGAGTCTCCTTCAAGCGGTTCACTCCATGAACCTGTTAACCACCCATATCGGACGAATGAGGGGAATCCATAACCGGCATGCCACTTGGGGGAAAGGTCGACCTAGGGCCGGGGAACGTGTGAAGTCCTTGACACCCCACCTAAAAAAACCATAAAGCAGACGTAACGCAAAAAGGGGAACGAGGACCATGCAGAAGATCGGCGTTTTCGATTCGGGGATCGGGGGCCTGACGGTGCTCAAGGACCTCATGCGGCTCCTGCCCGGAGTCGACATGGTCTATCTCGGCGACAGCGCGCGCCTCCCCTACGGCACCAAGAGCTCGAAGACCATTGTGCGCTACAGCCTGCAATGCGCCCGCTTCCTGGTCTCGAAAGGCATCGACATGCTGGTGGTGGCCTGCAATACGGCCAGCGCGCATTCCATCGCGGCGCTGAAAGACGAGTTCCATATCCCGGTGGTCGGCGTCATCGCCACCGGCGCGGCCGCCGCGGCGGCCACCGGAGCGGCCACGGTAGGGGTGATCGGGACCTCGTCCACCATCCGGAGCGGGGCCTATGAAAAGGCCCTGCTTGACCTCAAGCCGGGGCTCAAGGTCGTGAGCGCGGCCTGTCCGCTCTTTGTGCCCCTGGTGGAGGAAGGCTGGTTCGACGACCGGATCACCGAGCAGGTCGCGGCGCGTTATCTGGCCGGCATGCGCGCGCAGGAGATTGAGGCCCTGCTGCTGGGCTGCACCCATTATCCGCTCCTCAAAGGCCTCCTGGGGCGCGTCATGGGGGATACGGTCACCATCGTCGATTCGGCCTACTATACGGCCCTGGCCGTGAAGGAGCTGTTCGGTGAACAACCGGCGTGTCATAAAGGCGGGGATGTGGTATACTATCTGACGGACCTGAATCCGCGCTTCGTGGAGTTGGGGGAGATATTCCTCGGTCATGAGATGACGCATGTATATGAGGTGGATCTTGGTGTATAATGCTTCCCCGGTGAAAGGGGTATGAAGTCCGACAAGCTGAAAAAGGTCAGGAACATCGGTTTCGTGGCCCATATCGATGCCGGCAAGACCACGGTCACGGAACGGGTGCTCTACTATACGGGCAAGATTCACCGCATGGGCGAGGTGCATGACGGCCAGGCCACCATGGATTACCTGCCCCAGGAACAGGAGCGCGGCATCACGATCACCTCGGCCGTCACGACCTGCCGCTGGCGCGACCACGACATCCACATCATCGACACCCCCGGCCACGTGGATTTCACCATCGAGGTGGAGCGCTCCATGCGCGTGCTCGACGGTGCCTGCATGGTGTACTGCGCCGTGGGTGGCGTGCAGCCCCAGTCGGAAACCGTCTGGCGCCAGGCCAACAAGTACAAGGTGCCCCGTCTGGCGTTCGTCAACAAGATGGACCGCACCGGCGCCAACTTCTTCAAGGTCTACGAGCAGATGAAGCTGCGTCTGAAGGCCAACCCGGTGCCCATCGTCATCCCTATCGGTGCCGAAGACAACTTCAAGGGTGTGGTGGACCTGCTCAAAATGAAGGCCATCATCTGGGATGAAGCCTCCCAGGGCATGAAGTTCGAATACCACGACATCCCCGCCGAACTCGTCGAGTCGGCCAAGGAGTGGCGCGAGAAGATGGTCGAGGCGGCCGCCGAGGCCTCTGAAGACCTGATGAACAAGTACCTCGAAGAGGGCGACCTCTCCGAAGAGGAAATCAAGCAGGGTCTGCGTACGCGCACCATCGCCACCGAAATCCAGCCGATGCTCTGCGGCACCGCGTTCAAGAACAAGGGCGTGCAGCGCATGCTCGACGCCGTCATCCAGTTGCTGCCGTCGCCGTTGGACATTCCGCCGGTCGAGGGCGAGAAGGACAACGGCGAAAAGGTCACGCGCGTTGCCGACGATGCCGCCAAGTTCTC
>JAKQBR010000181.1 GCA_029574005.1 Deltaproteobacteria bacterium | reverse complement strand
TATCGATCTCAAGATGGACAACGCCTGCGTTACCATGGTGGACGGGACCCAGATATGCAACCTGAGAACCAACGCGGCGTCCAGACTCTACGGCAACACCTCGTTCGGCGCATTTCAGATCGCCCTCAAAGATCTCAAAACGGTGATCGTTCTGAAGCGCAAGAATTAAAAACGCAAGAACGAACCGTGAACGCCCTCGACATCATCATCATCATCGTTTTTGCCCTGTGCGTCATCAGAGGCATCTTCCAGGGTCTCCTGCAAGGCGTCTCTTCCCTGGCGGCCCTCCTGGTCGGGCTGTTCCTGGCTAAACGCTACTATCTGGCAACCACCGATCTTCTGACCAGGATACACATCCCGGATGCCAACGGGATTGTGGGTTATCTGGTCGTATTCCTGATCTTCTTTGTGGGAATCAAACTGATCTTCTTCCTGCTCGCCAAGCTCACCAAGACCGCCGGCCTCTCGATTGTGGACCGGGCACTGGGCAGCATCCTGGGTTTTATCAAGGGCGGACTCTATATCCTCGTCCTGGTCGTGGTCCTGCAGGCGGTCATGCCCCCGGGCAGCGCCATCCTCTCGCATTCCAAGATTCTTCCCTATTACCGTAAGGCAACCGCCACGGTACACGCGCTGGTTCCATCGGATCTCAAATTCCGTCCCAACAAGGGCGTTAGAAATAAACCCTAGAACGACCCATTGCCCATCCCGGCGAAGGGTCCCCACTCTTAACAGAACGGCAGGGCCTGATGCATGTCACTGCACCTGGCCCTGCCGGCTGAGTTCTGAATTGCGACTGCCCCGCATTAGTCTGCGGCGGCCGTGGAACCGCTACTCCTCCTCATCGCTCTCGGCAGGCTCTTCTTCATAGTCGGAGTTCTCTTCCAGGACAATGTCCTCCATATCGAGGATATATTCCTCCACATCATCGTCCCCCACGCGGAGCAACTCGTTTTCTTCTATCTCTGGCCTGACGTCACTGCGGCCCTTGCCGATCACGCGCTTGCGCTTGCGCTTCAGGAGCTTCTTGTTCTCTTCATTGGTTTGATCTTCACCGCAGCGTGGACAGATCGGGTTCGGTTTTCCAAGATCATAGAATTTGCAGTTACATTTATAACATTTGAAGCGTTTTCCAAGCTCAGCCACGTACCATCTCCTTCTTGCATACTCGCTTATGTTTTTACGTTTCACTAACAGGCTATGGCCGTTTGTCAAGGAAAAATATCGCCTGAGCGGCGCATCAATGCCTTACCATGAGCCCGATGGGCAGGGGTATTTCCATTTGACTATCGCGCCCTGCATCGATTATATGCTTGCCATGCATAAGACGCTGGTCTTGATCGGGTTGTTCATCCTGGCCCCCTATGTCCAATCATACGGCGCCATGGACTTGCCCGCCACTCAAAATACCCTTGCTGCTCAGCCGCGCAAAGCCATCGGCGTCATACTGCCCTTGAGCGGAAAATGGAAATCCGTCGGCCACAAGATGCTCAAAGGGGTGATGCTGGCATCGGGCGTGTTCGGCGACGGCGAGACATCCGATGTGGACTATCTCATCAGGGACTACGGGAACGATGAGGCCCAGATACCCAAGATCATCGATGAACTCGATCGCGAGGGCCAGGTGCTGGCCATCATCGGCCCGGTCGGCAACTCAGCCTCGGACATCGCCTGCAGGCACTCCAGGCAGAAAGGCATTCCCAGCCTGATCTTTTCCCAAGCGGGCCTGACCCCGAGTGAAAACACCACCTGTTTCGGCAATTTCCTGACCGTTTACACCCAGACCCGCACCCTTCTCCAAACGGCCAGAGACTTGCGGATCTCCCGTTTCGCCATCCTCTATCCGACCGACCAGTTCGGCGAGACCATCACCAGGTCCTTTGAACAGCTCGCCCCGCAGTTCGGTGTCCAAGTAATCAGAAAGACAGCCTACCCCCCGGAGAAGAACGACTTCAAGGATGTCGTACAAGGGCTTAAAACCGTGCCGTGCGAGGCCGTACTCATCCCCGACACCGCCCAGAAGGCCGCCATGATCGCATCCTACTTTCCTTTCTATAAGATCAGCAACGTGCGCCTGTTCGGGACGAACCTCTGGGACACGCCGGAACTGGTCCGCGAGGGAGGCCGCAACGTCCAAGACGCGATCTTTGTGAGCGGCTTTTATGCCGGCAGCTCCAGCGCCCAGATCAGAGACTTCGACAGCGCCTTCACGGCAGCCTTCGGCAGTCGACCGACCATCTGGGAGGCCAGTGCCTACGACTCGGCCGTCATCCTGCAGAACGTCCTGCGAAACGGCGCCAGAACGCGTCCAGCGATGAGGCAGGGCATCGCCTCCCTTACCGAGTTCCGTGGCGTGACCGGAGTGACCTCCTTCACCCCCAACGGCCTGACGCGCAAGGATATCACCGTTCTTACCGTCCGCGGCTCAACCGTACAGGAACTCAGACAATAATCGAAAAAGAGGACTTATACATGATACGAATCGGAGACCTGGGGATGGTGGCGGTGCTCATCGCGATGATGGCGTTGCCGCTCGGCTGCGCCCATAAACCCGAGCAAGAACTCCCGGTGGGGGATCTCTATCGCGAGGCACAGAGACTGGCGCAGGCCGGCAAAGTGGACAAGGCCGCCGAGGCCTTCATGAAGGTGCGCACCTACTATCCGGGCGACGATCTCGCCAAGGAGTCCCTCTTGGCCTTGGGTGATCTCTATTTTACCCATAAAGACTATCAGTCGGCTCTCGGCAGCTACCAGGAGTTCCGGCTCCTCTATCCGACCGACCCCAAGGCATCGTACGCCCTCTTTCGTATCGCCTTATGTCATTCCAAGCAGCTCTTGACCTACGACCGCGACCAGACGGAAACGATCAACACCATACGGTCCTTCGAAAACTTCCTCAAGCTGTACCCGGACTCGCCGTATGAGCTTGAGGCCCGTGAGAAGCTCCGTGACGCCAGAACCCTCCTGGCCAGGAACGGGCTGTACATCGGCAAGTTCTACCTGAAAAAGAACGACAAGAAGGCCGCCTGCAAACGCTTCCAGGACATCAGGGCCAACTTCTCCGACCTGGGGCTCGATAAAGAAGTCGACAAGCTCATCGCCGAGACCTGCGTGCCCTAACAATCTCCCGCCAGAGCCCGATCGCTCTTCATCCCGCCATGAAGAGCTTGCGCTCATCACCCACGCGCAGGGTGAAGCGTATGCGGTCGAGATACTCCATGAAAGGGATGGCGAACTTCCTGCTCACGCCGGCGATGGTCTTCATATCGGAGGGTTTCATGACCGTCTGTGCCTGCAGAAACGCCTTGACCCTCTCCTTGAGGTCGGCCTCATGCCTGTCGGACAGATAGATGTCGTCCTTGATCTTCACCAGCCTTCCCTGGCGCGACAGGAAGCCGAGCACCTGTAAGAGGCGCTTCTCGGTGATGGAGAGCTTCCGGGATACCTCCGCCGGAGAAGGCGGCTCCAGACCGGACTGATCGAAGAGGACATAGAGCTGTTCGCTCAACTCCGCATCTGTGCCGAGCGTTGCCGAAAAATCGCTCTTGCGGATATGCGGGCCCTCCTCTGCTATCAGACCGGCCTTGGACAGTTCAATGAGCCCCTTGTGGAAGAGCCGCGGATCGATTGTCCCCTTGATCGAGGAGCGCAGGTGCTCTTTGGAGATCCCCGGTGAGGTCGGATCCTTGGCATGGTAGTCCTGCACGACCTGCAGGATGATGTCTTTGAGCATCCGGAAATGATCGCCTCCGACGAAGAGCTCGTTCTGGGCGTCGTAACGGATGATTTCGCCCCGGGTCAGAAGCTCTTGAATGAACTTGTCCAGGCTGCCGCTTTCGGCCAGCCGGGCGCTCAGCTCGCGCTTGGCGATGCCCGCAATCCCCGCATCCCTCACCAGGGCGCTGATGCGCACGCCCGGGTTCTCATCCAAGAGTCCGGTCACGACCTCGGAAGAGAAGCGCCGGTGCGGCGAGGGGTTGAGGACCATGCCTCCCCCCAGGGTCTCCCCCGGCGAGATGCTGCGGATGATGAACCGGTCGCCATAGGCGGCCACGATCTTTTCACGCAGGCGAATGCGCGCAGCCTGCTCTCCGTCCATCGCGTGCACTACCATGGTACCAAGCACCTCGGCCGAGCCGATATGGATCCTGATCCCGCCCCGGCGGGGTGGTTTGACGAGCTTCACCCGGGCATCGATCACCTTGGTGGGCGTGAACACGCCGGCAGGGACGAGCCAAGCGCCCCGGTCGAGCTGCTCCTTGTCAACACCTTGGAGGTTGACGGCCGTACGCATTCCGGCCAGAGCCTCGTGAACCTGGCGGTCATGCACCTGCAGGGTGCGGATCTTGGCCCTGATCCCATGGGGAAGGATCTCCACGTCTTCGCCCGCGACAAACCGTCCGCGCACGAGCGTGCCCGTGACCACGGTCCCGAATCCCTTGATGGTGAAGATCCGGTCGATCGGCAGGGAAGCGATGCCGGTAAGCTCGCGCTCCCGTGCCTCGGCCACCTGCGATTGGATTGCGGCGACCAGTGTGTCGATTCCTTCTCCGGTGACCGAGCTGACCGGTATGATCGGGGCGTGTCGAAGGAAGCTGCCCTCCAGGAAGGCCTTTACATCGGATAGGGCAAGCTCGAAGAGCTCGGCATCCACCATATCGATCTTGGTCAACGCCACGACCCCGTGCTGGATGCCCAGCAGCTCGCAGATCTGGATATGCTCGACCGTCTGTGGCATGATGCCTTCGTCCGCCGCAACGACCAGGACCACCAGGTCGATGCCCGAGGCCCCGGAAAGCATGTGGCGGATAAACCTGACATGCCCGGGCACATCCACGACGCCTACCTGTTCCCCGGAGGGCAGCTTCAGCGACGTGAACCCCAATTCGGTGGTCATGCCCCGCTCCTTCTCCTCCTTGAGACGGTCGCAATCCACGCCGGTGATGGCCTTGATCAGGGAGGTCTTGCCGTGATCGACATGCCCCGCCGTACCGATGACTACCCGTTTCATGACCATCAGCATAAAAGATATCCTTCCAAACGTAAAGGCCAAACCCTTATGAGCATTCCTCGGGGCAAACCCGCAAAGGCGCCGGGGTGTTTTTGGGTTGTACGAGAATCAATATGCTTTTATAAGACGGGTGTGGACAGACCGATTCTCGCCATCATCGCCGTTTGCCTGGTGGAAGCGCTCATGCGTCTGGCCTACCCCTGCTTCACCCTTGACGGCCTGACCTATACCTTGATCGCACGGATGATTCAGCTGTTCATCATCCTGGGGCTGTGCCGCGGCCAGTGCGGGATCGAGGCGCCTGCCCCGGGGCGCGAGCTGCTCATCGGGCTGGGAATCGCCGCTGGGTTCGGCGCGTGTGTGCTGTGCGTCGATGTTGTCGCGAGGCTGTTCATCCCCGGCGGCATCATCATACCGATCATCGGACGGCCCGTGGTGAAAGACCCGCTCCTCTACCTCCTGGTGGGCTGCATCTTCGCCCCCCTGGTGGAAGAGCTCTTCTTCCGCGGCATCATCTACGGCTGGATACGCCGAAGACAGAGCGCGCCCGTGGCCGTGCTGGTCTCGGCCGTGCTCTTTGCCTCCATGCACGGATTCCTCTCCCCGGTGCAGCTTATTGGCGGAGTCGCCTTTGCCCTGATCTATGAATGGCGGCGTTCGATCTGGGCGGCGTATGTCCTGCATTGCCTGGCGAACGCGGGCATCTGGCTCGTGGGTTTCATGTATCCGCTGTTGGATACCTGGATGGGGTTTGTGTCCCTGTGCAGCATAACAGTGCTATAAAAAACTTTTGCCCAGATAAATCGGGACAGATCATCTGGATCACATACCAAGATCAACCACCCCTCAAAAGCCCCCTTTATCGTATCACTGCACAGGGACAATGCAGTTTATACATCCTCCATTGAGGGAAATCAATACCGAGTATAAAGGAATGTATAAAAATTGCTTGACATCCCTCATATGTATGTATATACTATACTAACATACAGCAAGAATACCCTTCCATGAGCAGTCTTTGAATATGGATTGCAATGCCCTTTCCTCCTAGAACCTTCGTCATCGGGGCGCAGTGACTCAATCGCGGTACGTTTGCCATGATCGCACCATGGCTCTCCATGCAGCCGGGTGTGGATAATGCATAATAAAGGAGGTCGCATTCGGATGAAGAAGGTCGCAATTTGCGCGGTGGCGCAGCACAAGATCGAGCCCGATCTCTGGCACAAGCGCTTTCAGGGCATGCTGCTGGAGATACTGGAGGATATCCAGGCTCAAACCGGTTTTACCTTTGACGATGAGGACGGCGTGCATGACATCGTCACCTGCTCCGACGATGTCTTCGACGCCCGCACCATCTCCAACAACGGCATGACCGACGTGGTGGGCGCGCATTACCGCGGCGAGGAAAAGGTGGCCCAGGACGGGCTCAATGCCCTGGGCTACGCCATGTCCCTCATCCTCTCCGGCCATGACGAGGTGGTCTACGTGGCCGGACACTCCAAGGAGTCGCAGGGCGAAAGCCGCAACATGGCCACCAACCTGGCGTACGATCCATTCTACACGCGCTGCCTGGGGTTTGACTACCTCAACGCGGCCGGGATGCAGGCCAGGGCCTACATGGAAAAGTCGGGCGTAACGGACGAGCAACTGGCGAAGATCGTCGTCCGCT
>JAKQBR010000175.1 GCA_029574005.1 Deltaproteobacteria bacterium | reverse complement strand
TGCTGCTTCACGGCGCCGTAGCTGGTGGCCAGACCGAGCCCCGTTCCTTTGCCCAGGGGTTTGGTGGTGAAGAATGGCTCGAAGAGATGCTGTTTGACCTCAGCGCTCATGCCCAAGCCCGTATCGCTCACGGCCAGCATGACATACTCGCCGGCCTTGGTGTAGGGGTGGCGTTTGACATACTCATCATCCAGGTGCTGGCTGGATACCTCAAGCATCAGCCGACCGCCTTCGGGCATGGCGTCGCGCGCATTGACCACCAGGTTGACGATGACCTGTTCGATCTGGCCCGGGTCGGCCTTGATCAGGCCCGCCTGCTGCGGGGCAGAGATATCGAGCTGGATATCCTCGCCGATGAGACGGGCGAGCATCATGTGCATACGCTCGATCAGCCTGGCCAGGTCGACGGGTTCGGGCTCGATGATCTGTTTGCGGGAGAAAGCCAGGAGCTGGCGGGTGAGGTCGGCGGCGCTTTCGGCGGCCTGCATCACCACCGTGAGGCGCTGATACAGGGGGCTGTGAGGCTCCAAATCCATCAGCGCCAGCTCGGTGTTGCCGAGAATGGCGGTCAGGAGATTGTTGAAATCATGGGCCACACCGCCTGCCAGACGGCCTATGGATTCCATCCTCTGCGCCTGGCGCAGCTGTGCCTCAAGAATGTTCTTCTCGGTCTCGGCCTCTTTGCGTTCCGTGATATCCATGCCCACGACAATGGCATGCGGCGCCTGCGCAATCGAAATCACCTCGGCCGATACGAGCAGGGTCAGGAGCTTGCCGCTTCTGGAACGGATGCTGATCTCCTCGTCCAAAACGCTCATTTTGTGCGCCAGGATATCCACGATGGAATCGAACTCCGAGGGATTTTCCCAGAAGCCCACTTCTCCGGGGGTGCGGCCGATCATCTCCTCACGGGTGAACTCCACCGTGTAACAGAAGTTGTCGCTGACGTCCACGAAGCGGCCCTCGGGGTAGGTGATCAGACTGATCATCAAGGGGCTCAAGTGGAAGGCCTTCGAGAACTTCTCCTCCGACTCCTTCAGGAGCGCATTGGCATTCAGGATCTCCTTCTGGGCCTCGGTGAGGCGCACATTGGCTTCCTCATACTCGCGCGTCGTCACGGCCATCTTTTCGACCGTGCTGGTGAGCTCCAGGTTGATGGACTCGAGCTCTTCCTTCTGCGCCTTGACCGTGGCCTCGGCCTGCTTGCGCTCCCGGATCTCGGAGGCTGCCTGGGTAAGGGCCCGGGAACTAATGGCAAACACGCTGTAGGTGGTGATACAGACAAAGACAAAGGCCACCGTGACATCTGACAGGTAGTCGGCCAACACATAACCAGGCACCTGTAATTGAACATGGGAGAATGCAATAAAGGCGAAGAGGACCGCGATATTCGCAATGCCGTACAAGAAGATGACCCATTTTCGTCGACCGATCACCAAGGGCATCATGGACAACAGCCCGACGCAGAGCACAACGGAATCAAGCCGCGCCAGGACATGCGAATGCTCTATGAAGACTATGGTCCAGACGGCGATCAGTGAGCCCGTAAGGATGAGATGGGCCGCTAGGGAGAAGGAGCCGCGGATCAGGAAGAGCAAGGCGATCACGGCAGCGAGAAAACAGAATATTTGGGGCAGGATGATACGGGGGTTGATACGGTATCCGCTTAAGGGGTCATTGGTCTGATAATAGATCGAATAGATGATTACGATCGGGATGATCACGGCCAGGGCAATACAGATGATGAGGAAAAACCGCGCCTTCATGCGCACATGGAAATCCTCGTGGGTATAGGACGCCAGGGCCTTATCGATCATTCCGGACATGTCGCATCCTTAACGTTCGCATTCGCGCGCGCCTATTGAGCTTGACCGACCGTAAAGCGCTCGACCGTGCGGGCCGAGTTGTTCGCCACACGGCTCAAGTCTTCGGCCTTGGCGGCGAGCTGCTCAACGGTGGATGCATCCTGCTGGGTCATGGCGTCGATCTGGGAGATGGCCTTATTGACGCTCTCGACGCCGCCCGCCTGCCCGGCCGATGAGTCCTGCATGCCCTGGGAAATGGCCAGGATGGAGGCGCGGATCTCCTTGATAGACGCGTGAAAGCGACTCACCATGGTATCGCTCCCGGCCAGCTTGTCCCTGGTCTCCTGGATAAGGGTCCTTATCTGGCGCGCAGCTTGGGATGATCGACCAGCCAGGGCCCTGACCTCGTCGGCCGCCACGGTTAGACCCTCCTATCGTGTCTCATGGCAAAACCCTTCTGATGCGCATTCTTGGCGAACACTCCCTTCGTATACGATCTTTCGGAAAGGCTTCGTCGAATCTTGAATCCGTGCACGGACCTTGAAATGTTCCACCGGCACGACCCTTGACATCACCGGTCAAAGGCGTACCTTATGCCAGGGAGACGAATGGGAACGTGCGTCCCCTCGGTGCGGGGCGGACAAGGGTACCCGTGCGAGACAGAACCGGTTTTATTCAACGATCAGGAGGGATTATGTCGAAGACGATCTTCACCCTTAGCATCACCGTACTGGTGCTGATGCTGGCCGTTCTATCGCAGTCGGCGGCCGGATCCGAACTGCGCTACAACCAGGCTATCGGCAAGATCAAGCTCACCGTCCCCGAGGATCCCAAGATCAGGGAGTATCTCGGTCTGAAGACGAGAACCGGCCAGTTCGGCATCACCGAGATCAGACCGGCCCTCTTGATCATCCAGATCTTCAATATGTACTGCCCGCACTGCCAACACTACGCCCCGAAGGTCAATGATTTTTACAAGCTGATTCAGAACAATCCCCGGCTGAAAGAGCGCGTTATGCTCATCGGCATCGGGGTCGGCAACTCGCCTTTCGAGGTGGACATCTACCGCAAGAAATTCTCCGTGGGTTTTCCGCTCTTCGACGACAAGAGCTACGCGGTGTACAATACCCTCCAGGATGTGCTGACACCCCACTTCATCGGCCTGACCCTGGACGGCAAGGGAGGTTATCGCATGGTGTACTCCGCGAGTGGAGGATTTGATGATCCGGCCGCGTTTCTGAATGACATGGTAAGGTTGTCCGGTCTCTTTCCCGGAGGTGTACGATGAACAAGATCAGCCTGCTGGTCATCTGTATGGGTGTGTTGTGCCTGAACCAGTCCGCCTTCGCCGCATCCGAGGCTTACCAGGGCAACCTCTTTGAGGTAGGCGCGCTCAAGCCCATCGACAGCGTCCCCAAGCTCAAGGTGGGCGATACGGCCCCGGATTTCGAACTGCCGGCCGTGGCGGGCGGCACGGTCAAGCTCCGTGATTATCGTGACAGGAAAAACGTGGTGATCTCCTTCGTGCCCGCAGCCTGGACGCCGGTATGCTCGGATCAATGGCCGGGCTACAATATCGTCGAGGATCTCTTTTCCGCCCACAATGCGATCCTTTTGGGGATCAGCGTAGACAATATCCCCACGCTCTATGCCTGGACCGGTAAAATGGGCAGGCTCTGGTTCCCGGTGCTCTCGGACTTCTGGCCGCACGGAGCCGTGGCGGACAGGTATGGGGTACTGCGTTCGAACGGCACCGCCGAGCGCGCCATCTTCATCATCGATGCCAAAGGGATTATCCGTTATATCAATGTCAACGACATCAACCGCCGCCCGCCCCTGGACGAAATCGTAGCAGCTCTCAAGAAGCTCAATCCTTGATTCTTGCTTGAGAAAAGAAGAGGGGGGAACCTTTTTCGAAAAAGGTTCCCCCTGGATCTTTGGAAAACTAGGCGATGTTCTTGTTGGGGTCTTGATCGTGTTCCGCCAGCCAGCGCGGGCAGTGGGTCTGGCACCAGGCGCGGCTGCATTTGCCGGTGAACATGGCCTGCACCGTGCCGGGGTTGCCGATGGTGCCCAGGTAGAGGTGCACGATGAAGAACGAACCCAGCACCATGACGCCC
>JAKQBR010000174.1 GCA_029574005.1 Deltaproteobacteria bacterium | reverse complement strand
GCTGGGCCAGGAGTTCGGCGGGGACACACGGATACCGTTCAGTGCCCCGGCCGCGCACATACTCGAAGGCGTGACACCCCCTCAGGAGATGCAGCCCACCACCGAGGCCTCCCCGATCATTTTCTTCATGATGGGCAGCAGGGGGACCGAGGCCTTGTCCGCAACGCTGAGGTGGGGAAGGACGCTCATCATCATGGCGATTGCCCTGGCATGGGCCGGTGCAAACCACGGTGAACCGATATCCTTCAGGGTATCATTCTGCATGGCATCGACCAGGCTGCGGGTAAACCCTCGTACGCACTCCAGGTCTTCCCGGCTCGGGTGGCCTTTGCCGAGCGGGTTAGCTGATTTGAGCATGAGCGAATGCTCGGCGGGCACCTTGATCGCGCCGACCACCGCATACCCCTTGCGCCTGAGAATACGGGCGGCCTGCGCATGCAGCCCACCGGAGCAAACATCTCCAAAGGTGGAGAAAGTCACCGCCTTACCCCCGCGCCCCAAGGGGAGTGCTTCAAGGTAGGCATTGGCCTCGAAGTCGATCGCTTCCTTCCCGACACGCGCCTGGACCATCGCTCCCTCCTTGACTGATGCGGCCTGTGGTTCGGCCGCGCTTGCCGGTGCGGCGATCGGGCCGCGGGCCGGCTTGACGCATCCATCCTTCTGTTCCGCCATAAAGCCTCCTTTGCGCGAGTTGCGCGCCTCGTCGCCGCCGGATATATCGTTTTCTCTTATGAGTGATGAAGCTCACATGAATTGGCAAGTGTCCTCAATCGAAAAGCGCATAATAACGGTTAATTCATGCCAATAAGCTATTAAACGGACGCGGAAACACGTAAAACACCCTTTTTATGTTACCTCCCGCCGGCGGCGGCGCCTCATTCAGCCGCATGATGCCTTCAAGGCCGATGATGAGCAGTTGCGTGTATCTCTCAACCGGGGATGGTTGAAACCCATCGACGTGCAGTCGAGGGGTTTCATCGGTGATACTACAGGTAAAGAGGGGGGATAGCCGGTGATTAGACACCCCCTGTTTGTTCGTGCCCGAAAGGATTGCGCTGTCAGGCAACGCGGCCTTGGTGGGCCTGTCCGCGGGCGCGGCCTTCACGATGGGCTGGATGAACACGCTGTTGCCGAGGTAGCCAAGCAAAAAAGCGCCGGGAGGCGGACCGTGTCCCCCGGCGCTTTACGCTCAATGTTCGCAGCTGGTGCAACCGCCGCAGCCGCCTGGGTTTTTGAGGCCATGGGTGATATGAAATCCTTCGCCGCCCGGGGCGATGATATAGTCCACCTCAATGGGTTTCGCCTGCTCCAGGAGGTCCATGGCGATGATGAAGGTCAGACCGTCAATCTCGAAGGCCGTATCGTTCTCGGTCAACTCATCCAGGGCAATCCCCATTTGTGGGCCCGCACAACTCATTCCTGCCACCATGATGCGCAGGGGTTCGATCTTGTCCCGGGTCTTGAAGAACTCCTTGAACATCTCGGATGCCTTTTCGGTTATATGCAACATATGTCGTTCTCCTTTCGCGTTTAACGGTGCGTCTATGTATGGATATTGACCGCGCAAACCTTGAGATCGGGGATGTTGGCGATCGGGTCGATGGCCGAGATGGTGAGCCGGTTGACCGCCGCCTCGCTGTAATGGAACGGGATGAAGAGCACCCCCTTCTCCACGCGCGGGCTGACCTCGGCAATGAGCGTGATGGACCCCCGGCGCGAGCTTACCGTAACCTTTTGGCCGTTTGTAATTCCGTGCGCCTGCGCGTCGATGGGGTTGATCTCCACGAAGGCCTCCGGGGTGCGCGAGACGAGCCCCACCGAGCGGCGGGTCATGGTGGCGGTGTGGTACTGGTAGAGGATGCGTCCAGTGGTGAGGACGAGGGGGTATTCGGCGTCCGTCGGCTCGGCCGGCGGCAGGTACTCGGTCACGCAGAAGAGCCCCTTGCCCCGCGTGAAGGCCGCTGCGTGCAAGATCGGCGTCCCGGGGTGGTCGGTCGTCGGGCATGGCCATTGCAGGCCGATCTTTTCGATGCGATCGTAGGTGATGCCTTGGTACGAGGCGGTGAGGGCGTTGATCTCCTCCATGATGGCGCGGGCCGAGGCATAGTTCCAGTTCGCCCCCATGCGATTGGCCAGCAGGCTGAGGATCTCCCAGTCATGCTTGGCCTGACCCGGGGCGGCGACGGTCTGACGGATGCGCTGTACGCGGCGTTCGGTGCTGGTGTAGGTTCCTTCCTTTTCGCCCCAGGCCGTGGCCGGCAGGACCACGTCGGCCATTGACGCGGTCTCGCTCAGAAAGATGTCCTGCACCACCAGCAGGTCGAGCTTGCCCAGGGCGTGCTCGACATGAGTCAGGTCCGGATCGGACATCAAGGGGTTCTCGCCCATGATGATGAGGGCCTTGATCGAGCCGTTGTCAGCCCCTTCGATGATCTTGGGGATGGTGAGGCCTGGCTTGGGATTCAGGCTCACACCCCATGCGTCCTCGAACTTCTTGCGGTGCTCGGCGTTGGCCACCTGCTGGTAGCCCGTGAAGTTGCCCGGCAGGCAGCCCATGTCGCAGGCGCCCTGCACGTTGTTCTGGCCGCGGAGCGGATTCACGCCCGTTCCGGGGCGACCGATATTGCCCGTGGCCATGGCCAGATTGGCCAGGGACTTGACCGCGTCCGTGCCGGTGATGTGCTGGGTGATGCCCATGGCGTAGATGATGGAGGCGGCGCCCGCCGTGGCGTACAAGCGCGCAGCCTTTTCGAGGTCGGAAGCCGGGATCCCGGCGATCTCCTCGACATAGGCCGGGGTGTACTTGGCAACGGCCTGCTTGACCGCCGCGAAGTTTTCAGTGCGTTCGTTGATGAAGGACTCGTCGGTCAGGCCCTCGGTAATGATCACGTTCAGCATACCGTTGATCCAGGTGATGTCGGTGCCGGGCTTCTGCTTAAGGTGCACTGTGGCGAACCTGGCTAGATCGACACCGCGCGGATCGACCAGGATGAGCTTGGAGCCCTTTTCCTTGATGGCGCGCTTGACGATGGTGCCGATCACGGGATGGGTCTCGGTCGTGTTCGAGCCGGTGATGAGGAAGCAGTCGCTCGCGCCCAGATCGTCGATGGAGTTTGTCATAGCCCCTGAACCGAATGAGATGGCCAGGCCGGCCACGGTGGAGGCGTGACAGAGTCGGGCGCAGTGATCGACGTTATTGGTGCCCACCACGGCGCGCATGAATTTCTGGAAGAGGTAGTTCTCCTCATTGGTGCAGCGCGCCGAGGAAAGACCGGCGATGGCATCTACCCCATGGGCCGCTTTGACGGCCGTGAGCTTTTCAGCCACATAGGTCATGGCCTCGTCCCAGGTCGCTTCCTTGAGTTCGCCGTCCTTGCGGATGAGCGGTGTGGTGAGCCGATCGGCATGGTGGACGAAATCATGGCCGAAACGTCCCTTGATGCACAGGCTGCCGCGATTCGGAACCGGCATGCCTTCCCTCTCGGTAGTCACCTTGACAATCTTGCCGTCCTTGACGCGCACATCCATCTGGCAGCCCACGCCGCAGTACGAACAGGTCGTGCGGACCTTGGCGAGGTCCTTGTCGCGTCCCTGGAAACGCCCCTGCTCCTCGTAGAGGGCCCCCACGGGACAGAGCCGCACGCACTCGCCGCAGAAGACGCACTCCGAGTCCTCGTAGCGCTGGCCGAAGGGCGGGCCGACCTTGGCGCTGGGCCCCCGTCCCATGAAATCCAAGATCTGGTTGACCTGCACCTCGTTGCAGGCGCGCACGCACAAGCCGCACAACACGCACTTGTTCATGTCGCGCACGATCATGGTATTGCCCTGCTCGCGTTTCAGGACCGTCTCAGTCTCGGGAAAACGGGGCGAATCGATGCCCAGGGAATAGGCCAGGTCCTGCAGCACGCAGTCGCCGCTCGACTCGCAGGTGATGCAGTTGTGGTGGCCCTGCGTCATGAGGAGTTCGACCACCAGTTTGCGGGCCGCGCGCACGCGCTCGGTCTTGGTGGATACCACCATGCCGTTCTCGGCCGGCATGGCGCAGGACGCCACGAGGTTGCGCGCCCCCTGCACCTCGACCACGCATACCCGGCAGGCCCCGGCAGGCTTAACCAGTTCATGGTGGCACAGGACCGGGATAGAGATGCCGTGGGCCTTGGCAACCTCGTATACGGTCTGACCAGCCTGGAACTCTACTTCTCTTCCATCGATGATGAGTTTCATTGTACGTTCCTCCTAAGAATGCTTCCTTCTATCCACTAATCCAGATTCGAGACGACTGTACCAAGGCGCGGGATTCGTATCCGTTAATCCGCGACCACCACTGCCCGAAAATGGATCTTTTTCTCCGTGATTATTTTGCGATTGGTCTTGATATTGATCACACCACTGACTTGTCCGGCATGCGCTTGGGGCGTCAGGGACACTTCCATCATTTTTTTATCGCCCGGTTTTACCGTGATCTTATGTAGGGAGGGCGCAATGGCGACAATCCCCGATGGATCGGTTGCGACACCCAGAATCGTAAACGGCGCCTTGCCGGTATTGGCGATCAGGATGTTCTTCTTGTTTATCGATTCCTTCTTGATCTGGCCGAAATCGATATACTGCGGCACGATGGACAAGGTCTCAATGCTATTGGCTGATATGCTTAACACGACTTCTTTCTGGGCCGGATCATTCGTTTCAATTCTTACATCCCGTTTAAAACCGCCTTTGCGGTTGATGGTCGGGATACTCACGGTTATGGCCCCGGTCTTACCCGGCTGGATCGGTGCAGCCGGCGTCTTGAATTTCAGCCCGCCGCATCCGCAGTCATTGACCTTTACGGACAGCGGTTGGTCACCGGTATTGTTGAATGTGAACGTATGGACAATGATGGTGCCCTGATCGATATCACCGGCTTGATAGCGCGTCTCATGGAACTTTACCATGGGAGCCGCCAAGACAGTCCCTGCGTGACAAACCAAGAACAACATAACCCAAATTGTAAAAAGCATATTTTTATTCATATGACGTCGTCCTCCTTATAAGCTCAATCCCCCCTCCCTCCGTGATCACAAAGGGGGAATGTTTGGGGGCGCGGTGGGCGGCCGCTGTGTTCGACCGCCCACCGCGCCCCCAAACGTCCATCCCCCCCTGAAGATTCAGGGGGGATGGGGGGTATGAGCTTCTATTGCTTTTCATGCTCCGCCAGCCAGCGCGGGCAGTGGGTCTGGCACCAGGCGCGGCTGCATTTGCCGGTGAACATGGCCTGCACCGTGCCGGGGTTGCCGATGGTGCCCAGGTAGAGGTGCACGATGAAGAACGAACCCAGCACCATGACGCCC
>JAKQBR010000148.1 GCA_029574005.1 Deltaproteobacteria bacterium | reverse complement strand
CTGTTTGGCGCCCTTGATGCAGCCCCATTGGCAGACGCCCGCGCCCTCGCAGCCCTTGACGTTGTGCATGAGCGGTTTGGCGCTCAGACCCAGGGCCTTGGCCCCGCGCTTGACGATCCGGTAGACATTGCCCAGGACATCCTCGGAAAGCTCGGTGACGTTGATCTCTTTCTCCACGCGTTCGAAATACGGGAGCAGGGCCTCGTACTCGAGTCCGCGGCAGTCGTGGTTGGCGATCCAATCCTGGACGACCTCGCTCGGGGTGCGGAAGCAGGTGGCGGAATTGATCGTGGTGGTGCCGCCTAGGCATTTGCCCAGCGTGATCGAGGCCGGGGGCAAACCGTAGGCCATGGTGGTGCCCGCGTCCCGGTACATCATGGCCATCATGTCCAGGGGGTCCTGATTGAAGTTTCTGGTGGAAAAGGCGCTGCCCTCCTCCAGCACGATGACGCTCAAGCCCTTTTCGGCCAGCTCCTTGGCCGCCACCGCCCCGCCGGCGCCGCTGCCGATGACGCAGACATCGGCAGCATCCGTCATATGGTTGGAGATGTCGTTATATTCCTTGATCATGGCGCGCGCTCCCGTTAGTCCTTCGGACCGACATAGTCAGGGCTCAAGGCGAATCTTTCCCGGTAACCGATGGCCTCCTTGACCTCGGGCAGGCCGTAGAAAGCCGGAAAAACCAGCACCTTGACCACCAGGATGGTCTGCGGCCCCGGGGGAGGCGAGTTCTCGATGATATGGAAGAGCTCGGTGCGTTCCTGCTCGTCCAAGGCGGTCAAGGGCGTGAGCTTTTTCATGTAAATGAGCGGCCAGGCGTAGTTGAGCACGCGCGCAGCCAGGCGCAAAGCCAGGCGGGTTGCCAGCGGCATACGGGAAAGCAGGTGATCGGTGCGGGGCAGCCACGTGTCTTCCAGGTCCGCGGCCCCCAACGCAAAACTCGCTCCGCCGCGCGGGATGACGCCGCCGGCCATGGCGGCGATGATCCGCGCCTCGGTCGGCTTCAGAACTTTGTATGGCATAGGACCTCCTTCACGCATGCCGTCATCTAGGACTTTGTCAAACGGGTGGAGAGAACGAACGGCACCAGCTCTCTCAGCGGGAAATACACCACCGAGCGGGAGATCTCCCTCTCGGTGGCGATTTCCTTGATGGTGCCGCGACAGGTGACGTGTGTCCGGTGCAGGTTCCAGGGCCAGATATCGACCTTCTCGCCCACATAGCGGTATCTGCGTCCCACGTCGTCCTGGAACTCAAGCTCATAGCGGATCTTGCGTCCTTTGAAGTACATGAGCTTGAGCGTGCCGCTGCAATCCGCCTTGTTCACCAGGCCTTCGACCGTGATCATGCCCTTGACCCGGCTTGTGAGGAATTCCGGGGAAAGGGGGTTCAGGAATTTCATGAGGTTCTTGTTGCCCCAGGTCAGGGCAAAGATCAACGGCCGCCGCCGAACGTCCCCATTGGCAAAGCAATGGGTGCCGACCATGACTTCATCGAGTTGGATGCCGATCATCCCCGCCCCCTTCCCATGTCATGAAATGACAAGATCGTAATGGACCTTATTTTAGGACCTCGCGGATATTTTAATGCAATATCGGTTTCCGGCCAAGCCCTTTTCTTGCCGCTGATAGGCGCCCCTGTTTCTCCAATATTGAACAATTGTTTAATATAAATTAGCGCAGCCCCAGGCCTACGTCAACAAAAATCATATTGTATATTGACAAGATTGGCCTCGGATGCATAGGGGAGGGTATGCCATCCATCCGCGAGAACGTGCTCAAACTCCTCTCGGAGATCCCGGCCGGGGTCCAGGTCGTGGCGGCGGCCAAGGCCATGCGGGCCCCCGAGGTCCTGGAGGCTATCGAGGCCGGCATCACCATGGTGGGCGAGAACTACCTGCAGGAATCGCGCGAGGTGATCGGAGCAATCGGCGCCAGGGTCCAGTGGCATTTCATCGGACATGTGCAGAAGAACAAGGTCAGGCATGTGGTGGGGCTCTTCGACATGGTCGAGACGATAGACTCCTACGATCTGGCCGTCCTGTTCGATGAGCATGCCCGCAGGCTTGGCAAGACCATGCCGGTCCTGGTCGAGGTCAACAGCGGACGCGAACCGCAGAAGGCGGGCGTCTTTCCCGAGCACGTGCCTGAACTCATAGAGCGGCTGGCCGCGCTTGGCAACATAAGGGTGCAGGGCCTGATGACCATGGGGCCTTTCCTTGAGGACCCGTCCGGGCTGCGGCCCTATTTCCGTCTGACCAGGGAGATCTTCGACTACGTCGGCGCCATGGGCCTGGAAGGGATCGAGATGCGCTACCTCTCCATGGGCATGAGCGATTCCTACCATACCGCCATCGAGGAAGGCGCCACCTTGATCCGCATCGGCACCCAGATCTTCGGGCCCCGTCCGGGGCAATAAGACGCGGGCGGGTGCTCAGCTGAGTTGATCAGGGGCCCTGGTTCAGAACCAGCGGCATGCCGACAGCGGCGCCGAGCATGTCGGCGGCATGCTTTTGCCGGGCCACGATCTCGATCGTGCCGGCGCTGCCCACGATCAGGCCAATGGCATCCTGGTGCAGATCCTCAAAGGTGTTCACACGGTTTTGGATTATGCGCCCCTGAAGCACAAGAGCATGTCCTTGAAGTTGTCCGGGCGTGATGTTCGTTACGATGTTGCCATAGCGGTCGATGTGCACCACCTGGGGCGAGGTGATATCAAGACTGACGGGATCGTTCATGGCATGCCCGAGTTCCAGGGGCGTTGTCCCTGTTAGGAGTCTGATCGCTATCGGCGCGAAAAGGTCCCGGCCGTGAAAACTGGGCGCGATTGCACCGTGCGGCCGCCAGGTAACATTGACCACCGAATCGGCCGGGTAGAGGAAGGAAAAGATGCCGTTATCCGGCCCCACAAACAGATGCCCTGCCTTCTCCACGATCAGCGCCCGGCGGGGGGTGCCCACGCCGGG
>JAKQBR010000138.1 GCA_029574005.1 Deltaproteobacteria bacterium | reverse complement strand
AGTGCCTGGATCATACCTGGCATGATTTCGAAGGCCACCGGGAGACGCTCAAGACCATTATCGAAGGCTATCTGTGGCATCTGAACCTGCATCTGAAAGAGATTGAAGCGCTCATCAATGCATGAACCGCACAACATGATTCGCAATGCCGGGCCGGCGGATTTTCCTTCCATCCTGGAGCTGAACGCACACTCTGTACATTTCTTGAGCCCGCTTGACATCAAGCGCCTTGGGCGCCTGCACTCCCAGGCGGCATACCACAAGGTCGTGGAGGTTGAAGGGTGCGTGGCCGCGTTTCTCCTGGCCTTCCGGGAGGGCGCGGATTACGACAGCCCCAATTACAAGTGGTTCTCTGAGCGCTATGGTTCGTTCCTGTATATCGACCGCGCGGTGGTGCACAAGGACCAGCGCCGAAAGGGCTACGGCGCGGCCTTGTATGATGACCTCATAGGCTTTGCCGCCAAGACCGGGATCGGGGTCATCACCTGCGAGGTGGATATCCAACCGCCCAACACGGCCTCGCTGCTTTTTCATGAAACCTACGGCTTCCAGGAAGTGGGGACGCAATGGCTGAACGGCGGCCGGAAACAGGTCTCGCTCAGGGAGAGACGAATACTAACCCCTGACGCACGCTAACAGGCTCCGGCCGCAGACCTAAGCCTACCTGTCCACTCAGGCACGGGCAAGACTGAGGTCTTGGCCCGTGACACCCCTGACGGTGATGTAGCTTTTGTTCTTGCCGACGCCACCAGCCGACGGGTTCACCAATCCCCTTTCCCTGAAAACATGATACCCCCTCTCCCTAGCCCTCTCCCACAAATAGGGGGAGAGGGAACGCGAGTCGATCTTCTCACTAATATTAACGCTTCGTTTGGTTGTGCTTGAGTGGCTGGGAAAAGGTAGAAAAACCCCGCCGGCATCAGGTCAAAACAGATCCTGGAGCGACGGAGTCGTGGGGTGAGGTGTACAGGTAATACTCCGCAACCCCACGACGAGAAAGCGACAATTCCGCAGGATAGCGGAATTGGACGTGTTATTGGACACGCCCGCAGGGTGAGGTGCATGGAAGCACCGAATCACAATTCCGCAGGATATCGGAATTGGGCGCACCCTGCGTGCGCCCGAAGGGTGAGGGCCATGGACGGCCCGAATCACAGTTCTGATCGCCCGCGCCCTAAATCACTGGGCTGACAACCCGCCGTCCACCGGGAACACCCCGCCCGTAATATAGTCCGACGCCTTGGACGCCAGGAAAACGGTCAGGCCCTTGATCTCGTCTTCATCGCCGTACATGTGCAGCGGGATGCCGGCCAGGGTCAGGTCCAGCATGGGCTTCATCTCGGGTTTGAAGATGTACGCCATCATGTCGGTCTTGAAAAATCCCGGCGCGATGCAGTTGACGTAGATCTTGTAGCGCGCCAGCTTGATGGCCAGGTTCATGGTGAGCAGGTTGATTGCGGCCTTGGACGAGTTGTACGCTACGGCAGGATGCGCCTCCTCGATCGAGCCGCGGAAGCCCATCACCGAGGAGATGTTGATCATCTTCCCGCCGCCCTTCTCCTTCATGATCTTCGCCACGGCCTGGGAGAGTATCCACACGCCGCGCACGTTCACGTTGAAGATCTTGTCCCA
>JAKQBR010000094.1 GCA_029574005.1 Deltaproteobacteria bacterium | reverse complement strand
AAGAAGCCCGCGCCCGCGCCTGCACCGGCAGCTCCTGCAGCTCCTGCAGCTCCGGCACCTGAGAAGGCTCCGGCCCCGGGGGCTCCGGCCCCGGCTCCGGCTCCGGGCCCTGACAAGAAGTAGTTGCATAAAGGAACAACGCTGTAAGAAGAAACCGGGCATCCTTACACGGATGCCCGGTTTCTTGTGTTTGGCCATTAACTAGACATTGAGGGGGTCAAGGGAGAAAATCCCTTGACTTTTTGTCGGTTTGTTATCTAGTCATATGACTATAATTCGGGAGAGGTGTCGCCATGGGCTATCCCACCAAGGTGCAGCTGATCAAGCGCAAGGACGCCAAGCTCTTTGCCGTGCCGCAAGAGTCGGTCACATCCCGGCGGGGTCGCAAACGCTTCCACGGCGCAGTGCTGCCGAACCCCGAGCAGCTGCGACAAGATGCCTCCATCCCCTGGGTCGAGGTC
Source organism: Deltaproteobacteria bacterium (assembly GCA_029574005.1). Lineage (GTDB taxonomy): Bacteria > Desulfobacterota > Desulfomonilia > UBA1062 > UBA1062 > JAKQBR01. The sequence continues at coordinate 1,185 of JAKQBR010000094.1, read as the reverse complement.
AAGGCTTGGGCCGCGGGTAAGCTCCAGAGCTTCGAAGTCAAGACCTGCTCGCCCGTGCGTTGGCGCGGCAGCGGCAAACACGACGTGCGCATCGTGGTCATCCGTCCCCTGGCCTATCGTCCCCGCAAGAGGGCCAAGCTCCTTTATCGCAACCCCGTCTACCTGGTGTGCTCCGATTGTGCGCTGCCCCTGCAGCGGCTGCTGCAGGCCTTCGTGTGGCGCTGGGAAATCGAGGTCAACTTCCGCGACGAAAAGACCGTCCTGGGCGTGGGCGAGGCTCAGGTCCACACCCCTGCGGCCGTGCAGGCCATCAGCGCCTTCGTCGAGGCCGCCTACACCTTCCTGTTGCTGGCGGCCGCCCAAACCGGCCGTATCGCGTTGCCCCCGCCCAAGTGGCGACAGGAGCAACCCGCCCAGCGCGACTCCACGCCTCTGCTCTTGGGGGCCCTGCGGCATCAACTCTGGGCAAAGGCCCTGGGCGTGAATTTAACCCACGTCGCATACAACACAAAGGGCAAGACCACCGACGTTGAAATCGCCCGTGCCTTGCCCTCTGCCGTCCTCTATGCCTTCAGATAGCCAAAGTAGAGAAACCGGACATCCTTACGCGGATGCCCGGTTTGTTGAAAAACACATATCTGATGCGTTGCCCTCGTCCTCCGTCCTGCAACGACCACTTCCTTGGTCTTACTCTCCCCGGCTTTCTTTTTGCATCCTTTCGTTATCGCGCTTCATGATGCCTCACTATGGAAGAGGAACACGATGAATCGAGTCCTGCGAATCGGTCTGGCCTTTCTGCTGCTCGGCGCAAGCGCCGGCTGCATGTGGAAAACACCCCCCCCGCCTCAAGCCGTCAAGCCGCCGGCCAAAGTCGCCCTGGTCCTCGGCGCGGGCGCCTCGCGGGGGTTCGCGCACATCGGCGTCCTCAAGATCCTGGAGTCCAACCGTGTCCCGATCCACCTGATCGTCGGCACGAGTGCCGGCAGCCTCGTCGGAAGCATGTACGCATACGGGTTCAACGCCTTCCAGCTTCAGAGCCTCTCTTTTTCCGTCGAGAAGGGGGACATCATCGACCTGACCGTGCCGGACAACGGGTTCATCAAGGGCGAAAAGCTCGAGGCCTACGTGAACCACATGCTGAAGGACACCCCCATCGAGAAGCTCCGGACCCCGTTCTACGCCGTG
>JAKQBR010000075.1 GCA_029574005.1 Deltaproteobacteria bacterium | reverse complement strand
TAGAAGCGCTCGAACACCCGTCCCAGATGCTCGGCGGGGATGCCGATGCCCGTGTCCTGAACGCGGATAATGCATGCTGATGCCGCCTGCTCGGCCCGGATCGTGACACCGCCCTTCTCGGTATATTTGATGGCGTTGTCGATCAGGTTGGTGAAGAGCTGCTCTAAGCGGAACTGGTCGGCCGCGAGGCGGATAGACACCGGGATGTCGACCGTCAAGGTCAAGCCCTTTTCCTTCAGCCTTGGTTCGAAGATCACGGCCAGGTTGTCGATCAGGGTCTTCACATCCACCGGTTCGTGCGTGGGTGCGCCGCCCTTCTCCTCCAGCTCCGAGAGCGTGAGCAGGTCCTTGACGATATTGATGAGCCGGTCCGTATGCCGTTTGATGATGAGAAGATATTCGCGGCGCTGCTCATCGGCGTCCTCCAGGAGGGTCTCGGTGAAACCCTTGATGGCGGTCAGCGGGGTATTGAGTTCGTGCGATACATTTACCACCAAATCCTGCTTGATCTGCTCCATCTGTTTCATGACCGTAATGTCATGCAGGATCATGACCGTGGCCGCGCCGGAGGGCAGCCGTGAGGTGCCGCAGAGATACATGCGGTTGTTGATGGTGAGCTCGCGGCTCTCCCCCTCGGTCACCGGGAGGTCAGGGGTCCCGGCCGAGCGGAGGAGTTCCCAGTAGTGCTTGCCGGTGATCTGCTCCTGGCCGAAGATTTTCTGGGCGCCGGCATTGAAGAGCGTCACGCGGCCCTCGCGGTCGAAGAGGAGCAACCCCTCCGCCATCGAGGATATGACGCTCTGCAGCTCTTCCTTTTTGCGCGAGAGTTCAGTGAAGGAACCCTGCAGCTGCTCGGCCATGCGGTTGAAGCCTCGGCCAAGATCACCCAGTTCGTCGTTGCCGCCTGCGGGCACGTGCACCCCGAAATCGCCCGCGGCGATACTATCGGAGGCCCTGAGCAGCTCGGAGAGCGGTCGCGTTATCAGGTGCGAAAAGATAAGCGAGATGAAAAGCGAGAGCAGACCCACCAGGAACGAAACCAGGATGATGCGGTTGCGCAGCGTTGCCAGGAGGCGGTTGATCTCTTCGGCGCTCAGGCTGTAACGGATTACGCCCAGGATCATCCCGGAGCGCATGACCGGCAGGGCGATGTAGATCATCTCCTTTTTCAAATCCGGGCTGTACCGCACGGCGCGGCCGTTCAGGCCTTTGAGTGCCTCGGCCACCTCCGGACGGGAGGCATGGTTGTACATGCTGGCTGGATCAACGTCTGAATCGGCCAGCACGGTTCCGCCGGGGTCGATGATGGTGATGCGGGTATGGCTGCCCCCGCCGTATTTTTCGGCCAGGGCCGCAAGCTCAGGGAGGCGCCTGTCGGCCAGGGCTTCGATCGCTTCGTTCTCCAGCGGCCGGTTGCGGGCCACCATGGCATCTGTGGTGGAGCGCACATAGTAGGCCCGGATGGCCTCGTACGACAGCACGATGGTCAGGATCGATCCGGTGATGACGACGATGAGGAAGCACAAGAATATCTTGAAGAAGATGGGCCGCTTCATGCCTCGACCTTATACCCGACCCCGCGCACGTTCTGGACGAGGCCGGCGGCATCTCCGAGCTTGTCGCGCAGGTTTTTAATATGCACGTCGACGGTGCGGTCGATCACGGCCTTTTCATTGCCCCACAGGTGGTCGAGGATCTTCTCGCGCGAGAATACCTTGCCTCTGTGGCTGGCCAGGAGATGCAGGATCTTGAATTCAACGGCCGTCAGCGACACCGGCAGCTCATGTACCCTGACCTCGAATCGATCGGGGTCGATGGTGAGCATTCCCTTGACCGTGATAATTTCGCCGCTAACCTGCCCCGAACGTCTGAGCACGGCCTTGACCCGCGCCACGAGCTCGCGCGGCGAAAAGGGCTTGGTCAGATAATCGTCGGCGCCCAGCTCCAGGCCCTGCACCTTGTCCGCCTCCTGGCCCTTGGCGGTGAGCATGATCACCGGCAGCGCGGCAAAAGCGCTCTCCTGCTTCAAGCGCCTGCAGACCTCGAAGCCGTCCATGTCCGGCAGCATGAGGTCGAGGATGATGAGATCGGGGACATGCAGGGACAGCGACCTGAGGAACGTGCCCGCATCATGAAAGAGCGCCGTATGGTAGCCGGCCCTTTTCAGGTGGATATCCACCAGGTGCAGGATGTCGGGTTCGTCATCGATCACGGCGATGCGCGGCGCCATGGGTGTCCCTCCTCTGTTTCACACCATGTATCGTAGATGCCGCGGCCCGGTCAATCACAAGTTCCGGTCTTAACCAAGAATTCATAGATTGTTCATCGTGCTTTTACAGATACCTGGCAAACCGTTACCATGAAAGGAGGCTCTATGTCGCTGGCTTGGAAGAATACGGATTTTGAATGTGGCTCAGTCCGCTACTTCGAACGAATCCGGGATATGCTCGGATATGATTCGACGGACATCCCTTTCAGTCGCCATGATACCACGGCCGGGGCCGAGAACGAGCTTCAGGCGGTGGTGATCGGAAGTCGCGATGCCTGTGACTTGCCTCTGTCCATAGAAGATTCGCGCTACTATCGCAATCTCGTGCGGCGGATGCGCGCGGGAGAATTGCCCCGCACGGCCTTGGATGAATTGACGAGGTACCTGGCCCAGGAGAACGGCCGGGTATGGGAGAACAGCTGGGTGCGTTTTGCCAGGAGGCGTTTGAGCCCTTATTCCGAGCGGATGTTTGTCCAGGACCTCCAGGCGCATAAGCGGGATGCCGGCGGCGCTTTGCGCACGGATGCAGACCGCTTTATCATCCGCGACGGCGGAGAGGAGCGCCTGCGCGTCCCGGTGAGTTACCTTCTGAAAGTTGCCCTGGCCGAGGCGCTCGGTTCTGACCCTTATACGCACCCGCTGATCATCGCCACCGGCGAGATGGTCATGAACCGTCTGCTCAATGACAATACCTCGCCCGAGATCGCCTCGTTCCAGCCCGTGCGGTTGAACGGCCAGGGCCACGCTGGCTCCCAGCTGGCGCGCGAGACCGCCAAGCGCTTTCTCCTTATCCAGGCGCTCACCGCCTATGCCGAAACGCGTCTGGGGTTGGGCGCAAGCGGCCAACGGGTGCTGGTGTACAGCGCCCCGCATCCGCCGGTACGGCAGAAACACCTGAATTCCATCATTTCCGATGCCTTCTACCGCGAGCTCTTCATAAATCCCTGTCTGTCGGGGTGGGACGCGGGCGAAGAGAAGTCCGACTATATGCACCTGTGCCACCAGGTGCTTTCGCGCAGCCAGATCAACGCCGTGCTCAAGCTCAAGGAGGCCGGCATCGTGACCAACGACCTGGTGACCCTGCCCTCCCTATCAAATATCTCTCTGGCCAATAACGGCACGCACATCAGCCTGGGCAGCCTGAAACTGGGAGAGCTGCTCGCTGATCTGAAGAGCGACTTTCTTCCCGAGGATGAAAAATACCTGGGTGATTTGACCATCAAGATCGTGGAGCATTTCCTGCCGCTCTTCGTTGGTACCTACAGCGCCGCCCCGTATCGTTTGGGTTTCTCGGATTTTCACCCCGAACGCGCCCTGGGCTTCCTGCCGCACGAGCTCGATTACACGCATCTGCGCATGTTCTGGCGCCGCTGGCGTGGAAAGGCCGATCTGAGCGTTTTTGGCAGCCCGGTGACGCCTTTCGGGCCGCGCCGTCTCGACGCGGCCATCAGCCGGCTTTTCGCTCTGCGGGGCGACTATATACCGGATTTCCGGCTCATCGACTATCTCATGAGCCTGCTCAGTACGGATGAGTCCCCGGCCTTGGACGGCCTGCACGGCAACGGTGAACGCCTCAAGGCCGACCTGGAGTCAATGGGCGTTTTCGACCGGCGCATGTCGCTCTATCTGCTCTACAAGCTGCGCGAGCAGGGGCGCATGGGGTTTTCGGGGTTCGAGGGAAGGCACTACAGCCTCTTTCCGAGCATCCTGGACGACATGGGTCCGGCCTGCGGCCTGCAGGCGCTCATCACGGCCCTGGCCTACCGCTGTGCAGCCACGGGCGGCATCACCCATGCCCACATACCGGATACCCCCACCATCGAGAGCGAGCGCCGCCAGATCTTTTTCGGCGCAGCCGTGGATCTGCCGACCTTCTTTGTGCGCAAGGATTCACGCAACCAGTTCCTTATGCGGATATTGGCCCGTACGGAACGTACGCGCTCCAGTTCCCGCTATTCCGGGTATCTCCGCGTCCACCATCAGGAGTACCGCAGGGCGCTCGTAGGCCTGATCCGCAAAGAAGGCGCCGATCTGATCGAATCCATGGGCTTGTCCGATGTCATGCGGGACCTGGAGCACCGCATATGCCATCCGGAGATGCACGGGGCCGCGGCTGCCGTCACGCACGGCATCCTGCAGGCCAAAAATGCGCTTGACCCGTTGCAGGTGGACGCGGATGAATTCAACCGAGAGGCCGAACGCTACTATCGCACAACCGTACGCCGGCGCCATATGCAGGAAGGCCTCGATGTGCTGGAGTCCGAATTGCGCGAGACCGAGCGTGATGAGCGGATGCTGCCCACACTCAAGGCCGCGCTCGGACATGTGGATGTCCAGGCATTCCTGGCTCGGGTCAAGGTTGATTTCGAAGGCTTGGGTGAGGAAGACCTCAGACGGCTCATCCATGCCATCCTCGTAACCGTTCTGAAGGATTGGGACAAAGGCCATGCGGCACCAGTACGTTGAGCGCAACAGCGGACAGATCCGCACCGAGCGGCTCTATGGAGACAGGATGTTAAGACATGTCTTCGCCGGTGAGCGCGAGGACAGCCGCATGTTTTATAAGGCCCTAACCTCGCGCCGCATGACCGATTTTCTGGCCTATGTGAATTTCGATACCGTGCTCGGAGCGAGACTCAGTGGAAGCCTGCGTTTCATGCGCGGGCTCGGGATAGATCTCTCCGAATGCCTGGACGACCCCGCGACGTTTGATACGCCCCGCAAGGTCTTCGAGCGCCGCATCCGCTACCAGGAGGCGCGTCCGATGCCGCAGGACCCCTCGATAGTCGTTTCGCCCTGTGACGCGCGTCTGCTGGTGGGAAACCTCTCCGAGGCCATGGGGCTCATGATCAAGGACAAGCTGTTCGATCTCGATGAACTCCTCGGGCGGGAAAACGCAGGTCCTTTCATCGATGGTCAGTTCGCGATCCTGCGCCTGACGCCGGACAAGTACCACTACAACCACTGCCCGGTTTCCGGCACGGTTGAGGACATCTATACCCTGGACGGCCGCTATGCGTCCTGCAATCCCGGCTGTGTAATCCATCTGGCGCAGCCGTATTCCAAAAATCGGCGGGTCGTGACCATCATGGACAGCGACTGTCCCGGCGGCAGCGGCGTTGGGATGGTTGCCATGGTCGAGGTCGTAGCCCTCATGATCGGGGATATCGTCCAGGCCTACAGCGAACACAGCTATGACCGGCCAACCCCGGTCACCCCCGGCATGTTTCTCAAGCGCGGTCAGCCCAAGAGTCTTTTCCGGCCGGGCAGCTCCACGGTCGTGCTTTTGTTCCAGAAAGACCGCGTCGTGTTTGACGACGATATCATACGCAATCAGAACTGCCAGGCCCAGACGCGCTTCTCGCTGGGGTTTGGCCGCCCGCTGGTCGAGACCGAGGTGTGGGTGCGTTCCGGTATCGCCCGGCCGAGGCACCGTGATGAAGAACAGGCTTCGGGAAAAACCATGCATGCCCCCCTGAACGAAGTAAATCACACGAGGTGATGGAATTATGGAAAATATCTTGTTTCTGGCCGCGATGGTCCTGGCCATCGCCGTGGTGTATGGGTGGGGATTCACGCGCCTGCCCGGCGAACGCTGGCAGATCATGGCATCCGTGCCGCGATTGAAAGCCGGATCGCATTGGGAAGCCCTCAATATCACCTGGTATGGCTGTATCGTGGCCTGCGCCTGCGCCGCGGGTGCGGGGCTCACGATCGTGCTCCTGGGCTCGGTGGGTATACCGCTTGGATTCACGACCATATTCTGTCTGGCCGTGCTGGCGGTCTGCCTGCCCGGATCACGGCTGATCGCCCGGATCGTGGAGGGCAAGCGCCATACCGCGACTGTGGGAGGCGCGATGTTTCTGGGCCTGCTCATGGCCCCCCTCCTGTTATGGGTTTCTGGGCGCATCCTGCCCGCTCGAATGGGGACCCAGGTCCCGGCCATCGTTATCCTGGCCTGCATGGCCGTCACCTATACCCTGGGTGAAGGCATCGGCCGCCTGGCCTGCATCAGCTTCGGCTGCTGCTACGGCAAGCCGGTGGCGAATCTGCCGGCCTGGCTGCGGACGGTCTTCGAGCCGCTGGGGGTCACCTTTCGCGGCCCAACCAAGAAGATCGCCTATGCCCACGGCCTTGACGGGGTCAAGGTCGTTCCAATCCAGGCCGTGACGGCCGTGATTCATGCCGTGGCAGCTTTGGCCGGCGTATGGCTCTTTCTCGAGGGCGCCTACGGCGCGGCATTCCTGAGTGCGCTGGTCGTGACGCAGGTCTGGCGGGTGGCCTCGGAGTTTTTAAGGGCCGATTTCCGAGGCTCGCTGAGCTTGAGCGCCTACCAGGTCATGGCCGCCCTGGCCGTGGTGATCGCAATCGTGGTCGTTTCTCTGTATAATGCCCCCTTCCGAGTCCCGCATATCGTGGACGGACTATCCATGCTGTGGCACCCGCTGGCCTTGTTGTTCCTTCAGGGGCTGTGGCTGGCGGTTTTTTACTCCAGCGGCCGCAGCTCGGTGACCGGTGCGCGCGTGTCGCTGCATGTCATCCATGAACGTATCTGACGAGCACAAAAACTAATAAATATGAGGAGGAATACCATGAAACTGAAGAATCGCATACTGCACAGAGGTCTTGTGGCCGTGACTGCGCTGTTCTTGAGTGCATCTCCGGTCCTGGCCGCAACCAAGAATGTCATCCTGATGATCAGCGATGGGCAGGGTTTCAATACGGTGACGGCCACGAATTATTTTACCGGAATTAAACCGGCCTATGAATCCTTCCCGGTCAAGCTGGGCATGCAGACCTACTCGGCCGGGAAGCGCGGGGGGTATGTCGGGGCCCCCTATTGTCCGTCCAGGATGGCCACTGACTTCACCTATGCCATGACCGGCGCGACGGACTCCGCCTCAGCGGCCACGGCTATGTACACGGGTGTTAAGGTGTACGACAACGAAGTCAACTATACCCCTGATAGTCTGACCTTGGAAACGTTCTTCGAAAAAGCCGCCCGAGCCGGCAAGAGCATCGGCGCGGTGAGCACAGTACAGCTCACGCATGCCACGCCCGTGGCGGTCTTCGGCCACAACAAGTCTCGCAACAACTACTCTGAGATGGCCATGGAGGCCATTTATGGATCTCATCCCAATGCCAACAACAATCATTACGATGCCGTCAACTATAACGGCAACCTGAAGGTCGTCATGGGAACCGGCCACCCGCTGTTCGACGCCAACGGACAATCTCAGACGGCGAATTATACCTATGTGGGCGGCGAGGCGGCCTGGAACGATCTGAAAGCCGGGGTCAACGGCTGGACCAAGGTCGACACCCTCGCCGGGTTCCTCAAGCTCATGTGCGGACGCACCCCGGACAAGGTTTTCGGCGTGGCGCCCAATATCTCAACCCTGCAGTTCGACCGGGACGGAAAGGGCGACCTGAACGATAAGTCGCGGCCCTATGACGGTGCGCTGCTCCGGAAGACCCCCAACCTGACGGTCATGACCAGGGCCGCACTGAACGTGCTTGACAATAACAAGAAGGGCTTTGCCCTCATGATCGAGGGTGGCGCCATCGACTGGGCCAACCATGCCGATCTGGCCGGCCGCATGATCGAGGAGCAGATCGACTTCAACGCCGCGGTCAGGGAGGTTGTGCGCTACCTCGATTCCAACACCAACGGCAACAACTGGAAGAATACGCTCCTGATCGTGACCGCCGACCACGAATGCGGCTATCTCTGGGGCGACGGCCGCGTGGCCGGATCGACCTATTTCGATGTGAACAGGGACGGCGATTTCGACCACGGCGTGGACTATGCGCATGTCAAGAACAACGGCATCGGCAGGCTCCCGGCCGTCTGGTACCACTCGACCAATCATACCAACTCCCTGGTGCCGCTCTATGCCAAGGGTGCCGGCAGCGAGCTTTTCAAGGCCCCCGGCCTAATCGCGGGCATTGAGCCGAACCTGAGGGCCATCTACAACCTGAACAAGGCCTGGACCGGAGAGTACATCGACAACACCTCGATCTACCAGGTGATGTGCAAGGCGTCGCTCCAATAGCGGTCGCTTCACCGAGGTCCCGGATGCGCCTGAGATAAGAGGTGAGAAAGGTGTGTCCTTCACGGTGGGAGCGGCAGGCGGATGCTACCATCCGCCTGCCGCTCGGTAACAGCGCCGGCATATCACCCACCATTTCTGATGGGGATTCCGAGTTCGTGCAGCCAGGTACGCACCCGCTCCTGGATCTGATCTCGGATCTCCCGGAATTTCTGTAAACGTTCCTCTTCGCTGCCCGTGGCCGCGGCGGGGTCTTCGAACCCCCAGTGCAGGCGCCGGCCCATGCCGGGGAAGACCGCCGGGCAGTTCTTGTCCGCTTGTCCGCAGACCGTGATCAGGTAGCTGAAATGAATCTTGCCCAGGAAATCGCTCAAGGGCTTGGATGTGTGGGCGCGCATGTCGATGCCGATCTCCTCCATGACCTTGATCGTCATGGGGTGCAAACCCTTCGGCTCGAGCCCGGCGCTGTAGGCCTCGAGGGCATCTCCGGCATAGTGGCGCGCAAAGGCCTCGGCCATCTGGCTGCGGGCCGAGTTGCCCGTGCACAGGAAAAGAACGTTGGGCTTTAGCATGGCATGCTCCTCTCGGATCCTTTTTTAAGCATACAGTAGACAAAGGATATCCGATCTTCAAGAGCAATCCAGCCGTTTACCCATTATTCATCGAAAACTCATCGCATCTTCATGGACCTTGGTTAGGAAGTGGATCAATCGATCTCATCAATCATTGAGACAAGAAAGGAGAAAGAATGCGTATGAAAAAAAGGTTGGTTTCTTTTGTCTTGGCGGCTTGCTTGATTTTCTCTTCACCCATGCCGGGCCATGCCGCCGGTTTTAAGATCGGGGAGGTGGAATGGACCATTGGTGGAAGCGCCATAATGGATGCGGGCTGGAAGAGGTCCGATCTGGGCGGCGTGCCGCAGGACTCGGGTCAGGAAGATACGCGTCTTGATTGGTACACCGAGATTCCTTCCAATAACAGGCTCAACCTCAAGGCGGTTTACGAAAACATGACCGGTTATGCCGAAATCGGGCTCGGTTCGAGCGGTGTGGGCACCCGTCACATCTATGCCGCGTATGCCATGAATGACGCCAATACCCTGCTCATCGGGCAGACCAACAGCCTGCTCTCCGAAGCCTCTCCCGGCCAGAAGCTCAACAATGACGGCAAGCTGGAAGGTTATGGCAATCTGTATGCCGGACGCAAACCGCAGCTGCGCTTCACACACAAACAGGGCGACAGCCTGAGCTTCAGCCTGGCGCTGGAGGATAACCGCAGCGCGGTTTCCAACAGCGTGGCAAGCGGCAGCCATATCGATGAACAGACGATGCCTGCCATCATGGCCGCGATGGCTTATAAGAATGCCGGGCTCACGCTCGTACCAAGCGCCTACTTCCAACGGTATACCCTCAAGCAAAACGATGCGCTGGAGACCACCGAGGACGTGACGCTCTCATCCTGGGCATTGGCCTTGAACGGGGCCTTCAAAACGGAGATTGCCACGTTTTCGATGGAGGCATGGTACGGAAGCAACCTGAGCGCCATCGGTATCGACAAACGACCGACGCAGCCGAATGGGACCACCAAACCATCTATGGTCATGGGTGCCCCGGTGGCGGATGAGTCCGGCAACGATATCGAGGACGTCACGAGCATGGGCGGCTGGCTCCAGGTTGCGATACCCTTCGAGAAGGCTACGTTCAATATCGGCGCCGGCTACCAGAGATCGAATGTGGAAAACAGCCCTTCGGAGCTCTACGAGTCCGAGATTGAGACCATGGGTGCCTTCGCCAGTGTGGCCGTTGCGCTCGCCAAGGGCTTCACGGTGCAGCCCGAGATCGCTTGGCTGGATCATGGCAGCGATGCCCGCAAGACCCTCGCGGGCTCTAGCGTGAGCTATGCCGATGGGGAGAACGATCTCGGCAGAGATCTTTATCTGGGGGTGCATGTTCAGTACGACTTCTAACGCTGTTGTACATTCAACCGGCATTATCTTACCTGTATCAGGCGGCGAGATCTGAGATCTCATAAGCATCACAAAAGAACCGGACAGGCTGCACGCCCGTCCGGTTCTCGTTTTTGGCAGGTGCTCCGATCGAAGCGAGTTCTAGTATCTATGCGCGTGCTTGGCCACACGCAGGGTGAACGAAGCCGTGCCCTGGCTGATGCGCTTGAGGTGTCCGGCATACCCGAAAGAATGTTTAAGCGGCATGCGACTGATGACCATGCAATAACCGTTGTCGATGGGCATTGAATAGGTGAAATCGCTTGGGGACTGCATGTCCTTTCGGACATCCTCGGCCCACTCTTCCGGAACCATGACGGTGATGTCGACCTTAAGATCAAGCAGGCAGGGCATGGTTTGGATGGCCACTTCGAGGGCGCGCAGCGCACTGGCGCGCAAGCCGACATGCCCCGGGTTCTTGTGGGCCGACAGGGGTCGATCTACCGGAAAAGCGGCAAGGATGCCTTGATGCTGAACAAGGGTTCGCATGGCGGTCTTCATACCGGGCATGGCGTGACAACCGCTTTGCTTGAGGCGTTCAACTCAATGAGCTTGTCCCAGTGAAAGATCATGTACAGCGTCATCTCCGGGTGCAGCGTCATTTTCGGCAACTGTTCCGCCGGCTGGTCCACGCGGAAGAAGAGCTCTCGCGCGCGGTCATTGACGCTCAGTATGACCCGGCGTCCCTGTGTGGTTTCCCACCAGTCCTTGACCACCGCCGGGATGCTCCCCAGGGTTCGCCATGGGGAAAGGTCGATATGACGGGGGTGAATGGCAAGGAGCATGCCATTGCCGGTATGGGCGAATACTTGTTCGTCAAAAACATTGAGCGGTTCATCTTGACAGTTTGTGCTGCCGGTTGACAGATGGTGACGATTCAATACGTGCCTCCTTTATGATGTGACAGATATTTTTCCATGGGCATAGTCTGCCGCGGCCCGGTGAAGGCACGATGAAGATCGTATGAATTTTGCGTTAATGGCGTCCCTGACGTGGATTGAAGACAGGCCTATGCAGGCTCTATGCGTCTTTGTCCTTGCCGTGCGGGCCGAGATGGTCCCAGAAGGTTTGCGCCTTGTCCAGCATGGTTTTGCCGAGCAACGGCCTGTTGATGCCCCGGATCTCATGCACGCTGTCTATCTCGATGCCTGCGGCCCTCAGCGCTTCGGCGGCAGGCTCCTTCTCGCTGATCCCGACCAGCAGGCAGTGCAGGCTTATGCCGTTCGAACGCAGGTGGCCGGGGGTGGCGGCCAGGATCGCTGCCATGCCCTGCCCTTTCAGCAGTGCCGCGGCCGTGGAGGCCTGGTGGTCCTGCGGGAAGAGGAACACCCCCTGCGCCTCCGGGGCGCCGTCATAGAACGCCCTGAGTCCGGAGACGGTCGCTTCCAGCACCTCAACGGTATGCATCATCTCCTCGGCCGTATTCTCGAAGCCCAGGCTCAAGCGCAGCGTCCCGAAGGCCTGGTGCTCGGGGATGCCCATGGCGGTCAGCACATGCGAGGCCGTCACGGATGCCGAGGTGCAGGCCGCCCCGGCCGAGGCATAGATCCCGGCCGCGTCGAGACCCACCACGATGCTCTCGGCCTCCAGCCCTTCGAACGTGACGCTCAGGACATGCGGCAGGCGCGTTTCTCGCGAACCGTTCACCACGGCGCCGGGGATGCGCTCCAGGATCATGGATTCCAGGGTGTCGCGCAGATCCTTGACGTGCAGGAGGTTGCGCTGCAGGTCGCGCCCGGCGACCGTGCAGGCCTGGCCGAACCCCACGATGGCGCAGATGTTTTCCGTGCCCGCCCGCAGACCCTGCTCATGGCCGCCGCCGAAGACAAGGGGCGCCAACTTCACGCCCGAGCGGACATACAGGGCGCCCACGCCCTTGGGTCCGTAGAGCTTGTGGGCCGCCAGGCTCAAGAGGTCTACCTGCAGGCTCTCTACATCGATGGGGATCTTGCCGGCGCTCTGCACCGCGTCGGTGTGCAGGAGCACTCCCCGTCGGCGCGCGATGCGGCCGATTTCCTCGATGGGCTCTATCGTGCCCACCTCGTTGTTGGCGTGCATCACGCTGATCAGGATGGTGTCGCCGCGGATGGCGCGTTCCACCGCGGCCGGATCGACCCGGCCTTGGCCGTCCACGCCCAGGTAGCTCACCTCGAATCCTGACGTCTCCAGGAAAGCGCACGTGTTGAGCACGGCGTGGTGCTCCACGGACGAGGTGATGATGTGCCTGCCCTTGTGGCTTAAACCCCTGGCAACGCCCTGGATGGCCAGGTTGTCGGCCTCGGTGCCGCCGCTGGTGAAGATGATCTCATGGCTGGAAGCGCCGATCAGCCCCGCGACCTGAGCCCGCGCCCGCTCAAGGGCGATGCGCGCGCGTTTGCCCAGGCCGTGGATGCTGTGCGGGTTGCCGTAATGGTACCCGAAGTACGGCAGCATCCTGGGCATCACCTCGGGATGCACCGGCGTCGTGGCGGCATGGTCGAGGTAGATTTCCGATCGCGCCATGTGAGGACCTCCTGTCTTGGCAAACCCTTATACACCAAAGCCTGCTTTTGTAAATATCCGCCCGCATGCTCACCGGATATTCAGGTGATGGAAGGCGGCCGGCTCAGGATGGGAGGTCGAGCACCTCGCGGATCTTGCGGGCCAGGGCATGCACGGAAAACGGCTTGCCGATGAAGTGGATGCCCTCTTCCAGTACCCCGTGGCGGACAATGATGTTGTCCGTGTAACCCGATGCGAAGAGCACCTTGACGCCGGGACGCATTTTCAGAACGGCTTCGGCCAGCACGCGGCCGTTCATGCCCGGCAGGATAACGTCGGTGAGCAGGAGGTCGATCTTCCGTGCGTCATTTTCCAGCGCGTTCAGGGCCTCCTCGCCTCTGGGGTATGGCAGCACCGTGTATCCCAGCTCTTTCAGCGCGCTTACGGTGAATTCGCGCACGCGCGGATCGTCCTCGACCAGGAGGATGGTTTCCGCGCCTCCCTGCAGCGCGGAGACGTCAACGCTTTGTGCAGGCGCATCGGCTGCGCCGGAAAGGCGCGGGAAGTATATCTTGAAGGTTGTGCCGTGGCCCGGCTCGGAGTAGACCTCGATCGACCCGAGGTTCTGCTTCACCGCGCCGTACACCATGGCCAGACCCAGGCCGGTGCCGGAGCCCAAGGGCTTGGTGGTAAAGAACGGTTCGAAGAGGTGTCTCTTGACCTCGTCGCTCATCCCGCTGCCGGTATCGCTTATCGCCAGAACGACATACTCCCCCGGGGTAACGTAATGATGCTGCCTGGCGTATGATTCATCCAAGGTCATCGGGTAGGTCTCGATGGTCAGCCTGCCCCCCTGGGGCATGGCGTCGCGGGCGTTGACCGTCAGGTTGACGATGATCTGCTCGATCTGTCCCCTGTCGGCCTTGATCAGGCCGATATCCGCGTGCGGCACATGCCGCAGCTGGATGTCTTCGCCGATGAGCCGGGTGAGCATCTTGTGCATGTGCTCGATCAGCTCGTTCAAGTCGATGGCCTTGGGCTCGATGAGCTGCTTGCGCGAGAACGCCAGGAGCTGGCGGGTCAGATCCCCGGCGCTCTGGGCGGCCTGCATGACCACGCCGAGCTTGTGGTGCAGGGGATGAGTCGCATCCATGGTCATGAGTGCCAGTTCGGTGTTGCCCATGATGGCGGTCAGGAGGTTGTTGAAATCGTGCGCCACGCCGCCGGCCAGCCGGCCGATGGACTCCATCTTCTGCGACTGGCGCAGCTGATCCTCCAGGCGGGCCTTGTCCTGCTGGGCGCGCCGGCGTTCGGTGATGTCGTGGAAGTACCATACCCGGCCGAGGTAGCGTCCGTCCCGGCCGTTGATCGGCGCCGAGTAGCGCTCGAAGGTCCGGTCCCCCTTGAGGGCGAGCTCGTCTTCGAAGGTCGACTCGCGCTGCCGGTAGATTTCCTTGATGCGGTTCAGGAAGGCTCGAGGATCGATCACCTGGTCGGCTGCGTATTGGAGCAACGGCTCATCCATATTTCGCTCGATGAGCGCCTCCGGGATGTTCCACATCTCACGGAACCGGCGGTTATGGGCGATGATGTGTCCGTCCTCATCGACCGTCAGGATGCCGTCATGGCTGGACTCGTTCTGGGCCTCCAGCATCGACTTCTGAAAGGCGAGTTCTTCCTCGGCGCGCCGGCGTTCGCGGATATCTTCTTGGGCGCGGTCCAGGGCCTTCTGATTGATGCTGAAGATGTTGTAGGCCGCTATGGTGATGAAGACCATGGCCAGCGTGATGTCCGCCAGGTAGTCGATCAGCAGGGGGGTGGGCATGTCAAGCTCGGCCCGGAAGAGGTAGGTGAAGGCATAGAGGCACACGATGTTCAGCGCACCATAGGCAAAGATGGAGCGCTTGCGCCGCGAGACCACCAGCGGCGTCATGGACAGGAGCCCCAAGCTGAAGACCACGGAGTCGAGCCGTGGCAGCACCGGCATGCGGTCCACGGCCATGACCACCCACACCAGCGCCATGCAGCTGATCAGGATCAGGTGTGCCGCCAGGGCGTAGCGGGAGCGCACGAGCAGGGCGAACCCGCAGATCACGATGATGAGGGTAAACGAAACGGACGCCAGCATCTGGTAGTTGAGCTGGCGGCTGCCTCCCGCATAGTGCAGGTTGACGTAGCTGGAATAGACCAGGATGATGGCCATGATCGCGATAATGGGCAGGCACAGGGAGAAGAGGAAGCGGGCCTTCATCTGCAGCGTGAAATCGGCCCCTTCGTACCGCTTCAAAATCTTGTCAATGGTTTTGGGCATGCGCGCTTCCTTGGATAGATATCCATATGATCGACGAAAGCGGGGAAAATATTTAAGCATGATTCAGCCATGCGCGCCATGTGCCGCGGGCATCACGCCACCTATCCTGCCGCTTGCCTTTGGGGCGGGCTTGTACTATTCTTTACCCATGTCGATCAGCCAGGGACAATACCGGCGGCTCGTCCAGTCCATGACCGATTACGTCTTCACCGTCTGGGTGGACAAGGGCAGGGCCCTGGAGACGGTGCACGGGCCGTCCTGCGTGACCGTCACCGGCTACACGGCCGAGGAATACCGCAACGATCCCTATCTCTGGATCAGCATGGTCCATGAGGAAGACCGTGAGGCCGTGCAGCGGCAGGCGCAGCAGCTGCTCGCCGGTGAGCCGGTGCAGCCTCTGGAGCACCGTATTTGGCATAAGGACGGCGCGGTGCGGTGGGTGAAGAGCATCCTGGTGCCCCACTACGACGAACAGGGGCATCTCGTATCCTATGACGGTCTGATCCGGGACATCACCTCGCGCAAGCAGGCCGAGCAGGCGCTCATCGAGGAGCGCGACTTTTCGAACGCGATCATCGAGAGCCTGCCGGGGACCTTCTTCCTCATCGATTCCGGGCTAAGATTCGTCCGCTGGAACAAGAACCAGGAGGTCGCGATGGGCTATACGGCCGATGAGCTCAGGGGCATGGATGCCCTGCAGACCATCTATGAGGAGGATCGCCCCCTGGTGCGGGAGATGATCCGCAAGGTCCTCGAAGAGGGGCAGGCGCAGGGCCGTGCGCGCGTGATCACCAAACAGGGCGAGGTGCGCCACTCCCTCATCACGGCCAAGCGGCTGGATATCCAGGGGCAGGCCTACATCATCGGCACCGGCATCGCTGCGGGCGAGCACAAGCAGTCCTAGCCGTCCGCTCCCGTGCGGGCTTCTGTTAGCCCGCGATCGTTTTTCCCCTCGCGCCCCTAAGCCGCTTGACCTTGCAGGGAAGCCATGCTAGAGCTTCAGGCATGGATTTCCAAGACATGATCATGAAATTAGAGGCCTTCTGGGCGGACCAGGGGTGTTTGATCGGCCAGCCGTATGACCTGGAGGTCGGGGCCGGCACCTTTAATCCGCATACCTTCCTGCGCGCGCTTGGCCCCGACCCCTGGAGGGTGGCCTACGTGGAGCCTTCGCGTCGCCCCACCGACGGCCGCTACGGCGAGAACCCCAACCGCTTGCAGCACTACTATCAGTACCAGGTGGTGTTGAAGCCGTCGCCCATCGACGTGCAGGAGCTCTACCTGAGCAGTCTCAAACACCTGGGCATCGACCCCCTGGAGCACGATATCCGCTTCGTGGAGGACGACTGGGAGTCGCCCACGTTGGGCGCGTGGGGCCTGGGATGGGAGGTCTGGCTCGACGGCATGGAGATCACGCAGTTCACCTATTTCCAGCAGGTGGGCGGCTATGACCTCGACCCGGTGTGCACCGAGATCACCTACGGACTGGAGCGCATCGCCATGTATCTCCAGGGCGTGGACAACGTCTACGACATGCGCTGGAAGGGTGATGTCAAGTACGGCTACGTCCACCATACCTCGGAGGTGGAGTGGTCGACCTGCAACTTCGAGATCGCCAGCGTCCCCATGCTCTTGGAGCAGTTCGGCATGTACGAGGCCGAGGCCAAGAAGATCGCCGAGCGGGGCTTGTGCCTGCCGGTTTACGACATGTGCCTGAAGTGCTCGCACATCTTCAACTTGCTGGATGCGCGCAACGCCATCAGCACCACCGAGCGCACCAGCTACATCGCGCGGGTGCGTGAGCTGGCCAAGCTCTCGGCCACGCTCTACCTCAAGCGGGGACAAAACAATGGCTGACCTGCTCTTTGAAATCGGCACCGAGGAGATCCCGGCCGGATTCATCGCCCCGGCGCTTGCATTCATGCAATCCTTCGTGGCCAAGGCCTTCAAGGAGGCCAACCTGACGCACGCAACACCCGAGATCTTCGGTACCCCCCGGCGGCTGGCCCTGAGGGTCAGGGACATACCCGAGAAGCTTGGCGATATCGAGGAGACCAGGATGGGGCCGGCCAAACAGGCCGCCTTTGACGCCAAGGGCGAGCCCACCAAGGCCGGCTTGGGGTTCGCCAAGGGCTGCGGGGTGGACATATCCGCCATCGGCGTGGTCCAGACCGAGAAGGGTGAGTACCTGTGCCTCAAGCGCACCATCCCGGGCAGGCCCACCATCGACATGCTGCCGGGGACGCTCTCCGAGCTCATGGGCAAGATCCCCTTCCCCAAGGCCATGCGCTGGTCCAATCCGGGCGTGAGCTTTGCCCGGCCCGTGCACTGGATCGTGGCCCTTTTCGGAGGCCAGGTGTTGAACGTGCAGTTCGGCAACGTCGCGGCGGGTAATGTCACCTACGGCAACCGCTTCATGTCCTCTGGGCCCCTCTTCATCGCTGATGAACGCCTGTATGAGGAGATCCTGGAAGAGAATTTCGTGATCCCTGCTATCGAGAAGCGCAAGGCCATCATCTGGGAAGGACTGACGAAAAAGGCACAGGCCAATCAGGGCTTTGTCCTGGATAAGGAACTCCTGGACGAGGTCGCCAATCTGCTTGAATACCCGCATGTCATCATGGGATCCTTCAACGAGTCTTTCCTGACCCTGCCCAAGGAGGTGCTGGTCACGGTCATGAAGCACCACCAGCGCTATTTTCCGGTCTATGCCGACCGGGAAGGCCGTTCCTTAAGGCCGTTTTTCCTGACCGTGAGCAATATCATACCCAAGGACGACGCGGTTGTCAGCGCCGGGAACGAGCGCGTCCTGAAGGCCAGGCTCTCGGACGGCAGCTACTTCTTCCAGGAGGACCTGAAGGTGCCCCTGGCCGAATACGCCCGGCGCCTGAAGGATGTCATCTACCACAAGGAACTGGGCACGTCTTTGGAGAAGGTCGAGCGTTTCACCACGATCGCCCTTTCCCTGGCCGATACGCTTGCGCCGGACAAGAAGGACAAGGTGAAGCAGGCCTGCGAGCTCTGCAAGGGCGACCTCAACAGCCTGATGGTCTGCGAGTTCCCCGAGCTGCAGGGCGTCATGGGCCGGGAGTATGCCCTCAGGCAGGGCATCGACCCCGAGGTGGCCTATGCCATCCACGAGCACTATGTGCCGGCCTCGGCCGATGACCGGCTGCCGTCATCGGTGGTGGGCGACATCACCGGCATGGCCGACCGCATCGACACCATCTGCGGCTGCTTCGGCATCGGGCTCATCCCGACCGGGACCTCGGACCCGTATGCCCTCAGGCGCCAGACCATCGCCATCGCCAATATCATCCTGGGCAAGGGCTACCGTATTTCCATCGCGGCCCTGATCGAGCAGGCGCTGAAGGCCCTGGACGGGAGATTGAAACGACCGGCCCCTGAGGTCAAGGACGGCGTGCTGGACTTCTTCCGCGCGCGCTTTGCCTCCATGCTGCAGGCCAAAGGCATCTCAGGCGACGTGATCGAGTCCGTGATCGGAAGCTTCGACGATCCCGTCGATACCTTCAAGCGCGCCGAGGCATTGTCAGCGGTCAGAACCGAACCGTGGTTCGGCTCCATCTGCGCGGCCTCCAAGCGCGTCGAGAACATCCTGAAGAAGACCGAGGCAGGGAGCGTCATCACGGAGAGCCTCCTGGGTCAGGAGCAGGAGCTCGCGCTCTTCCGGAAGTTCAAGGAGATCGAGCAACCCTTCACCGCCTTGGCCGACAAAGGCGATTATGCCGCGGCCCTGAAGCTCCTGGCGGGATTGAAGGAACCCATCGACAGCTTTTTCGACAAGGTCCTGGTCATGACCGAGGACGTGAACGTGCGCGCCAACCGTCTGGCCCTCCTGGCCTCTCTGGTGAAGCTCTTCGGCAAGGTGGCGCGCTTCTCTGCCATAGCCCAGACGACCTGACATGACCGACATCCGGGAAGGCATCCGTCGCAAACCAGAGGCCCCTAAAGGGGACATGCGCGATGCCTTCTCGATCGATGTCGACCGCATCCTGCATTCCCGGGCCTATACCGCCTATATCGACAAGACCCAGGTCTTCTACCTGGTGGGGCACCCCGGCATATCGCACCGCGTCATCCACGTGCAGCTCTTGTCGCGCATCGCGCGCACCATCGGCCGGCGCTTAGGCCTGAACGACGACCTGATCGAGGCCATCGCCATCGGGCACGACATCGGCCACCCGCCCTTCGGGCATGACGGCGAAAAATACCTGGGACAGCTGTGCGAGCAGGCCGGCATCGGGGAGTTCCGGCACAATATCCAGGGACTGCATGCCCTGGAAACGATCGAGAAGCACGGCACGGGGCTGAACCTGACGCTGCCCGTACTGGACGGGATCCTGTGCCATAACGGCGAGATGACCGAGATCTCACTGGCACCGGACAAGGCCGCGAGCTTTGCGGACCTGGACAGGAAGATCGCCCTGGCCTGCCGGGGAGGCAACCCGCTGCCCGCCACGCTGGAAGGCTGTCTGGTGCGCGTGGCTGACACGGTGAGCTACATCGGCCGCGACATCGAGGATGCCATTACCCTGGGGATCATCAAACGGCAGGACATCCCGCGCGATATCGTGCGCGCCCTGGGCGATACGAACGGCAAGATCGTCTACCGGCTCGTGGAAGACCTGATCGCAAACTCCACCCCTGAACAGATCTCTTATTCGCCCCACATCTTCGGTATCCTTGAGGCGCTGAAGGCCTTCAACTACCGGCACATCTATCTCAACACGCGCGTCAAGGCCGAATCGGAGAAGATCAGGACCATGTACGATCTGGTTTTCAAACGCCTGGTGGAGGATATCACCGAGCACATCCATGATTCCCCGATCTTCACCGACTACCTGGTTCACATGGACAAGGGCTATGTCGGGGCCCACAATGCCATGGAGATCACGCGCGACTACATTGCCGGCTTGACCGATTCGGCCTTCCTGAAGCTCTTCAACGACCTCTATGTGCCGCGCATAGCGTGAGGTCTGATCTTTTTAGAATAGTCCTGTCAATCCTCCACCCACACCGACACGGATCCGCCCCGGCACGTGAACTCGCCCCAGCCCCAGGCGTTGGTGGTTACGGGCCCTGCCATATGGCCGGTGATATCGATGAAGCGGGCATGCCTGCGGCCGACCTCCATCCATTTCCAGCCGCCTGTGCCGCCGGCCATCAGCACGGCCATGGCCTTGGGGTGGTTTTGGTCGCCGAGCCTGGTCCAGCCGATGGTGTTGGGGTGGTCGAGGTAGTCGTACTGGGGGCCGTAGGCATAGTTACGGCGCGCGTGCAGGAAGGTGTCTATCAGGGTGCGGTGCGACGGCATGCCGATATGGTAGGTATTGCCGTCGCGGCCGCGGTCCTCATACTCGGCGCCCTCGTAGTCCGCGGCGAACACGCACGGGTAGCCCTCGGCGCGCAGCAGGATGAAGGCATACGCCAGGGGCTTGAACCATGGCTCGACGCATGATTCCAGGGCCTGCAGGGGCTGGGAGTCGTGGTTTTCCACGAATGTCACGGCCTGGGTCGGCCGTGCCTGCATGAGGGTACCGTACAGGAGGTAGCGCAGATCATAGCGGCTGCCCAGCCGCGAGGCGTTATGGAAGTTATAGTGCAGGGGCACATCGAAGACCGCCATGCGGGCTCCCACGGCCTCGAGGTACCAGATCAGGGCGTCCAGGCCGCCATACCAGTATTCGCCCACCACGAACAGGTCGCGGCCGGCGTGGCGCTCCATGGCGTCCAGCCATTCCGGGAAGAACCAGGCCGCGATGTGCTTGATGGCGTCCAGGCGGAAGCCGTCTGCGCCGGTTACATCGAGGTACCATTTGCCCCAGCGGGTGATCTCCGCGCGCACCTCCGGATTCTGGAAGTCCAGGTCGCACCCCATGAGGTAGGCGAAATTGCCCTTTTCCAGAGCCACCTGGTTGTCGAACTGCTTGCCTTCCAGGAGGTAGATTTCATCATAGTCGGTGGGGTGGTTTTCATCATAATCCACGGCGTCGAAGTGCTGCGCGCGCCATTCGAAGCCGGAATGCACGCCTAAGCGGCCCGGGAAAGCGAAGTGGGTATAGGTCCGTATCTGCCGCATGGCCCCGGCCGGGATGAGGCGGTTGTTCTGGGTGTACGGCGTGGCGTTGACGGTCTCGATAAAATCGCCGCCGATGCGGTGGTTGAGGACCACATCCGCATAGGCCTGCATACCGGATGCACGGATGGATTTCAGCGCCTCGAGGTACTCTTCTTCGGTGCCGTATTTAGTGCGGATGGTGCCTTTCTGGGGGAAGGCGCCCAGGTCATAGAGATCATAGACCCCATACCCGACGTCCTTATCGCCCTGGATGCCCTTGTAGGCAGGCGGCAGCCAGAGGGCGGTGAATCCTGCCTGGGCCAGGGATTGAGCCTGGCTTGAGAGCCGCCGCCAATGGGCGCCGTCGCCCTCTGTGTACCAGTGAAACGCCTGGAGCATGGTGCCGTTAATGGCTGACATTGCATCCTCCCCCTGTCAAAGGCAGATACATGCCGTCGGTACGTTACATCTTGCGCCGGTCGATCACCTTGGTTACCGTACCGCCTGATTGTTCCAGGGATTTGTTCTCCACCAGCTTGACGTTGACCGCGATGCCGAGCGCCGAAGAGAGCCTGTCCTTGATGGCCTTCATGCGTTCATGCTGCTTCTTGATCTCGTCAAAGGCCTCGGACTCCGAGGCCGCCACCAGCACGGTCATGTCGTCCAAGGCGCGGACCCGGTCGATGACGATCTGGTAGGGCGGAGCGGCGCCTTCAAGCTCGCGCAGCACGGCCTCGACCTGGGACGGGAAGACATTGACCCCCCGGATGATGAGCATGTCGTCGCTGCGGCCCTGGATGCGCGCCATGCGTATGGTCTCGCGGCCGCAGGCGCAGGTGCCGGGCATAAGGCGCGTGAGGTCGCGCGTTCGGAAGCGGATGACCGGAAAGGCCTCCTTGGTGAGGGTGGTGATCACGAGCTCGCCGGTCTCGCCCGGCTTGACCGGCTTGAGCGTCTGAGGGTCGATGATCTCGGCCAGGAAGTGGTCCTCGTTGATATGCAGCCCGTTCTGCTCCAGACACTCAGAGGCCACGCCGGGACCGATCACCTCGGACAGGCCGTAGTTGTCCGTGGCGATGATGCCGAGCTTGTTCTGGATCTCCTGGCGCATCTCCTCGGACCAGGGCTCGCCGCCGAAGAGACCGTACTTGATCGAGAGGGCGGCCAGTGAAAGTCCCAGATCGTGGATCGTATCCGCGATGCGCAGCGCATAGCTGGGCGTGCATACCAGGGCCGTGGTCTTGAAATCCTGCATGATCTTGACCTGGCGCAGCGTGTTGCCGGTCGAGATCGGGATGACTGAGGCGCCGATGCGCTCCGCGCCGTAATGCAGACCGAACCCGCCCGTGGAGAGGCTGTAGCCGTATGATATCTGCACGACGTCGTCCTTGGTCACGCCCCCGGCGGTCAGCACGCGCGCCACCAGGTTGGACCAGGTCTTGATGTCGTTGCGCGTGTAGCCCACCACGGTGGTCATGGCGGTCGAGGCATGGATCCTGACCACCTCACGCAGGGGCACGGCGAAAAGCCCGTAGGGATAGTTGTCTCTCAGATCCTCCTTGGTCGTGAACGGCAGCGCGGTGAGATCGTCCAGGGTCCGGAACTCGTCCGGGTCGATGCCCAGTTCATCGAACTTCCTGCGATAGAACGGCACATGCAGGTACACGCGCGCCAGCACGGCCTGCAGCTGCTCCAACTGCAGCTGCTGCAGCTCTTCCCGGTCCATGCCTTCCTTGTCGGGCTCCCAGTACATAGCTCCCTCCTTAGATCTTTGTCTCCGCGTCCAGGTCACGGCCGAGGTAGGCCCGCTGCACATCGCGGTTTGTAAGCAGGTCCTCGGCGTTTTCCTCCAGGATGATGCGCCCGGTCTCCAGGACATAGCCGCGGTCCGCTATCCCCAGGGCGGCCTTGGCGTTCTGTTCCACCAGGAGCACGGTGTTGCCTTCGCGCCTGAGCTGGCCGATGATGCCGAAGATGTCCCTGACGATCAACGGCGCCAATCCCATGGAAGGCTCGTCCATCATGATCAGCTTCGGTCTGGCCATGAGCGCGCGTCCCATGGCCAGCATCTGCTGCTCGCCGCCCGAGAGCGTACCGGCCAGTTGACCCTCGCGTTCCTTCAGGCGCGGGAACAGTTCAAAGATACGGTCGAGGTCGGCGGCGACCTCGGCCGCCCGCTTGCGACGGTACTGCACATACCCGCCCAGCAAGAGGTTATCTTTCACGGTCATGGGCGCGAAGACCTGGCGGCCTTCGGGGACCAGCGAGCAGCCCAGGCACACGATCTTCTCGGGGCTCAGGCGGGTGAGGTCGTGCTTGTCGAAGAGGATCTCGCCGTCGGCGGCCTTGATCAGGCCGGCGATGGTCTTCAAGAGCGTGGTCTTGCCCGCGCCGTTGGCCCCGATGATGGTGACGATCTCGCCGGCGCGCACATGGATCGAGATGCGGCGCAGGACCTTCAAGTTGGTGTAGCCGGCATCGAGGTTGCGGATCCTAAGCATCGGCATCTCCCAGGTAGACCCTGATCACCTCGGGGTTTTTCTGGATCTTGAGCGGCTTGTCGTCCGCGATCTTCTCGCCGTAGCTCAGGACCACGATCTCGTCCGAGATGTTCATGACCAGGGTCATGTCGTGTTCGACCAGGAGGATCGTGATGCCCGTGGCGCGGATGCGCTCGATCAGCTTGGCCATCTCGGCCGTTTCGCGCATGTTCAATCCCGCCGCCGGCTCATCCAGCAACAGGAGCTTGGGTTCGCAGGCCAGTGCCCGGCCGAGCTCCACGATGCGCTGCTGGCCGTAGGCCAGGCTGGTGGCATCATTGTCGGCCAGGCCGGCGATGCCCAGGAAGTCCATGATCTCAAGGGCGCGGGCGCGTATGGCGCGCTCCTCGCGGTGCGTCCAGGGCAGGGACAGCATGGCGGAGACAAACCCGGCGCGGCTGTGCACATGCCTGCCGATCATGATGTTTTCCACCGCACTCATCTTGGGAAAGAGCCGTATGTGCTGGAAGGTGCGCGCGATGCCTGCGCGCGCCACCTGGAAGGGCTGGCGGCCCTGGATCTCGGCGCCATCAAAGGTGATGGTCCCGGAATCCGGCTTGAGCACCCCGGATACCAGGTTGAAGAGCGTGGTCTTGCCGGCCCCGTTCGGACCGATCAGGGCCTTGATCGCTCCATGGGGGACAGAGAAATCGACATTGCCGACCGCCTGCAGGCCGCCGAAGCGTTTATTGAGGCCGCGAACCTCCAGCAAGCTCATGGCGCCGCCTCCTTGCGGGCGCCCAGGACTCTGATCCAGGCGCGGACCCTGGCGGGTGCGCCGGTGCTCCCGATCCCCTCCGGGGCGAAGAGCATGACCGCCACCAGGATCAGGCCGAAGACCGAATCGTCGTGCGATCCGAAATATCCGCGCAGCGATAGGAAGTTGAGGGCCACCCCCATGCTCAGGGCCCCCCACAGGTTGGCCATTCCCCCGATGGCCACGATGGCCACATAGTGTACGGATTTCATGACAGAGGCCTCCGACGGCCCGATGCCGCCGTTATAGTGCGTGAGGAACACCCCGCCCAAGGCGGCGTAGACCGCGCTTACAACAAAGATCCTGAGCTTGAAGGAGGCGGTGTCCACGCCCATGGCGTTGGCCGCGTCCTCGGCGCCGTGGATGGCGCGTAAGCCGCGGCCCACGCGCGAGTGGATCAGGTTCAGGAGCAGGGTCACCCCCACGATCACGAGGCCCCAGGCGATGTAATAGTTCTGGATGCGCACGGACGATTTGCCGCTGACCGACAGACCCGGCAGGAGCTCGAAGGCCGGGATGTCCGAAAGGCCGTCGGCCGCGCCCAGCAGGCTGGTCCCCAGCACGACCTTGTAGACGATCGTCCCGAAGCCTAAGGTGGCCATGGCCAGGTAATGGCCTTTGAGCTTCAAGACCGGACGACCGATGACATAGGCCACAAGCAAGGTGACGAGCACCGCGGCGATGCAGGCCGCCCAGGGCTGGAACACCAGGATGTCGGCGTCGTAGAGGTCCTTGCCCGCCATCAGCACGCCGCATTTTGAGAGCACGGCCACGGCGGGGGCCCCCTTGAGGGGCAGGAGGTTATAGGTGGTCAAGAAGGCCTGGGTGTAGCCGCCGATGGCGAAAAAGCCGGCATGGCCCAGCGAGATCTGGCCGGTATAGCCCATCAGGAGGCTCAATCCGATGATCACCATGGAGTAGTAGCCGGCCATGGTGAGCTGGGTGAGGTACTGGGTCTTGTCCGCGGCCGATGCCCCGAGCTGGATGCCGATGACGCAGACAACCAGCAGCAGGATCTGCGCATACGTGGAGCGCGCCATCTAGAACTCCTTGAGGCGCGCGGCCTCGGCGTTGCCGAAGAGGCCGCTGGGCCTGACAAACAGGATCAGGAGCAGGATGGTGATGGCGATGACATCCTTGAAGGCCGTGGGCAGGACCCAGATGGACAAAGACTCCAGGATGCCCAGCATGAGACCGGCGGCGATGGCGGCCGAGCTGTTGCCTAATCCGCCCAGGATCGCGACCGTGAAGCCCTTGATGGCCAGGCTGGTGCCGCTGTCGTATTGGACATAGGTGATGGGGCAGACCACGCAGCCGGCCAGTGCGCCGATGCCGGCGCTCAGGACGAACGAGAGCGTGACCATGTTCTTGGCGTCGATACCGCACAGCCGGGCGGCGTCCATATTGGCGGCACAGGCGCGCATCTGCCTGCCCAAGAGGGTGTGGTTGAAGAAGAAGGTCAAGAGCGCCACGACGAGGCCGCAGACGCCGATGACCCACAAGACCTGGGGCGAGACGTGCACGTCGCCCAGGGATACGACCGTAACGGCCGAGCCCGTGAAGTAGGGCAAGGCCTTGACGCCTTCCCCCCAGATCGCCAGGGCCGCCGCCTTGATGATGATGGACAACCCGATGGTGATCATGACCATGCGCAGCACCGACGGACTTTTCAGCCAGCGGATGAAACCGATCTCGATCAGGGCGCCCACGAGCATGGTGGCGATGACCGCGCCGGCGATGGCCAGCGGCAGGGGCATGAACAGGTCCAGCGTGACCGCCAGCATGCCGCCCAGCATGACGAACTCGCCCTGCGCGAAGTTGATGATGCCGGTGGTATTGTAGATGATGTTGAACCCGATGGCCACGATCGCATAGATCGTGCCGTAGGTCAGTCCGGCTATGAGATACTGACAGAGAAGTTCGATGTCCATGGGCCAGTCGAGTGAAGAGAACCTGCAGCCCCTCTCCCCGGACGGGGAGGGGGGCTGTGCGTCGGGTTATTTCTTCTTGGCCGCCTTGTCGCTGTAAACCACGAATCTGCCGCCCTTGACGGTCAACAGCTCAAAGGCGCTCAAGTCTAAGCCGTTATGGTCCTTGGGCGAGAAGTTGAAGACGCCGGCCGTGCCCACGAAGCCTTTCATATTCTCGATCGCCGTGCGCACCTTCTCTTTGTCCGTGCCGGCGGTCTCGATGGCCTTGACCAGGATCATGAAGGCATCGTAGGCGTGGCCGCCGAAGGTGCTGACATCCTCTTTGTAGCGGGCCTCATAGTCTTTCTTGTACTGTACCAGCAGGGCCTTCTGCGGATGGTTGTTCGGCAGGCTGTCGGCCACCAGCAGCCGTCCGGCCGGGAAGATCACGCCTTCGGCCGCGCCGCCGGCGGCCTTCACGTAACCGATATTGCCGAAGCCGTGGCTCTGGAAGATCGGGACTGTCAGGCCGATCTGGCGGGCGTTCTTGATCACGATGGCCTGGGCGGGCTCGATGGACCAGTTGACGAAGGCCTGGATACCCGCGGCCTTGAGCTTGGTGACCACCGCGGTTAAGTCCGTGGCGTCCTTGTCATAGACCTCATTGGCCACGATCTGGATCCCGTATTCGGGGGCCAGCTTCTCGAGCTGTTCCTTGCCGCCCTTGCCGAAGCCCGTGTTGCTGGATACCACGCCGATCTTCGTGATGCCCATCTTCTTCATCTGCTCGAAGATCTTGATGGCCGCAAAGCGGTCGTTCTGGGGCGATTTGAAGACATATTTGCCGACCGGGTTGACGATCGCTTCGGCCGCGGCGCAGGAGATGAGGATGGTCTGGCCGTCCTCGGCAATGCCCTTGACCTTCATGGATTCGCCGCTGGTGGATGGGCCGATGATGGCAAAGACCTTGTCTTCTTCGATCAGCTGCTTGGTGAAGGAGATGGCCTTCTCCGGGCTGGCGCCGGTATCCTTGAGGATCAGCTCGATCTTACGACCCTTGATGCCGCCCTTCTTGTTGATCTGGTCAGCCAGCATTTCGAGCGTCTTGGCCTCCGGGGCCCCCAGGAACGATGCCGGACCGGTCATGCCCAGGATGGCGCCGACCTTGATCGTCTCGACGGCCCTGGCAGGCAATGAAGACACCAAACAGATGAGCACTGAAATGGTAAGCAACCGCACATGCTTCATAGAAAACCCCCCACAAAAAGTAATCTTTATCGGAACGGGCATCCGTTCCACCCGGGAGAAGACAGGCCCCTCCCTTCTCACCATAACCCCAGTTTCCTTACACCGAGCGCATATTGGCGGTCAACCTTGATTTGTTCGGATCGATGTGGCAATGATACAAGAGCACTGGAGCGCGCTCAACGCGATCATGCCAAGCGCTCCCGGTGGAGGAGGCCAATGATGACGGTGAATCATGTGGACGGCGCGGATCGGGGGGATATCATGCTGTATGCCTTGAGCACCTGTGTGTGGTGCAAGAAGACCAAGGCCTTGCTGGATGAGCTCAAGGTGAAGTTCTCCTATACCAATGTGGACCTTCTCAGTAAGGAGGAAAAGGCCGAGGCCATGGAGGAGGTGCGCAAGTGGAACCCGGCCTGTTCGTTCCCTTCCATGGTCATCAACAACAGCACCTGCATCGTAGGCTTCGACGAAGAGAAGATCCGCGAGGCGCTCAAGGGATGAGCGGCATCACGGTGGAAGACCTCTACGCCGCGCTGAAGGCGGAAGGCGAGAAGGCGGGTTATTTTCTGAACCCGGATACGTCCTTTGTGCATGAGCTCCTGGAGGGGCTGCTGGTAAACGAACAGCGTTTCGGGTACCGGGCCTGTCCGTGCCGTCTGGCTTCGGGCGAGCGGACCGAGGACCTCGACATCATCTGTCCCTGCGATTACCGGGATGCGGACCTGAGTGACCATGGGGCCTGCTACTGCGCCCTGTACGTCTCGCGAGAGGTCTTGGACGGCAAGCAGAAGCTGCGGCCGATCCCCGAGCGAAGGGCGCCTCAGGGTCAGCGGCAAACGCCCGCGCATGCTGATCTGCACTCGCGCCTATCCTACCCGGTGTGGCGCTGCAGGGTCTGCGGGTATCTGTGCGCTCGGGAAAAGCCGCCCGCCCTCTGCCCCATCTGCAAGGCGCAGGCCGAACGGTTCGAACGCTTCCTCTGATTCCATCTCGCTATTCAAGCGGCACCTTTGTGACGCGGCCCATCCTTGGGCCTCGCCCTAAAGGGCGCATGATGAGCGACGTGAAAAGTCAGCGCGAAATGTTGAGAAAAGTGGCCGCCAAAAAGTGTTTGACAGGGTCAAAGTATTTTTGAAAATAACAGCTGCGCCGGTGTGTTTTTGACATCAAACTATTTTTGAAAATAAATGGCGCAGAGGTGTTATT
>JAKQBR010000073.1 GCA_029574005.1 Deltaproteobacteria bacterium | reverse complement strand
GGCCGAATAGCGTCCGGGTGGGGTTATGGGATGTAAAATTGAGCATGTCGGGCGATCCTCCTCTTCACGAGAGCAACGCTTGCAATACGACACCCTGTATATAACACCTGATGGCGTTTGGTCTCTTAAGTTTTCCCATGGCGCGGTTGAGGCATGTGAATGGAAATTGCAAAAATGCAGGCCTACCTTATCAATTACCTTTGCCGTATTAATCTTTATCGATTTCATGACGATAGGGTCGATAGGGCAGGTATCGTTATGATTAAACAGAACTTATTTTCTGACGATGACATCAGGAAGACCTACGAGGTCGTCCCTGACCACAAGTTCACACGGGACGTCATCACCAGCTATTCCACCAACCGGGACGATATCCGCGATGTAGCCCTGCGAGGCTTGGACCTGAAGAGCTGCTACAAGGTGCTCGAACTCGGGTGCGGCTATGGTCATTTCACCGAAAGGCTCGCCGGCCGGCTGGCGGACGGCGCCCATATCACCGGTTTGGACCTGCTGGAAGGCAACCGCGCGGGGTTCATGGCAGCCGTCGAGAGGGCCGGCTACCAGGGCGATTTCATCAGGAGCGGCGCCGAGATGATCCGCGAATTCGACACCCAGGGCTTCGATCTGGTGATCGCCAGTTATTCCCTGTACTTCTTTCCCGGCCTTATCAGCGAGATCGCCCGCGTGCTCAAACCCGAAGGGGTCTTCATCACCATCACCCACAGCAACTTCTCGCTCAAGGAGATCACCCGGCTCATCCCCCACAGCCTCAAGGCTATCGGCCTAGCCCCACCCAAGGTCATCGCCATCAACAGGCTCTTCCATTCCTTCTCCCAGGAGGTAGGGACTCGGAAGCTGGCGCCCTATTTCCGCGCCATCGAGATGATACGCTACCCTAACGCGATGGTCTTTCCGTTTGAGAGGATCATCGACTGCATCAATTATATCAGCAAGAAGCGTTTTCTCCTGTTCAAGGACATCTCCAGGCAGTATCCGGAAAGGATGGACGACGTCCAGCTGCACATATACCAGCGGGTGAGCAGCCTGGCCCGGGACAACGGGTTCTTCACCGTCACCAAGGACGATGCCGTGTTCCGCTGCCGTGCGCCTTTACCTGGCGAGGCCACGCTGCTGGCTGCCGGCACCTCCGTCTAGCACCCGTTCGTATCCATCGCACAGGCCGGCGGCGGCGACCGCCCCGTGCTCATGATGCAATCCCAGTCAAAGGCGCCCTTGTTTGGTGCTATCCTCTCCGAGGTCAAGTGTGTTAGAGAGGGGGAGCCGACCATCTGATGGCCGATCGATCTTAAGAGGGAGATGTGCGACAATGCCGCCAGGAAAGATATGCCGGATGGACGGGACGCCAAGATTTCGGAATACGACAGGCCTCTTAACTGGGGAAGGTAAATGAAAAAGTTCTGTCTCCTCCTCGCCTCGCCCCGCTTTCCCCACCACTTCCCGCGCGGCATCCTCGAGATGGCGGGCTTTCTGGAGAAGAACGGCTGTCCGACCGCGCTGCTGCCGTTGGGCTATCACCTGGGCGGGATCGATCTGAGCCAAGGGCTGAGCCCGGAACAGGATGCCCTGGTCGAGGGCTTGCTGCGCGATGCGCTGAAGGAGACGGGCGCGTCCGTGGTCGGTATCAGCAATTCCTTCAGCCCGGATTACCCGGTTTGCGTCAAGGTCCTCGAGCTCTGCAAACGCATCGATGGCAGGCTGGTCACGGTCATCGGCGGTCCGCACGTCACCTTTCAGGACGCAGAGGCCCTTCTATCGCCTTTTGTGGATGTGGTGGTGCGGGGCGAGGGCGAGTGGTCCATGTTTGAGCTCCTGTGCGCCCTGAAAAAGGGGTCTGACCTCGCAGCAATAGCCGGGATCACCCTCCGTCTGGATGGCCGGATTGTCAGGAACCCGGATCGGGAGCTGGGGGACTTGTCCGAGATTCCGCCCATTGATTTCGATCTGCTGCCCTTCAACCTGGTCCACACGGCCCAGATCTACGGGATCTCGACCCGCGGATGCGCCTACCGTTGCCGCTATTGCGTAGAGAGCGCCTTCTGGAGGAAGAAACGCAATTACCCGGTCAAACGCCTGGTGGATGAGATGGAGGTCCTCGACAGGCGTTTCGGCAACAAGGTCCTGGGGTTCTTCGAGAGCATGCTGGACGCCGATTCAACCCAGCTCTTCCAGCTGTGCGACGAGATCGTCTCCCGGGGCATGCGCCTTGCCGAACAGTTCGTCTTTCATGTGCGGCCCGACAGCGTCACTCAAGAGAGGATCGCGGCGGTCCGGCGCGCCGGCATGAACTGGGCCAGCATGGGGGTTGAAAGCGCTTCTCCCCGGGTGTTAAAGATGATGAACCGTCGAAACCTGACCAGGGACCTTATCATAGAGTCCTGCCGGATCCTGCGAGCGCAAGGCGTGCATGTCCACACCTACTGGATCGTGGGTCATCCGGGCGATACCCGTGAGGAATCGGAAGACTCGTTTGCCTTCCTCAGATACCTCATCGAAAACGAACTGTGTCAAACGGCCGAGGCCATGATCTTCCAACCCTATCCCGGCACCTGTTTCTTCGATGATCCCCAGAAATACGGCGTCGAAATCCTGGAGCCGGACTGGAACCGCTGGCGGCGTTTCGACAGCCGCCCGGTCAGCCAGTTGAGCGATTTCTCGGCCGATGATATCCATGCGGCCTGGCGGCGCATGGACAGCTACCTGCATGCCTGGAAGAGTCTCTCGCGCCTGAGTTCGATTGCCGGCGACGGTTCGGTCTTCGCCTCCGGCAAAGTGACCGTGCAGGAAGGCGCCGCAGTGTGTGACCGGGATCTTGGCCCGGCGCGGGGATGATACGCTCCCTTGCCGGGATTGATGGGGCGCGCTCAAGGACCATCCCCCTGAAACCGCCGGAGCCGATGGGCAAATAGCACTCGCGGCTACGCTGTTAATTGTTGTCCTCTCGTTTCCGATAAGACAGATGAAAATTTGCCAATGCGACGAAGGAGGGCAACATGGTTTTCAACGATAAGGCGGTCAAGTCGGTAGGTTATGTTCTGGCAATAATTCTCATGTTATGGGCTACGGGATGCGGTTCATCCGATAGTGACCACGATGTGGTGTCTTTCAGCGGAGAAACCATATCCGGCAAGGTCGCCGATGGATATGTCAGTGGGGCGACACTCACGGTGTACGGCAGCGCCGAGATGACGGAAGAGAATATAATCGGCACCGGTACCACCGATGCGAACGGGGCCTTTTCCATCGAGTTGAGCACGAACTCGGTGCCCGATCCGATCTACATCAAGTCCGAAGGCGGGATAGACATCGACCTGGGGCTCCCTGCCCCGGTCATGCTGTTTGCCGGCAGCGCGGACGGAAGCGGCGGCTACAACGTCACGCCCTTGACCGACATGGTCTACAAATACATCGGGATACAGGGGAGTCTCGACGCCTCGCAGGCCTTTCTTACCGGCGTGCTCGGCATCAGTGCCGACGACCTCGGCGCCGACCCCGTTGAAAATGCCACCGCCGGCGCTGCCCTTGCCAAGGTTCTTGCCTCCGGCACCCAGGGCAGCACCCTGTCGGCCGGTGAATACACCATGCATATCCTGTTCTTCGAACAGGACGACTTGGGCGGCGGTTCGCTGGCGGACGTGAACGCCGTGGCGGAACGGATCGTGGCCGTGCCGATCTCCGTCAATGACGAGGGGCAGATCGAAAGCGAAGTGGCGGTGGATGATGGCATCGACTTCGATAATGACGGGACGGACGATCTCTTGTATGGCGCAGGAGGAGTGGTGGGAAGCTCGGTATTCATCAGCTTCGATGTCAATGAATTCGACGACGGCGAAGACGGCTGGCATTTCAGCATCGCCGGTGAACTTGGGCTGTTCGGAAGCCTTTCCGGCCGCTGCTATCTGCGTGAGGAAGGCGCCCTCCGGCAAGGCGTATTCGTCGCAACCTTTACCCCGGTTGGTATTACCAATGCCCAGAAGACCGCCGTGTTCCAGCAGCTGGGAGGCATAATGGCCTCGAATCAGGCGTCCTACCTGCTCTTCAACGATGTGTTAATCGACGAGTCGGTTGTGCCGCAAATCAGCTATGGGACGATTGTTCTGACACAGGATGGAGCCTCGGGATTCGATTTCAGCGACCTCGACGTGAATCGTATCGTTTACGACGGCCCCGGGGTGGATGATGACCCGGTCTGGACGGATGCGAGCGGTGATCTCGACTATCTGGTCGCGTCGGAGCAGACGCGCATCCTTGCTACTCGCCAGAACAACACCTATTTCATCCTTCCGGCCGGCTGCCGCAAGGGCATCTGCGTCACAGTGGACGGAGGCGACGCCATCATCAAGGCCGGACAGATGTTCCTGAATCGTACCGATAGCCTTGCTCCGGTTTTGCAAACCGACACTACCTATAACCTGGCCCAGGTCTGCATCGGGAGTTTTGTGCTGAACAATAATATCACCCGCGCCGATGCCCTGGAGGCGGTGCTGGTCACCGACGGTATTACCGAGCTCACCGTGCCGTCGAGCGGTGGTATGGCGCTCGGCAGCGCCTATAATGCTGATAGCGGAGAGATCCTCGGGATCTCAGGCAGCTTCCTGGCTCTCAAGAAAGACGCCGACGACGACTTCGCCGACATCCTCGGTGCGGGGGGTGATTACCTCATGTCGCTCGAAATGTATGAGACCGGAGCCCTCGTCGGGACACGTCTGGATGCCGGAACCGTAACCATTGAGGGTTACGGCCCGTATCAAAATTACAAGAACCCTATCAATTATGTCATGTACGCGTATGGCGACGATACGGCCGCGCCGTCATGCAATGCCACCATGAAATTTCTGGCCCGCGCATTCCAGGGTGGAGGCGTATTCTCGGAGATACCGGTCTGGACCTCAGGACATCTGACCATCGAGATCGATCAGGACTCCACCACCGGCAGTGGGATGCTCCTGGTGGAAAATATCGACGGGTGCGGATACAGCGCCGATGACCCCATCGAGGACGAGGCCTTCGGCGAGGCGGTGAACTATCCATCCACCGTGACCATGAACGTGGAAAGGATCGGCGCGGGCAACAGCGGTCTGCTGCACATCTACGGTACCGGCACCTATACCATCTATTACCTGCTGGGGACCGAAGAACTGGAGTATTACTGGGACATCTACTGGCCTATCGGCGCGCCCAGGGCCTCCTACATGTTCAGTTATTACGACGAAGACGCGTCCGCGTTCAGGGTTAACGAGATCGGAGAGGCCTATATCACCTATTGAGCTGATTTGAGGATAGTATATGCAGGGCGGGACGGGGTTTATCCACGTCCCGCCCCATAAGCCCGCCAGAGAGTCGGTCTCTAGCGGGGTTTCTCTATGACTGAGGTCAGGATGAGGTCCAGCACGCCGTCCAGTTGTGTGCGGTCGATATTTGACCCGGTAATGGCCATGATCGCGATATAGTTCGCCATGGCGATGAGCATCCGGCAGAAGACCTCGGGTGGACGCTTCAGGACGATGTATTTATGCTCGGCCGCCTTCTGAAGGCTCTCGCTGAAGAGCGTCATCATGGTCTTATCGAAGCGGCCGACATAGGAGTTCACGTCCGGATCGTTGACCGTCAGGGCGATGATCCACAAGACCGCCAGGTTCACCGATTCGCGGTCCTCCATGACGATGCTCAGGCTTTTGATCCCCTTATGATAGCGCTCATAGAGGTCGCCCTCCTGGTCCCGAAAGGCCTCCAGCAGCATCTTCATGAAGACATAGGTTTCATCCAGCAGGGAGACGAAGAGATCCTTGGTGTTCTTGAAGTGCAGGTAGATGGTCGGTTCGGTAATACCGGCCGCTGCCGCGATCTTGGCCGTGGTCGCGCCGCCGTAGCCTTCCTCGACAAAGACCCGCACTGAACTCCGCATGATCTGTTGCCGGCGCTCGGCGGCGCGCATCCGCCTCGGTCTGGACGAGGCCGATGGTACCGGTTCGCTCTGAGACGACACGCCTGATCTGCTCATGACAATCCTTCTCTCCTGTGAAGACGTATCCGTATCGGTCCCGCCACTGGGGCATGCCATCCCCGCCGTGTGCGGGGAGGGGGTCCGATCGCTTCCATTGGATACTAGTATATACTAAGTTGATGGCTTCAACCATAATTAATATAAGGTGTCAGTGCGCGTCAATGGAGAAAATGACGCCCTGTATGGTCTGGATGAGGGATGGCGCGCCCATGGGTGCGGATCAGGCCGGGAGGGGGAAACGGGCACGCCGGCTCCCGAGCCCTCCCGGCCCTTTATGGATCAAGCGCGGTTCATGGTTTTTTTCCGACTACGAACCGGGGCTTCTAGTCGAGGGGTTTGGCCAGCTGCAGCACCTGCATGGGGAGCTGCAGGTCCAGGGCCTTGAGCTCAACCAGGTCGACATGGATATCCAGTTTCTCCTGCCGCGCCACCGGCAAAGTCTCGGGTTTAACGCCCTCCTTGAGGATCTTCACCGCCTGCTTCCCGGTCAGGCCGCCCACGATCCTGAAATCCGGGGCGATGTAGAGGACCGCGCCGCGCGATCCCTTATGCCCGCCGAGGACCGAAGCGATGCCCGGGATCTTGCTGTTGTGGGTGAAGGCGCGCAGCTCCTTGGTCGGTTCGTAGTCGCGCAGGGCATAGTATACATCGATGGGTATGAAGAAGGCATCGATGCCCTTGGCGACCAGCTCTTTGGCGGCCGGTGTGAGTTTGTCGGACTTGCTCACCTGCCTGGAGTGGATGGTGATCCCCAACTGGGAGGCCTTGGTCTTGGCCTCCTGCACATATGCCGCCGCGTTTTCGTCATCGCTGTGCACCACGCCCATGACCTTCAGGTTCGGTAGGGCGAGCTTCGCCAGTTGCAGCACGTCCTTGGGGTCCATGTAGATGGTGGCCCCGGTGAAGCCCGGTCCGGCCTGGGTCTTGGACTTGCATCCCACCAGCTCGGGGATGGCTACGCCGGTGAATATCAAGGGGATGCCGGCGCCGATGATCTTCTCCTTGGAATACTTGGTGGCGGGCGTGCCGACCGTGATGACCAAATCCGGTTTGGCCGACGCGATGCGTGCCGCCTGGTTCTTTATCTTGAGGAAGATCTTGGCCTTTTCCCATATGCCGGCATCGAGGTCCGCGTCGATCACGGTGCGGTTGATGCTCAGGTTCTGTCCTTCGATCAGGCCGTTTTTGGCCAGTTCGGCCTTCGCCGCCGTGACCGCCATGTCAAAGGCGTCCACGTTGCCCACCTGCAGGATCTCGATGCGATACCCCGCCCCCTGGCATGGCAGTGCGCAGAACAGTAGAACCAATGCTACAAACAACGATCTTTTCACTTTTCCCTCCTCTTCTTCCACGACTGGCGGTGGATTTGATGGACAAGGCCGGGTCATCATTGCAGCGGTGCATTTCTGTGGCGGCCCGCGGTCGATCCTTGTCTGATCCCCTCTTTCGGCTTTTGCGGTGAATTTCTTGATCATCAATAGCCTTGACAGGGGAGGAAAAATCATCCAAAGATCACAATTCATATGGACAAGCTACTCCATTTTTCCAAGAAGAACCGCTTGAATATCTCCCGCGTGCTGATCGGATTCCTGATCCTGCTCGATCTTCTCTCCACTCCGCGCTGGCAGATGAAGCCGGGTCTGCTCGTCCTGGTGGAATTCCTGGCGTTCATCCTTATCCTGCTCGCAACCTTCGGCCGGCTGTGGTCCTTGACCTACATCAGCGGCAACAAGAGCCAGAATCTCATCACCAGCGGTCCCTATTCCCTGATGCGCAACCCCCTGTACTTTTTCAGTCTCGTCGGCGCGGTCGGGCTGGGCGTCGTCTCGAAGAGCGTGTTCATATTCAGTGCGATCCTGCTGGCCTTCGCTACCTATTACCCTTTGGTCGTCAGGGCCGAGGAGGAACACCTCGAGCGCATACACGCCGATGAATTGAGACGCTACAAGCTGCGGTTCCGGCTTTCTTTCCCAGGTTTTCCAACTACCGCGAAGAGCCGAGCCTCGTGGTCGACGCCCGGCGTCTACGGCGGTCATACTTCAGCGCCATGTGGTTCCCCTTGATGTTCATCATCATGATCTCGGTCGACCGTCTCCAGGCCCTCCATATCCTCCACCCCATTTTCATCATCAGCTGAAATACCGGTCTTGTCTCAGAGAAAATACCAGGTCTTTTTATCGGCGCGGTCGTCAACAATAGAAGAGAGGCCGGACTGAAAGCTCGGCCTCTATCCAGGTGAGACGGCCGTTTAGAGCCTAAGGGATAACCCAGCGCCCACGAACCAGTCGGTCTTTTCGTAAGAGCCTGTGCCGGAAGAGTAATCCAGGGACGGGTCGCTGAAGCTGCCGCGCACCGTGCTTGATCCATCACCGTCAAGCTTCATCTTCTGATATCCGCACCTGGCAAAGGGTTCAATGCCCACCTGCTTGAATTTCACGGTAGCTCCGGCCGACACATCGGCGCCCCAGGTATATCCATCCCCCGAGATATCTATGGGATATAAGAAGCCGTCGGTATTCGACATGAGATAGGAGTAGTCTCTTTCCACCCAACCGTTGAAGAGATTGAGGCCCGCGTGTATGGCGATCGATGGGGAATAGTCCTTCTCGGCCGCCGTGTTACAGGTGAACCGATGTTCGACGTGCTTGGGATAGCCGTCGTAGTCATCCAGCGATGTCGGATCTCGTATCGCCGTGAAGGTGAAATCCTGTTCGAGGCGCAGGTAATCATAGTAGAGTCCCGCCGCCGTTCTGGCGCCACTTGAGGTTGTGTAATCGATGCCGCCGCCGGTGTCCACTACCAGGTCCTTTGTTTCATGGGAGTAATCGATGATCCCGAGCATATCGCCGTCCCGTTTGACATCTCTGTACGATACGCTCAATACAAGAGGCAGCGTCGTGTCGCCGCTCAGGGGCATTCTCAACCACATATCCGCGCCGGCATTCCAGCCCTTCACATCGCCTTTCAAGGCTATGGAGGTTGCTTCTGTTTGACCGGAATCATAGAGGTTCTTGGGAGAGAAGGGGGCGCCGCCATACAGGGTGAGGGCGTACAGCTGTGAACCCTTTTTCCCGCTTGCCGAGAGCTTTGCCTGCGTTTCCCAGAGGCGGCTATCGTAAGGAATCATGAGATGCAGGATATTGGTGACCGGGCCCCGACCGGCATGTTCCACGTCGTGAGGCCATCATAATACATGGTGTTCTCGTTCTTCTCGACCCTGGAAGAGACCTGCAATTCAGCGCCCGCCAGACAGCCCCTTACCGGCATGCCATAGATCAATCGCAGGGTATAGTCATCGCTGTCGCTCGCCATATCGTACGTGAAACCGATACCAGGGGTACTCCATTGATCGCCTTCGAAGTCGCCTCTATCGCGTGTGTATTCAAGAAAGATCCCCACCCTTCCTTGGGCGGCAGGGAAAACCATGCCGGCCTGGCACTCGCTTTTCAGGTCATGCCCGTTGCTGTCATACGGATAGGGCGTAGGCTCTTCACCTGGCTCGGTAAAGGAGGTATGAAAGTTCATGTCGGCGATGCGGTCGTACGTGAACTGATATGTAGCGTAATAGGTGGTCCCTTTGCCTGCGGCAATTGCCGCAGGATGAATCAGAAAATCCGATTCATCATCGACAAGTCCGAACGGATTGTCCATGCGCAAGCATGCGTCCCTGGTAGGCAAGGCCGGACGATGCGGACAGCAGAATCAACACCAGGGCGGAAACAGCGGGAAATAAACGATCCTTCATACACTTCCTCCTGAGCTTGAATGCTGTGTTGCAATGTATGTATCGGTTCCGCTTTGTTACAAATGAAGGCGCTCCTTTTAAATACGGTAACGGGTCCCCTCTCGGAACCATGGTTAGTTGAAAATTCCAGGGCCGGAAAGCGAAGTTGAATGCGGGAACGCGTGTGACGAGAACTACCTGCGGGCGCGAAAGCGCGCATAGGCCGCCATGCGGCTGAAGGCGTACACCGCGCGTTCCGGGGTGGGGTAGGTCGGGACTCCGAGTTCCCGGAAGCCTTCGCGCACGTGAGCGATCTCTCTTATCGTCCCGCCATAGGAGGCGACGAACACCGGCTTCTTTGGGAATGCGCGCAGGATATCGCCGAAGGCCTCGCCGATATCGAAGATGGACTCGGGCATGAGCACGAAGATCATGAGCACGGCGTCGATGTCTCCCTGTTCGAGCAGGCAGCGGGTGATGTGGCGCATGGTGGCGAGAGAGCCGTGTTGTTCGACCGCCGACCAGATGTCGATGGGGTTGCGCACCGGGGCCCAGGCCGGCATGACGGTACGCAGCTTCTTCATGGTGGCGGGTCTCAAGGCCGGGAGTTCAACACCGTATTCGTCGCAGGCATCCGTGGTCACGACGCAGCCCATGCCGGTGATCGAGAGCACGCCC
>JAKQBR010000067.1 GCA_029574005.1 Deltaproteobacteria bacterium | reverse complement strand
ATGGTGCGGAGAGGTGCTTTGGAAAGATGTGAAACGGGCGCAACCCCTTTAGAAACAAGGGGAAAAAGAAAACCCGTCACCCCGGAGAATGACCCCAGAGAGACGGGTTTGTCTTTTCTAAATGGTGGAGGCGGCGGGAATCGAACCCGCGTCCGAAGGCCTTCGGCACAAGGCGGCTACATGCTTGTCCTGTGATTTAGATCTCGTTCATGAACCGCCCGCAGGCAGGCTGCTCATGAACCAGCCCCTTGGGTACCGTCTCAACCCAAGGGCGGGGCGGAAACGGTTGCCTGTCATCATTTGACGCCCTGCTGCAACCCGACAGGCGGGGTTACGCAGAACGTGGCCTGCGCTTAGGCGGCCATTGCGTAGTTGTAATCGTCGGCACTTAATGTGCTTCTGCCTGTTTTACGAGGCGACAGACCTCGGCATGCTCCTTGAACCTCAACTACCCCCGTCGAACCCATTACGCCCCCGACGGTTGTGTGAGCTTCTAATAGTATCTATCGGCGGCTAAGTCAAATGTATTACCCTTCGATCAGCTCACACAGGATATGCCCGATCAGGATGTGGCACTCCTGAACGCGCGGGGTGGCCTTGGAAGGCACGGCGATCAGCTGGTCGATCAGGCCGGCCATGGCCCCGCCGCCGAGGCCGGTCAGGCCGAT
The DNA here is from genome assembly GCA_029574005.1 of Deltaproteobacteria bacterium. Classification (GTDB taxonomy): domain Bacteria; phylum Desulfobacterota; class Desulfomonilia; order UBA1062; family UBA1062; genus JAKQBR01. The sequence goes on along the minus strand of JAKQBR010000067.1, from coordinate 4,088 downwards.
GGTCACGATGCCCATGGACCGGGCGACGGGCAGCACCTTGAGGATGTTCCTGGAGTTGCCGCTGGTGGAGAGGCAGAGGAGCACGTCGCCCTCTTTGCCCAGGGCCTGCACCTGCTTGACGAAGATGTCCTCGAAGCTGTAGTCGTTGCCGATGGCGGTCATGATGGAGGTGTCGGTGGTCAGGGCCAGGCCGGCCATGGGCGCGCGTTCCTTGAGAAAGCGGTTCACGAGCTCGGCCGCCAGGTGCTGGGCGTCGGCCGCCGATCCCCCGTTGCCGGCGAAGAGCACCTTGCCGCCCGAGCGCAGACTGTCGATCATGGTCTGCGCCGCCCGGCGGATGGCGGGTATCAGGTCAAACAAGAGTCCGTGTACGGCCAAGCTCTCTTCGATGACGGCGTGCATGCGCTGTTCCATGCGTACCCCCCTGTAGCGTGAATGTGGCGCTAGTCTATAGGAAAACGGGGGGGATAACAAGCCTATTTATCGGCAGGTCCGGCCGCCGGCGAGGCCTTTTGCCGGCACCTAGACGCGGAAATGTCCGTCGTTGTGGGTGCGGTCGAGGTAGAACACGGCGCCGTGGGCCTGAAAGATGCTGGAGATCTCCCGGTTGTAATCATCCGCCGATGAGAAGACCCTGAAGTTTCTCGTCTTTTCCGGCAGGTTCAGATCTTCCCTGCTCGTCTGGAAGGCATCACGCAGATCGATGGGTTTCAGATGGTTGCGCGAGTATGTCTTCAGCCGCGTCAGTACGCCGGCCACGAACTTTGTCAACGAATGTGTCGTTTGTCTCTTCATTGTTTTTCTCTCACCATTCTTATCGGTCGGTCGCCTTAAACCTTTAGATGCGGCAAAGACCTAAAGAGTTGATACCCCCTTGCCGATAGAGCTTTGAGAATGAAGGGGACAATCAAGGATCTATTGAATATTACGGGGGTTCAGGGCTATATCATTGCCTCGGGCAAGAACCTTCAGATCAAGGTGCCTTCACGGCCCAACCTGTCCGGCATCAAGGACCGCCTCATGGAGCTGTACCGCGAGCTGATCGAGGAGGGTAAGCGTCCCGGAAACACCATAGAAATCTATATGGAGGATGCCATCATTACCATCTTCTTATCCGGCACGGTCATGTTGCTGGTCGTGTCGCACTGTTCGACCAACATGGCTCTGCTGCGCATGACCGGCAAACTGGTAGCGGCCAATATCATGAAGGAGCGATAAATGAACCAAGAGATCAGCGGGGACTTGGAAAATACCCGGTGCCCGGAGATAATCAAGATCCTCTCCTTGGGTAAGCGCACGGGCAGGCTCGCACTCAACTACGGGGAAGAAGGCGGCAGCATCTTCTTCCAGGACGGCAGAATCATCCACGCCAAGTGCGGCCCCATCGAAGGCCCCAAGGCCATCTACGAGATGGCGGTCTGGGCCGCGGGCACGTACCGGTTCTTCGTGGATGATGTTCCCGATGTCAGCACGGTCGATCTTTCGATCGACGAGATCCAGGCCGAGACCGAGAACCGCATCCGCCAGATGGACCGGATCTCTTCGCTCATCCCGTCCGCCAACGTGGTCTTCGCCCTGGACCCGGACATCAAGGAAAAAGAGATCACTCTGAAGTCGATCCAGTGGCGTGTGCTCTCGAGGGTCGACGGCAGCCGGACGATATCCGACATCGCCCAGGGCATCGGTCTGGCCGATTCAGACGCTATGAAGGTGTTCTACACCCTGCTCAAGATGGGGGTCATCAAGGAGGTCGAAAGCAGCCACGGCCGCAAGAGCAAGGCCGCGCTCAAGCTGCCCGACACCCCGTTCATCGGCGAGCTCAAAAACGGCCTGCTGGCCGCGATCGGGCCCATTGCCCCGTTCATCATCTCGGAGACGGCCAAGGAAATGGGCTTCGACCTGCTGGCGGACGACATGGACCAGCGGGCGGCCCTGATCGAGACCATCCACAGCAAGATCCCGGACGAGACGATGGCCATGGACTTCCTGAACGCCATGACGAACTGGCTGCGGGCCGAGGGGTAGAGAATCATGAAGATCAAGACATTCCTGATCGTACTTATCGGCAATCTGATCATCCTGGCCGTGGCCGGTGGCCTGGTCTACTCGCAGCTGTCCGCGGTCAAGGGCATCAATAGCGAGGGGCTGGTCGACAAGCTGTACCAGGAGGATGCCAATATCATGGGCTGGGCCATGCAGGCGGCCAATCCCGACGCCCTGGAAGGCATGCGGCTCCCCGCTTCCTGGGCCGAACTCATGCTGGTGGACAATGGTACCCTGCAGATCCTCGGTTCGACCAACCAGGCGCACAGACAGCAGTTCATGTACAAGGTGCCCGAGCTCCTGGACCAGGGGCAAGGCATCATGGCCGCTCTGCAGAACAATAAGGCGGCCACGATCGGCACCAAGGACTACATGGTCGCCATACGCCCCCTGGAGGGCAACCGGTCCCTGATCGGCTTCAAGCCCAAGGCCTGGGAGGCGCAGCTGATCACCGATCAGAAATCGGAGCAGACGGCCAAGGTGGGGAAGGTCACCCGCACCATCGCGGTCTTCCTCGGCATCGGCGCCATCCTGGCGCTCATCATCGCCCTGCTCGTCTCTCTGACCACCGGCCGCTCCATGGGTTCTCTCGTCAAGGCCCTGGAGGACCTCTCGCTGGGCCATCTCGACGTAAATCCGCCCGAGGTCGGCAAGGACCGCGAGATGAACGCCTTCGTCGTATCGTTCAGGAGGATCAAGGCCTCATTGTCCATGGCCCTCGAGCGGCTGGGAGAATAGAGGCATGCCCAAGCAGGTACTCATTGTCGATGACGAAGAGACCTTGACGTGGTCGCTCTCCAAGACGCTGTCGCGAGACCGGGAGACCTATGAGGTCTCCACGGCCAATGACGGACAGAGCGCCTTGAGCCTGCTGAAAGCGCGCAGCTTCGATGTGGTGGTGCTGGATATCCGCCTGCCCGGGATCGACGGGCTGGACCTGCTCGTGCGCATCCGGCAGGATATGCCGGCCACCAAGGTCATCATCATGACCGCCTACGGATCGTCCGAGATCAAGGAAAAGGCCAAGGCCCGCGGATCGCTCTACTATATCGAGAAGCCCTTCGACCTCGACCACATGCGATCGCTGATCCTCAAGGCCCTGCGCGAAGACAGCGACAAGGGCTTCAAGGGCAGCATTTCGGGCCTGCAGCTGCCCGACCTGATCCAGATGAACTGTCTGAGCCAGATCACCACGGCCCTGTACGTGACCAAGGACAACCGCGAGGGCGTGATCTACTTCGATGACGGCCGCATCCCCCATGCCCAGGTCGGCAGCCTGGAAGGCGAAGAGGCCCTCTTCACGATCCTTTCCTGGCAGAGCGGCAGCTTCCGTTTTGTCGGCGGCGTCAAGCCCCCGGCGGACACCATCAACACCAACTGGGAGTATCTCCTGATCGAGGGCATGCGCAAGGCCGACGAGATGAACCTGGCCCTGGAAAAGGGCGAGCTCGAGGACCACGACCTGGCGCCCATCGACGAGTCCACGCGCCTGCTGGTCAAGAACATTTCGGGCTTATCTGAGTTCAAGGGCCTGGCGCTGATCAGCCACAACGGCGAGATTGTCTACCAGAGCGGAGGGATCGGCCGCGAGGTCAACGTGGGCTTTATCTCGAACTTTTTTCTCAATCTGGCGGACAACCTGGGCGAGCTGATCTCCAGCACGCCCCAGAAGGTGACCTTCACGGACCAGGGACGGCTGGTGCTCATCTACCCCTTCCGGGTCAATATCCTGGTCCTGCTCTTCAACCGCTCCGTACTATCCCCTGATACCATGAACACCATCGAGCGTATCGTCGGACAGGGCCAGATTTAGGCTGTTCAGCCACAGCGGGTCCAGGCCGCTGGCTTCGGTTACCATACGCTCCACCTGCAAGCTGATGGCGAACTGGCTCAAGATGCGATGCCGCCGCTCGTCGGTCGTGCCGTAGCGCTCGAGGAGGTCGACGAACCGGCGGGAAAGGGTCACGACCCGCTCGTGCATGACACGCTTGTCGGCATAGTTGACCAGCATGGCCTCGTCGAGCGTCAACCCCTTGAGGCGCACA
>JAKQBR010000065.1 GCA_029574005.1 Deltaproteobacteria bacterium | reverse complement strand
GCGCTCAGGCCCAGTTTTTTCAGAATGCCCAGGGCCACCTGCTGGTTGGTGATGTTGTCCTCGGCCAGAAGGATGCGAACCTTGCGGTCCTTGAACCGGTTCAGTATCTCGCGGGCCGTATGGCGGGTGGCGATGGCTTGAACCGCTTCCCCTGCATCGACCCGATCCCTCAGGGCGAGGGACAGAACGGTCCTGAGTTCATCATGCCGTACGGGCTTGGTGGCATAGGCCGCAAAACCGATCTCCTCAAATTTCCGGGCGTCGCCTCGCGTTCCCAGGGATGTGAGCATCACCATTCGTGCGCCGGCCAGACGTTCGTCCTGCTGAATGGCGCGGCCCAGGGCTGCTCCGTCCATGCCCGGCATCTGCATGTCGATCAGGGCGACGCGGAAGGGATCATGCGCGTCTACGGCCTGATTGAGGGCATGTAAGGCTTCCGGGCCGTCCTTTGCCTCTGACGGGCGCATGCCCCAGGCGGTCAGATGCTTGTCCAGAATTTCCCGGCTCGTGGCGTTGTCGTCCACGATCAGCACGCGCACGCCGTTCAGGTCGGCGGGCGGAATGCTTTGCCTGCGGATTCCCTCGGCCTGCCTGCCGAAGCGGGCGGTGAACCAGAACTCGGAACCATGATCTTTTTTGCTTTCCACGCCGATCCGGCCGCCCATCAGTTCGGCCAGTTGTTTGGCAATGGCCAGCCCCAGGCCGGTACCGCCGTACTTCCGCGTGGTCGAGGCGTCCACCTGGACGAACTTGTCAAACAGGGTGCCGATCCTGTCTTCTGGAATGCCGATGCCCGTATCCCGAACCGAAAAGCGCAGCAGAACATCGTTGTCATGCGCTCGGGCTTTTTCATCCGCTGCCGAGACGCGGATCGAGACCTCTCCCCTGTGGGTGAACTTGAGGGCATTGGCCCCCAGGTTGGTGAGAACCTGTCGCAGGCGGCCCGGATCTCCGCGCAGCAGGGTCGGTACGTCGGAATCGATGCTGCAGAACAGTTCGAGGCCCTTTTCGTGGGAGCGCATGGCTAGAACCGCGGTGAAATCTTCCATCAGGCTCGAGAGATCGAAGTCCAGGACCTCCAGGTCGAGCCTCTTTGCCTCGATCTTGGAGAAGTCGAGAATGTCGTTGATCAGCCCGAGCAGCGACTCGGCGCTGATCCGCACGATCTCGGCGTAGCGCCGCTGCTCTTCATTTAAATGGGTATCCAGCAGCAGGCCGGTCATGCCGATGACCCCGTTCATGGGCGTACGGATCTCGTGGCTCATGTTGGCCAGAAACTCGCTCTTGGCGCTGCTGGCCATCTCGGCCTGGGCGGCCATGTCGTTGGCCCGGATCGTGGCTTCCTCCAGATGGCGGTTGGTTTCCAGAAGATTTGCCTCCATGGTTTTGCTTTGTGTATTGTCGCGAATGCACTCTATGGCGGCGACGATATCGCCTTTTGCGTCTTTCAGGACGGAGGCCGTTCCCGAAAGGTAGAGATTGCCGCCGGGCAGATTGGGTGTGTAGGATTCGCCGAAAAGCACGCCTTCCTTTCGGTGAACCCCGATATAAGCCAATTCCATTTCCGGCAGGGGATGAAGGGCCAGATCGATCAGGATAGGTCTTCTTTCTCCATAAAAGGGAAGGGCGTATTCATAGTCGCCCTTGCCGAGAATATCTTCCTTCCGGATGCCGGTCAACGATTCGATGGACCGGTTCCATGCTATCACTTTGCCTTCCTTGTCAATGACCAATGTGGCATCCGGCAAAAATTCGATGATATCTCCCAGGCGCTGTTGAGCATCCTGCAGATGGCGGTTGGTCTCCAGGAGATTCGCCTCCATGGTTTTGCGTTCTGTATTGTCGCGGATGCACTCTATGGCGGCAATGATCTCGCCTTTTGCGTTCCTCAGGACAGAGGCCGTCGCCGTGAGATGGGCATTGCCGCGGGGCAGACTGGGCGTGTAGGATTCGCCGAAAAGCACGCCT
>JAKQBR010000056.1 GCA_029574005.1 Deltaproteobacteria bacterium | reverse complement strand
CCCCGGAATAAAGCGCATCGAACAAAAGGCCGCCTCCGATGAAGTGCCGGGCCAGGATGCGCGCCTGCTCATGACCGCGCGGCGAAAGCCGGTCATAGGTCTCTCCCCCGAAGGACGCCTGTCCGTGTCTGACCATGAAGATCGTGCTCACCCCTTACCTCCAGACCTTCACCATCCGACACAAGGGCGTGGTCTGTCAAGATAAATAGAGCGAGCGCTCGATTTTTAAAATTGCATTTTCGCGCTTTCCATGCCAACATCCCTTGCCATGAATCAAGCGCCCCGAGGCACAGGTATGAAGATTCTGGTCTGCGTGAAACAGGTGCCGGACATGGATGCGCCCATCATGATCGATGCCTATGGACGGTGGGACGGCCCGGCGCTTGCCTTCCGGTTGAACCGCTATGACGAATATGCCCTGGAGGAAGCGCTCCTGCTCAAGGAGGCGCTGCACAATGTCAGTATCGATGCCGTATCTGTCGGTCCGGCGCGGGCGCAGACCGTGATCCGGCGTGCCCTGGAGCTGGGAGTCGATACGGGTGTGCATATTGAGATCGGCCGGGATGGGTATGTGCCGCCCGAGGTCATTGCCGCGCACATTCAGGAGTATGCTCAGGATGGGTGCTATGATCTCATCATCTGCGGGGCCATGTCCGAGGACTGCATGCACGCCCAGGTAGGCCCTCTCTTAGCGGAAATGATGGGGCTGCCCAGTCTCACCGCCGTCATCGCCGTACAGATGCATGCGGACGGTTTGCATGTGGACATTGAACAGGAAATCGAGGGCGGTATCAGACGGCGCTTCACCTTGGCGCTGCCGGCGGTCATCAGCGTGCAAACCGGCATCAACCATCCACGCTACCCGACTTTGACCAATGTGCTGCGCGCCAAGCGCCAAGCGATCGAGCGCATCGTGGGGCGTGATATCCAGGCCAATGCCCGTTTCAGTTTTCGGTCGGCCCCGGAGGGCAAACAGGGTGTCATGATTACGGGCGGCATGCGCGAGCAGGCCAAGGAGATGCTGCGCATCCTTCATGAGCACGCTATCCTCTAGCCGGACATGGTCAAGCGCATCCTCATCATAGCAGAGACAGACGCCGCAGAGGTTAAGCCGGTCACCTACGAGCTCGTGACGCTGGCGGCCGCCATCGGCCCCGATCATATCGAGTTGTTCGCCCTGGGGAGAGGTCCCGGTGAGGCCGCCAAAGAGATAGCCGAGCGCACCGGGCTGCCTGTTACGGCCGTCGCGACCTGCGCGGAGTATGCGCCGGAGCTCTGGAAAGAGATCCTTTCCCGGATCATCCCCGGCCGCAGTCCGGACCTGATTATCATCGCACACACCGCGTGCGGGCAGGATTTCGCTCCAGGTTTGGCGGTCAGCCTCGGCGCCTCGTGCATAACCGCGGTCGAATCATTCTCCCATAGCGGTGCCGACCTCAGTTTTACGCGTTCCGTCCTGAACGGCAAGGCCCTCATGGATATCGTTCCGGCGTATGCACCCTGTGTGCTGACCATCCTGCCCGGTGCCTTTGAGGTCTATTCCACCCCCCCCATTGCTCCGGGACCGGTCGAGACCGTCTCCAGCGACAGCAGGCCATGCAAAGTGCTGCCGCGCGGGCTGACGCGTCCCGAGGAAGAGGATGCGATACCCATAACCGAGGCTTCGGTGGTCGTGTCCGCCGGCCGGGGCATCG
>JAKQBR010000055.1 GCA_029574005.1 Deltaproteobacteria bacterium | reverse complement strand
GTCGGAACGTATGCGTGGGCGCATGGCCTGGACCCGCACGGTCGGGTCTTCCGGTTCGGGCGTGACGCGGTCTTGCTTGATGGGCTTGACGCCGTGCATGGCAAGGCTGAAGAGCTCGCTTTCGTCCGGCGGCTTCTTGTCGGGCGGTTTGGCCTGGGCGGTTTTCTCCTTGGGCGGCTGTGCTTCCTTGACGCTGACGCCTTTGAGGGCCTGAAACGGGGCGTTGAAACCGGGGGGCTTCTTCATGCCGTCTATGCTAACAAAAAAAAGGGCCCACTCAATAGAGGTGGTAGTGGGCCTAAAAAAGGAGGTCTATAGCCCATAAGAATTGTGCTATAGCTGGGGAGGTTTATATGTTATGTTTCGCGCGATGTCAAATATAATTATTCTATGGTATCATTAGGGAAAACCCAATAAACTAACATTGATGTGGAGGATGGAATGAATATTCATCAAATCCGGATATTTTACCTTGCGGCACAGACGCTCTCCATCACGCAGACAGCCAAGAAGCTGCACCTGTCGCAGCCTTCGGTCAGCATACAGATCAAGGACCTCGAGGATTCCCTGAATGTCAGGCTGTTTGACCGCATCAGCCGCAGGATCGCGCTGACCGAAGCGGGCAAGGTCCTGTATGAGTACGCCGGCCGCATCCTGAGGCTGATTGATGAGACCCAGGGCGTCATGAGCGAGTTCTCCTCCGGAGAGATGGGCAAGATCGTCATCGGCGCCCCCAACACCATCGGCGTGTATATCCTGCCGCGCTATCTGGGCGAATTCAAGGACGCCTACCCCAAGGTGGAGATCGCCCTGCTCACACTGAACCGGCAGGAGGCCATCGAACAGATCCTGGCGGGCGAGGTGGACTTCGCCTTCATCCAGGAGCCGCCGCGGCATGCCGATCTTGAATCCGAATTCTTCATGCGCGACGAGCTCGTTTTCATCTGCTCACCCAAGCATCACTGGGCCAAGCTTGACCACCTCACGCCTTCATTGATCAAGCATGAGCTTGACCCCATGATCGTCCGGGAGGAAGGTTCGGGCACGCGCGATATCGTCGACCTGATGGGCAAAAAGTTCGGGGTCACGCCCCGGGTGGCCATGGAGCTTTCCAGCACCGAAGGCATCAAAGGCGCTGTAGAGGCCAATCTCGGCCTGGCCGTACTGTCGAGGAACGTCGTCAAGCGCGAGGTCGCGGACCATCGGCTGGTGGCGTTGAGCGTGGCGGGCATGGATTGCCACCGTGATTTCTTCATCGTGCGCAACAAGAAGCGCACGTTCATGTCGCTCTTAGGCAAGTTCTACGAGTTCATGCTTGAGCGGCGTCTGCCCATTGCCCCGAAGCGGTAGCGCCCGGAGATCTCGCCGAGCGTACCCGCCCCCCGGGGCCTTTAAGTTCAGGCGTGCGAAACATCCGGCGCGTCGTGGACACGGCGGCGTAAGCCCTCTTGACTCTATCTTACCGGGCGTTATTACAATAAATACACGGGATATGCGGAGGCGGTGTATCCGCCGGAGGAGCTCAGCCTTCGGGAAAGGAGCCGATTATGATAAACCTGGATGTTTCCAAGGAAGAACTGTCGCTGATCGAGATGCTGCTGGTCAAGGAAGAGGCCCAGACGCGTATCGAGATCCACCACGCGCGCCGGTCGTTCGACTACCGGGATTACTTGAAGACGCGCGAGAAAGAGATACACGATCTCCTGGAAAGAGTGAGGAAGTCCTTGTCAGAGGCAAGCGCGTCCTGAACCCCGCCTCGCATCCGTGACGCAACCCCGATTTGAGGCGTCGAGCGACGGCGCCCGCGCCGGCCGAGGACTGCGCGCGCGAAGGTTCCGGCCTGCCGTTTTCCCCGGCTTGACACCCCTGCCGTATAAAAAATAATCGACCGGAATTAAGGACTTAAAGTTATTGAATCCTCAATGTTTGTTCCCTTGACAGAAAAAGTCGAAAAATGCTAACTTCCGCTATTCTAAAAATCGAGCAATAGGAGCATGTATGCTGGAGATCAGGTTTCACGGGAGGGGCGGACAAGGGGCGGTCACCTCGGCTGAACTGATAGCGATCGCCGCCATCGGCAAGGGCAAGTTTTCCCAGGCCTTCCCCAGTTTCGGCCCCGAACGCAGGGGTGCGCCGGTCGTGGCGTTCTGTCGCGTGGACGACAAAAAGATCCTTATCCGGGCCAAGGTCTATGAACCGGATGTCGTGGTAGTACTGGATCCGGGGCTCTTGACGTTGGTCGATCCCACGGAAGGGTTGAAACCCGACGGGACGCTCATCATCAACAGCAAGAAGAGCTATGATGAGATCATGAAATCATGCAGCTTTTCCTGCCGGGTGGGTATCGTGGACGCCAACAAGATCGCCCAGGAAGAGCTCGGGCGCGTCATCGTCAACACGACCATGCTGGGTGCGGTCATGCGGGCAACGGGCATCCTGGAGGTTGATGACATCCGTGCCGCCATGCTGGATCGGTTCGGGCCCAAGCTGGGTGAAAAGAACATGAAGGCCCTGGCGCGGGCCTATGCTGAGCTCACGATAAAGGAGTAGGACCGTGGCAAAACCGATGAATAAGATTGCGTGGCAGGAACTCGAAGTTGGGGCGGCGGTCAGTGAGGTCGGCAACGCCCGGGAGTACAAGACCGGCACCTGGCGCTCTCTGCGTCCGGTGGTGAACAAGACCCAGTGCATCCGCTGCGGCGTCTGCTGGCTGTTCTGCCCCGATATGTCCATAGTGCATGCGCCCGAGGGACATTTCGAGGCCGATCTGGAATATTGCAAGGGGTGCGGCATCTGCGCCAGAGAGTGCCCAGTGGGCTGCATCACCATGGTGGCTGAGGAGGAATGATCATGGCCAAGGAACGAAAAGGCATCGAGGTATCGCTCGCCATAGCCGAGGCAGTCGGCCAGGCCGATTGTGACGTGATCAGCGCCTATCCCATCACCCCGCAGACCCATATCGTGGAGCACCTCTCCGAGATGGTGGCGGACGGGCATCTGGACGCGGAGTTTGTCCCGGTCGAGAGCGAACACTCGGCTATGAGCGTCTGTTGCGGGTCGGCGGCCGTGGGCGCGCGCACTTTCACGTCCACCAGTTCGCAGGGTCTGGCCCTGATGGCCGAGATCTTCTTTATCGCCAGTTCGCTGAGGCTGCCTATAGTCATGGCCCTGGCCAACCGCTCACTGTCCGGACCGCTGTCCATCTGGAACGACCACACCGACATCATGATGGTGCGCGACGCGGGTTGGATCCATGTCTTCGCCGAGAACGGCCAGGAGGCCTACGACCATGTGTTCTGGGCCTTCCGCGTGTCCGAGGACGCCGGCGTCCGTCTGCCCGTGGCGTTGAACATCGACGGCTTCATCATGACCCACATGATCGAGCCCGTTGAGTTCGAGGACGACGAATTGATCAAGAAGTATCTGCCGGAGTATAAGATGCAGGGCGCCCTGCATCCCGACAACCCGGTCTCCATGGGCTGCTTCGCCATGCCCGAGATCTATACCGAGGCCCAGATGAGCCGTGAGCAGGCCCTCTTGGGGTCGTACCCCACCTGCCTCAAGGCCTGGGACGAATGGGCGGCCCTGACCGGCCGGCGCTACCACCCCGTCGAGACCTATAAAGCCGACGACGCCGATTACTGCATCGTGACCATGGGCTCCTATGGCGAGACCGCCATGGAGGCCGTGGACGCGCTCAGGGCGGAAGGCGAGAAGGTCGGACTCATCAAGATCAGGCTCTGGCGACCGTTCCCGTTCGAGGAGTTCGCCAAGGCCGCTCAAGGGAAACAGACCCTGATCGTCATGGACCGAGCCATCAGCTTCGGCGGCCCCGGAGGCCCGGTGGCCCTTGAGTTGCGCAGCGCCCTGTACAACAAACCGGGCGCCCCCGCAATCGTCAACTATGTGGCCGGACTGGCCGGACGGGACGTGGCCGTGAACGATTTCAAGCACATCATCCTCGAAGGCAAAGCCAAGGCCGCCAAGGGCGATACCGACGGGTACACCCTCTACGGTCTGCGGGCTTAAAGGAGCTTATCCATGGACAAATTCTCGGTTTTCTCTTCACGCCTGGTTGAAAAGGCGGAGTACTTCACCTCCGGCCACCGCGCCTGTCAGGGCTGCGCCGAGGCGCTGGCCGTCAGGTTGGTCATGAAGGCCCTGGGCCGCGACACCATCGTGGCCATGTCCACGGGCTGCATGGAGATCATCTCTTCGCCGCTACCTACCACGGCCTGGCGGGTGCCCTGGATCCACGTGGCCTTTGAGAATTCCTCGGCCGTGGCCAGCGGCTGCGAGGTGGGCTTGAAGGCCATGATGCGCAAGGGCAAGCTGCCGGCCAAGAAGATCAACTGCGTGGCCATGGGCGGCGACGGCGCCACGGCCGATATCGGCATGGGCCAGCTCTCCGGGGCCTTGGAGCGCGGGCATGACATGATCTACGTGTGCTACGACAACGAGGCCTACATGAACACCGGCATCCAGCGCTCGAGCTCCACGCCCTGGGGCGCCAGCACCACCACGAGCCCGGCCGGCAAGAAGTCCATCGGCCAGCATACCCAGAAGAAGGACATGGCCAAGATCGCCATTGCCCATAACGCCCCCTACGTGGCCACGGCCTGTTCGAGCTTCCCCTTCGACCTCATGGAAAAGGTCAAGAAGGCCGCCGCCACGCCCGGACCGGCCTATCTGCATGTCCTGTCGGTCTGCCCCACGGGCTGGCGGATTCAGCCCGAAGAGGCCATCAAGTACGGCCGCTTGGCGGTCGACTGTTGCGTGTTCCCGCTCTATGAATACGAGAACGGGAAATACCGGCTTACCTACAAACCGGGCCATATCCAGACCGTGAACGAGTACATCAAGGGTCAGGGGCGCTTCCGGCACCTGACTCCGGCCGACATCGATGCCATCCAGGCCCGCACCACCGCGGATTACGAAAAGCTCTTGAAGCTTTGTGACGAGGGTTAATGCAATGATAGACGTAAACAAGGTCGACGAGATCATCAACCGCTACGAGAAATCGGAGGAGTCGCTGCTCGCCATCCTGCAGGACTTCCAGCGCGAATTCTACTACGTGCCCGAGGAGGGCATGCGCCGCTTGAGCGAGGTCATGGCGGTCCCCCAGAGCAAGATCTACGCCATGGGGACCTTCTACAAGGCCCTGTCGCTCACCCTGCGCGGCAAACACACCATCAAGGTCTGCACCGGCACGGCCTGCCACCTCAAAGGCGCCACCCAGATCCTCGAGACCCTGGAGCGTGAACTCAAGGTCAAGCGCAACTCCACCACCGAAGACGGTGAGTTCACGGTTGAATGCGTCAACTGCGTGGGCGCCTGCGCCATGGCGCCGGTGACCGTGGTGGACGAAGACTATTACGGCCAGACCCGGGCCTCCAAGGTCATGGACGTACTGAAAAAATACAAGTAGAGGGCCAAGTGCATGGGAGCGATAACCTCGATTGAACAGTTAGGGAAATACCGGGAGCAGATCGCGGCCAAGACCAAGACCGATCTCCCCACCGTGCTGGTATGTTTCGGGACCGGGTGCCAGGCCAACGGCGCCAGGCCCGTGGCCGAGGCCTTCACCAAGCTGATCCAGGAGCAGGGGCTCACGCTGGATGTGAACATCGGCATCAAGACCACCGGCTGCCACGGCTACTGCGAGAACGGACCGCTCGTAGCCTTGAAGCCCCAGGGCATCCTGTACCTCAAGGTCAAGCCCGAGGATGTCTCCGAGATCGTGGAAAAGACCATCAAGGCCGGTCAGGTCGTCGAGCGCCTGATCTACAAGGACAAGGCCACACAAGAGACCATCGCCAAGTATCAGGAGATCCCCTTCTACAAGTATCAGCACCGCATCGCGTTGAAGAATATCGGTACTATCGACCCCACCAATATCGACGACTATATCCTGTCAGGCGGATATGCGGGTCTGGCCAAGGCGCTCAAGATGGAACCCGAGGCCATCATCTCGGAGGTCGAGCGTTCGGGCCTGCGCGGTCGCGGGGGCGGCGGCTTCCCCACCGGCACCAAGTGGCGCTCGTGCGTGGCGGTTAAGAGCGATACCCGCTATGTCATCTGCAACGGTGATGAGGGCGACCCGGGCGCGTTCATGGACCGTTCGGTCATGGAAGGCGACCCGCATGCCGTGATCGAAGGCATGATCATCGGGGCCATTGCCGTGGGGGCCCATAAAGGCTACATCTACGTGCGCGACGAGTACCCCCTGGCGGTCAAGAACCTCAAGATCGCCATCGATGCGGCGCGCGACAAGGGCCTCCTGGGAGAAAACATCCTGGGCAGCGGTTTTTCCTTTGACCTCAAGATCAGCCGCGGCGGCGGCGCGTTCGTATGCGGAGAGTCCTCGGCCTTGATGCGTTCGGTGGAAGGCAATGTGGGCGAGCCCCGCGCCAAGTACATACGCTCGGTCGAGAAGGGGCTCTATGACGAGCCCACCGTGCTCAACAACGTCGAGACATGGGCCAATGTGCCCGAGATCATGGTCAAGGGCGCCGACTGGTATGCGAGCCTCGGCACCAAGGGCTCCAAGGGCACCAAGGTCTTCTCGCTGGTGGGCAAGGTCAACAACACCGGGCTGGTGGAGGTCCCCATGGGGATCTCGGTGCGCGAGCTGGTCGAGAAGATCGGCGGCGGGATCTTAGGCGGCAAGAAGTTCAAGGCCGTGCAGACCGGCGGGCCGTCGGGCGGATGCATCCCCGAGCGCCTCTCGGACCTGCCGGTGGACTTCGACAGCCTGACCGAGGCCGGGAGCATGATGGGCTCGGGCGGCATCATCGTCATGGATGAAGAGACCTGCATGGTGGACGTGGCCAAGTACTTCACCAACTTCCTGGTGGGCGAATCCTGCGGCAAGTGCACCCCCTGCCGCGACGGGCTGCCCCGCATGCTCGACATCCTGACCGGCATCACCGAAGGCAAAGGCAAGGAAGAGGACATCGCCGCCCTGGAAGAGCTGTGCGAGGTCATCTCATGGGGCGCGCTGTGCGGCTTAGGCACCTCGGCGCCAAACCCGGTCTTATCCACCATCAAGTACTTCCGCGACGAGTACGATGCCCATATCAAAGACAAGAAATGCCCGGCAGGCGTCTGCAAGGCGCTCATCACCTATTCGATCGACGCCGAGGCCTGCACCGGCTGCACCCTGTGCGCCAAGAAATGCCCGCAGGAGTGCATCTCGGGCGAGCGCAAGAAGGCCCATGTCATCGACACCACCAAGTGTATCAAGTGCGGCGTTTGCAAGGACGTGTGCAACTTCAATGCTGTGAGGATCTCATAAGATGGAAAAAATCAGCGTGATCATCGACGGGAAAACGGTTGAAGCCGTCAAGGACCAGTGCGTGCTGGACGTGGCGCGCGACAACGGGATCTACATACCGTCCCTGTGCTACAACACCGAGGTCAAGTCCAGCGGCGGCGCCTGCCGCGTCTGCCTGGTCGAGGCCCATCAGGGCGGCAAGATGCGGCTGGTCACGTCCTGCAACTACCCGGTGCGCAAGGGGCTGGAAATCAAGACCGACACGCCCTTCGTGCACAAGATCCGCAAAGGCGTGCTGGAGCTCTTGCTCTCGCGGGTGCCGGACTCGGACGTCATCCGCGACATGGCCGCTAGAGAGGGGCTGACGGAAACGCGCTTCCGCAAAGACGAGGGCGAGCGCAACCGCTATAAGTGCATCTCCTGCGCCCTGTGCACCAATGTGTGCGCCGAGGTGGTCGGCGTGTCGGCCATCTCCATGGAGGACCGCGGCGCTGACAAGAAGCCCGCCACCCCCTATCACAAGCCCTCGGATGTCTGCATCGGCTGCGGCGCGTGCGTGTATGCCTGCCCGACCGGCGCCATCACCATGAAGGAAAAGGACGGTGTTCGCCGCATCTGGGGCAAGGACTTCAAGATGATCAAGTGCAGCGTGTGCTCCACCCCGTACATCCCCGAGGCCCAGGTGGACTGGATCGTGAAGACGACAGGGAAGGACCAGGGCTTCTTCGATAAGTGTCCTGACCACCGGTAGGATTCTAAAAAAGTACGATATACTAACGCGGTATGGGTTATCCCCATACCGCGTTTCGTTTTAAGGAGGTATGCGATGGGTGTTGTCATGGATATCGTCTATGAAGGCCAACTGAACTGCACGGCCATCCACGGCCCTTCGGGAAACACGCTCAGGACCGATGCGCCGGTTGACAACGGCGGCAAGGGAGGGGCCTTCTCGCCCACCGACCTGGTGGCCACCGCCTTAGGCACCTGCATGGTCACCATTATGGGCAAGGTGGCCGAGCAGTCCGGCCTCGACATCAAAGGCACCCGCATCCAGGTTGTCAAGGACATGACCATGACCGGCACCCGCCGCATTCAAGCCCTCACGGTAAGGATCGAACTGCCCGCCGGGCTCATCTTGAGCGCCGCTGACAAGCGCAAGCTCGAGGCCGCGGCCGATACCTGTCCGGTGAAGAAAAGCCTGCATCCCGACATCGATGTGCGGGTGACGTTCGTTTATCCGGAATGAGATAAGACCTTAGAGCAAGCCTGTATCGGATCTGGTTGACATCGTCACTTCTTATATGAGCGCGGGCACACCTCGTTGAATAAGACCGGGGCTTCCTGTTGCAAATCCGGAAGCCCCGGCCAGTTTCTCCGCAATTGCCTCTCAGGGCATAGTTCTCTTACAGCCGGGCGGTCATGATGAAGCAGCCGCCCGAGGAGCCGCCGCCGTCACCGGAATCGCCGCCCGCGGCCTTATTCTGCTGCGATGAAGACTCGGAGGAGCCCTCGGCGCCGGCAGGAGCGGTTGTAACCGGGTCCGTGTCTTCCATGAGGTAGGCATTGGCCGCGGCGAACTCTTGCAAGAGCGTGCCCTTCTTTGGCGTGATCCATTTCCAGGTGCTGCCCTGGCCCGTGGCCGTGGTGGTGGTGAAGTCGAGCCTGGCCTGGTGGCTGGCATCGATCACCAAGGTGTTCTCCGACGGGATCAGGTAGGGCAGCAGGTGCGGGACATCCGAGTTCGAGATGCTCACGCGGATGCGGTGGCCGGCCTTGAATACGTTGCAGGTGGGCCAGAGCTCCACGACATAGCGGTAGACCTTGCCTTCATCGATCATGTTGAACTGTGGATGCGTTGAGCCATTGAAGGTGTTCTCGAAATAGAAGGGGTCGAAGGGCGTGTACCCGGGATCGGTCTGGGTGGGGTTTTTGGGATCGTACGGACGCTGCGAGGCGCCGAGCCAGCCTGAGGTGATATTGCGGGCGCGGCCGTTCTCGAAGATGTCGTTGAGCTCCACTACCCATTGCACGTCGCGCCGGCTGATGAGGTCTAAGAGCAGGTTGCCGTCCGAGATGTTGAACAGGCTTTTGATAGAGGCCACGGCCTGATCGATCTTGTCCTGGGTCAGCTGGTCGGTGAAATCGGTCTTGGCCCAGAAGGTGAGCGTCATGGGCCCGACGATCTCAACGTCCTGATCCAGCTCTTCGGTGGTGAAGGTGAGAACGCCGAGCTCGTCCGTGCGCTCGTCCTCATAGATGGACAGGCCTTCATTCTTGTAGCCGAACAGGTACTGGAACAGATCGTAGGGCATATCCAGGCCGCCCGCCAGCCAACGTGCGTTGGAGCGGGAGGCAAGGCCGTGCAGGTCGGCGGGGTCATGCTTGAGCACCGGGTTGACCGCGGCGGGGTAGTCCAGGCTGCTTACCTGGGATGCGTCGACCAGGGCATAGTTGTTGGCCGCGTTGTCGATGCCGAACCAGTCGCCTTCCGCTTGGGAAGCCGCACGCTTGGAGAGGCAGTAGGTCCTGGACTGGGTGCGGGAGGCCGCCAGGGGCCATGATTTTTCGGCACGCCAGCGGTCCTCGCCCATGACGTAGAGCAGCACCGGGAACTCGCTCATGAAGGGATCGACCGTGCCCCTGATCTTCCAGTCGAACCAGCGCGCGGCCACGTTGCCGATGGTCAGGTCGTTCAGGCCCAGGCCGAAGGAGCCGGTGCCGTGATACCAAGGGCCGATGACCAGGGCCTTGTCGCCCACGGCCTGTTCGGAAAGTCCGTACTGGTAGCACTCTGAGGTGCCCATGGTGAAGATGTCATACCACCCGCCCACCACGAAGACCGGGAGCTTGGACGGGATGACATGCGTGCCTTCCTCGATCGGTACGCCGGTGCTGTAGCGCCAGCCGTTTTTCGGCTTGGACGGAAAGTACAGGGCCGCGGACTTTTCCTTGAACCAGTCGCAGTAGTATATATTATCAGGATTCATGACCCAGCCGATACTGGTGGCGATATTGCCCCAGTGCTCGTTCCAGATCTGGGCCGTATGAGAGGGCACGGATGCCGGGTCCCCCCCGATCACGGGCGTCATGATGGTGAGCAGGTCGGTGAACACCAGCCACATGGCCATGAACTCCATGTCCAGGTTGCCGCCGTGCACGGCGATGATGCGGTAGGGGTCGCTCATGGGCACGAACGGGAAGATGGCCTTCAAGTGCGTGGGCTCTCCCGTCTTCTCGTTGCGCTCGCACAGTCCGGCAGCCAGGAACTGCGTGATGCCCAGGTAGGATGGGCCGTACATGCCCACCTTGCCGTCCGACCACGGCTGGGACGGGATGAATGTATCGACCACATAGGCCACGTCGTGGTGCTCCACCGGTCCGAAGGCGGTCCAGCCTCCTTCGGAAGAGCCGCTGCCGCGGATATCGAAACAGAAGACATTATAGTTGTGGACAAGGAAATGCATGCCCAAGAGGATGGTGATCTCGCGGCGGTAGCAGGTGGAGATCAGGATGGTCGTGCGCGGGGTAGTATCGAGCGGGTCCGTGGTCGGCTTCAGGAGGGTGCCCCAGAGAGTGACCGCGGGCATGACCTCGGGCAGGCCCAGGTTGTTGGTGCGGGTCTTGGCCGGGACCCTGATGGGCACATTGATCTCCACGGACACGTTCTTGATGCCCAGACCCTGGATGGCGGCCTTCAAGGCAGCGGCTTCCGTGTCGGCGAGCGGCCCGGCCAATAGGGGCGAAGCTGACAGAACGATGAAGATTGACCAGGCGGTAAAGATGAAAACCATTTTTTTCATATCATCCTCCTTTGGGCTGGCTGGTGATTGAATGCCTTTCGTGCAACGAATAATTACATTACAATAAAACCCCTGGGGTGTCAAGCGAATCTCTCCAGAGAAAGGATACGCGGCCGGTTGCTTGTGGCGGGCAGGTGCTGCTCCGGGATGTGTTCCACCGAAAAACAGGAGGTGCCGACGGCCGGGGGAGCCCGGCTGGAACACCGTCGCGGCCCGGGTGGAGACCGGGGTGGGGCGTTCAGGCCGTCACTTCAGGACATCCATCGCCTTGGGCACCGTATCCTCCGGGCTGATCTTGTAAAAGGCGCCCCGGATGATGCCCTGTTCATCGATGAGAAAGACCGAGCGGATGATGCCCTCGACCTTCTTGCCGTACATGGTCTTTTCGCCGAATGCGCCGTAGGTCTTGGCGACAACCCGGTCGGCATCGGAAAGCAGGGTGAAATTGAGGGATTGCTTGTCGAAGAACTTCTTCAGCGCCTCCGGGCGGTCGGGGCTGACGCCGATAGCCTGCACCCCATAACTCCTCAGTTCCGGGATTGCGTCCCTGACCGAGACGGCCTGCCGGGTGCAGCCCGATGTCCCGGCCCTGGCATAGAAGTAGAGGAGCACCTTGGAGCCCTGCAAATCCATCAGTCGGACCGGCCTCCCATCCTGATCGGGCAGGGTGAAGTCCGGGGCCTTCTCGCCCGGTGTGAGCCTGACCATGGCTTCTCCTCCTTGCGGCGGTTGATGCATGCAGTATACCTGTTCTTGCTCTCGCTGTCATCACGCTTATGCATGAACGTTGTGCTTGACAACGGTCCGGGAGCGGGGTATATAACCAAATAGTTAAACCAACCGTTTAGATAAACTGAACGGTTGAAACGGGAGGGGTCATGCGCCATGCCCAAAGCGAGAAGAAGGGGGAAACCCGCGCGCGCATCATCCAGGCCGCCAAGGATGTGTTTGCCGAACAGGGTTTCGCCGGCGCCCGGGTGGACGAGATCGCCCGGCGCGCCCAAGTCAACAAGGCCGCCCTGTATTACCACATCGGCGACAAGCAGGCCCTGTATGCCGAGGTGCTGCACGATATCATCGGGGCCACGGCCGCGCGGCTCTCCAGGGATATCGCCGGGCAAACCGATCCGGAGCAGAAGTTGAGAACCTATATCCGCAGTTTCGCCGCCTCCCTTGACGCCAATCCCCAGATGCCCCGCATCATGATGCGCGAGATCGCCTCGGATGGGGTGAACCTGCCCCAGGTCTTTTTTGATGATATCGCGCTGATCCTTACCTTGGTCGCGGGCATCATCGATCAAGGCCTCAAAGCCGGGGCCTTCGTGAAGACCGTTCCGGTGCTGATTCACACCATGACCGTGGGCGCCTTGATCTTTTCCAAGCTGATCGGCCCGATGGTGATGTCGCATCCCAGTATCCGGAAGGCGGTCAAAGGGAGCGGTGATGATTTTCTGGACCGCAGCAATACGGAGATTGAGCGATTGATCCTGAGGGCCATCAAGCAAACAGGTTCTTCAAGGAGGTAGCCATGCGCGCGCTTTCGAGTATTCCCCTGATAACCGTCGCGCTTTTCTTCATCCTGGCCGGACCGCTCTGGCCGGCGTCCTCCGACGAGGTCCTGACGCTGGAGGAGAGCATTGCCATCGCCACCCGGCAGAGCCTGGGCATCTTGAGCGCGCAGGAGGGGCTGAGATCAGCCGAAGCGCAGCGCTCGGAGGCCTTCACCGCCTTCCTGCCCAAGTTCAGCACCAGCTACACCTATACCCTCCTGAACCGCGACCCGCATTCCTATTTCCAGGGTTTTCCTCCCCTGGTGGCCCCGGGTTACATGATCGTCGGGACCAGGGACAATTACACCTGGGCCTTTGATGTCAGGCAGCCGCTCTTTGCCGGCGGCGCCATTTTCGAGAACTATGCCCTCAGCCGGCTGGGGGTGGATATCGCGGACTTTGAGACCCAGGCCCGCACGCAGGACACGATCCTGCGGGTCAAGACCGCCTATTTTTCTCTTCTGAAGGCCGAGCGGGTGCTGGAGGTCGCCCGTCAGTCCGAGGCGTTGCTCAAGGCCCATCTCGATAACACCCAGGGGTTCTATGACGTGCAGATGATCGCGCGCAACGACCTGCTGCGCGCCGAGGTCGAGCTGGCAAACGGCCGGAAGTATGCGCTGCAGGCGGCCAATGCCGTGGAGATGGCCAGGTCGCAGTTCAACATCGTCCTGCGCCGCCCCATCAACGCCGCGGCCGAGGTGCGGGACACCATGAACGCGCTGCCGCCGGTGCCATCCCTGGATGCATGCCTGGCGGAGGCGGAAAGGAGCCGCCCCGAGATCAAGGCCGCCCAACTCAAGGTCAGGCAGAGCAGGTCCGCGGTCAATATCGCCCGGAGCGAATTCTACCCGAGCTTGAATGCCGTGGGTCATTTCCAGCGCTACGGTGACAAGCCCGACGTCGCCGGCACGCTCTATCAGGACAAAGAAAGCTGGTATGTCTCGGCCGCGGCCAGCTGGACCTTCTGGGAATGGGGCCGCACCAAGGACCGCGTCGATGCCGGAAAGGCGCGCGCCAACCAGATGGAGTACGCCCTGGCCGACATCAGGGACCAGGTCCGGCTCGAGGTCAAGCGCAGTTGGCTGGAACTCAAGGACGCCGAAGGGCAGGTGGGCGTGACCGTCAAGGCCATCGCTCAGGCCGAGGAAAATTTCCGCATCAGCCAGGAGCGCTACAAGGAGCAGGTGGGCACCGCCACCGAGGTCCTGGACGCCCAGACCCTGCTCACGCGTGCCAGGGCCGACCACGCCAATGCCCTGGGCGATTATCAGATCGGTTATGCCAGGCTGGAGCGCGCCATGGGCAAGGCGCCCTCTCAGGGACAGTGACAAGGAGGCTTTTCATGCGCAAGCGCATCATCTTCATCGTCTTCATCCTGCTCTTGGCAGGTGTGGGGGGCATGGTCTACTACGGACAATACCGGAACAGACATGCCGAACTCTCATACTCCGGCACCATCGAGGCCACCAGCGCCAACCTGGCCTTCCAGGTGCCGGGCCGCGTTGTGGCGGTCAAGGCCGCCGAGGGCCAGCGCGTGGTCAAGGACCAGGTCCTGGCCGAGCTCGACGCGGCCGAGTACCAGGCGCGCTACGACCAGGCCCAGGCCAACCTTGACAAGGCCTTGGCTGCCAAGGAACAGCTGGAAACCGTGCTGAAGATCTCGAAAACCACCTTGCCGGCCGACGTGCAGCGGGCGCTGGCCAATCTGGAAAGCGCCCGCAACGTGCTGGCCGATGCCAGGAAGAATGCGCTGCGCTATGAAGAGCTCTTTCGTCGCGGCGTGGTGAACCAGAAGGAGCGCGATGCCGTCAAGCTCAACCAAGACAACGCCGATCGCCGGGTCGTGGAGGCGCAGGCCGTTGTGGATCAGGCCAGGGCCAACCTGGAGCGCATCACGGCCATCGAGCAGGACATCAAGACCGCCGCGGCCCAGATCATGGCGGCCCAGGCGGCCCGCGATCAGGCCGATCTGCAGCTCGAATACACCCGCCTGCGTTCTCCCGTCAGCGGCATTTTGACCAGCCGCAATGTCGAGCCGGGCGAGGTGGTGAACCCCAGCCGCGAGGTCATGACCGTCTCCGACCTGACGCGCGTTGACCTCAAGATCTATGTGAACGAGACCGAGATCGCCACGGTCAAACCGGGCCAGGGCGTGGATGTTCAGGTGGATACCTTCCCCGGCAAGACCTATACCGGCACCGTGGCCTATATCTCGCCCGAGGCCGAGTTCACGCCCAAGATCATCCAGACCAAGAAGGAGCGCGTCAAGCTGGTCTACCTGGTCAAGGTAAGCATCCCCAACCCCACGCTGGAGCTCAAGGCGGGTCTGCCGGCCGATGCCTATCTCCGCTGATAACTTCGTGAGCGTGGAGGCCGTGTCCCTGGCCTTCGGAGCCACCATGGCCGTGCGTGAGGTGTCCCTGGCCGTTCGCCGGGGCTCCATCTGCGGGCTGGTCGGTTCGGACGGGGCCGGAAAATCCACCCTGCTGCGCATGATCGCCACCATGCTCATGCCCACGCAGGGACGGATCACGGTGGACGGCATCGACATGGCGGCTGATAAGTCAAGGGTCAAAGGTCTGATCGGCTACATGCCGCAGCGCTTCGGGCTCTACCAGGACTTGAGCGTGGAGGAAAACATCGACTTCTTCATGGACATCTTCGGCATCAAGGCCGCCGAGCGCCGGGCGCGCAAAGAACGCTATCTCGGCTTCTCGAACCTGCTGCCGTTCCTGAGCCGCCCGGCCGGCGACCTCTCGGGCGGCATGAAGCAGAAGCTGGGCCTGGCCTGCGTGCTGGTGCACGAGCCCAGGCTTCTGATCCTGGATGAGCCCACCAACGGCGTCGATCCGGTCTCGCGCCAGGAGTTCTGGGAGATCCTGACCGAGATGCGGAAACTCGGCATGACCATCCTGGTATCCACCGCCTATCTGGACGAGGGCGAACGGTGCGATTCCCTGGCCCTCATGCATAAAGGGAGCATCATCAAGACCGCGACGCCGGACGAGATCAGGGCCGGTTTCGTGAGCCTGGAGGAGGCCATGATCGCGGCCATCCGGGCCGTGGACGGAGAGATTGAGCATGACACCTTCCAGCGCTGAGGCGATTGTCGTGCATGACCTGGAAAAGCGCTTCGGCGACTTCGTGGCCGTGAACAAGGTCTCGTTCGGCGTGGCCAGGGGGGAGATCTTCGGCTTTCTTGGCTCCAACGGCAGCGGCAAGTCCACCACCATCCGCATGCTGTGCGGCATCCTGACGCCCTCATCCGGACAGGGCTTCGTGGCCGGCTACGATATCGTCAGCCAGGCCGAGGAGGTCAAGCAATCGATCGGCTACATGTCCCAGAAGTTCTCGCTCTACGAAGACTTGACCCCGTACGAGAACATCCGCTTCTACCTGGGGGTCTACAACGTGCCCACCTCCCAGTGGCGCGAGCGGATGGACTGGGTCTTGACCATGACCCAGCTTGCCGAGGTCCGCCACCGCATCACCAGGGAGCTGCCGCAGGGGTGGCGCCAGCGTCTGGCCTTGGGCTGCGCCATGCTCCACAGACCGGAGATCCTGTTCTTGGACGAACCTACTTCCGGGGTCGACCCCATCACGCGCCGGCATTTCTGGAGCTTTATCCGGACCCTGGCCGATGGAGGCATGACCATCTTTGTCACCACGCACTACATGGACGAGGCCCAGCACTGCGGACGCATCGTCATGATCAACCTGGGCACGATCGTTGCCCAGGGCACCCCGGGACAGATTATCGCCCAAGCCTGTCCGGACATACCCGAGGCGGATCTGAACACGGCCTTCATCCGCCTCATGGCCGGGAGGCAGTCTTGAGCCCCCGCAACGTCAAGGCCATTGTCCGCAAGGAGCTTTACCACCTTATCCGCGATTTCCGCAGCCTCTACCTGGCCTTTGTCCTGCCGCTGGTCCTGATCCTGCTCTTCGGCTATGCCTTGAGCCTGGATGTGGACAATGTCGAGACCGCGGTCGTGGACCAGGACGCCACCGAGACAAGCCGCGATCTCGTGCGCGCGCTCGATGCCAGCGCCTACTTCCATGTCGGCGCCCGATTGGATGATACGCGCCGCGTGGCCGAGGAGCTCGACCACGGACGGGCCATGCTGGCCGTGATCATCCCGCCCGGCTGGACCGCGGACATCCGCGCCGGCCGGGCGGCCCCGTTGCAGATCCTCTTGGACGGCAGCGACCCGAACTTCTCCAACATCACGCGCGGCTACATCACGTCCTTCATCGAAGGCTATAACCGCAAGCTGCTGATGGAGTTTCTGAATGTCAGCGGGGCCTCGACCATCGAGCCGCCGGTCGAGGCCCGCATCCGCGTGTGGTTCAACGAGGACCTCGAGAGCCGCAACTTCATCATCCCGGGCATCATCGCCGTGATCATCATGATCGCCGCGGCCATGCTGACCTCGTTGGTGATCGCGCGCGAGTATGAAAACGGCACCATGGAGACGCTCAAGTCCCTGCCGCTCTCAGCCGCGGAGCTGCTGTTGGGCAAGGCCATACCGTACTTCTTCATCGCGCTGACCGACGTGCTCATCGCCGTGCTCATGGGACAGCTGCTCTTCGGCATCGTCATGAAGGCCAGCTTCTG
>JAKQBR010000042.1 GCA_029574005.1 Deltaproteobacteria bacterium | reverse complement strand
CAGAAGGACGAGCAGAGCGCCATGAACATCCCGGAAGAGGCCTTTGCCGTCTAAGGCTTCACGGTCATACGGCTACCATCTGGGGAACCCCTTCACCTCTGGGGGTTCCCCAGATCTCTTATCAGTGAGCACCGTCCATCTCCTGCCCTGCAATTGCCCGCCTGTCCGGCCCTCACACGGGATTGCCTCATGTTTTTAGGCATGATTTGCCGAAAGGCCACACTATGGCCATGCTCCATTGCCAGGCAAAGGGGAGGTAAAAGATGACGGACAAAGAACTGGCGCTGTATCTCAAACGCTTGAGCTCAGAGCTGCGGAGCGTTTACCATACCATCGCCCAGCAGATGCCGGACGACGCCCTGCGTCGTGGCCGCGCCAAGGGGAAAGAGCCGTTTTCCATTCAACGCCAGGAGGATCTCTGGCGCGAGTCGAACCCTGATGTGGACGTCGCGCATGTCCCAGCCCCTAAAAACCCCCTGTCCGACACGGCCTCCGCTCAGTTCACGGCACTTGAGGCCCTGGACGCCTTCATCGATGGCTTGAACGAGGACATTGCCATCCTCCTGGGAAACAAGATCTAGGCAAGAGGACAGGCCCCGCAACAATCGGCGATCAATCGCGTTCGTCCACGACGACGGACGTACCCTTGAACGCCGCCGACGGAACGATCCGCACCCCCATACGGACACTCGTACCGGCATGGATGGCCTTTTCCAGTCTCTCGACCAAGGCCTTTTGGGTGCGCATCTCATCGAAGAAAAGACTGTCTCCCACCTCGAGCAACACGTCGGCCTTTTCATAGGAGCCCTCGCGGTAGATATGCAGCTGGGTGCGGGTCTGGACCCCTTCGTGTTCGAGTATCTCACGAATGCGATCCGGCGTTACCCCTACGCCTTTGACCTTTATGGCATCGTCCGTGCGGCCAAAGATATCGGCCAGCCTGAGATGCGTGCGCCCGCATGGGCAAGACCCTTCCATGATCATGGTGATATCGCCGGTCCGGTAACGGATCAGTGGAAAGGCCTCGCGCGCCAGCGTCGTGATCACGAGCTCACCCCTGGCGCCGGCCGGCAGCACCTGCCCGCTTGCAGGATCGATGACCTCGGCGATGAAAAAGTCCTCATACAGGTGCAGCCCCTCATGCGCGCCGCACTCGCCCGCAATGCCCGGGCCGAGCACCACGCTCGAGCCGTAGCTGTTGAAGACCTCGATGCCCAGATCCGTAAAACGCTGCCGTACCTTGGGGCTCAGACGCTCGGCGCCCAGAATGGCACGCCTGAGGCGCAGGCCCTTGGGATTTATCGAAAGCTCTTCAAGCTTATCGAGCAGGATCAGGGCATAGCTGGGCATGCAGGCGATGACCGAGGTCAGGTAGTCGCGCATGATGATCACCTGCTCGGCCGTGTTGCCGATATCGGCCGGTATGACCGATGCGCCGATGAGCTCAGCGGCGGCATGAAAGCCGAATCCTCCGGTCATCAACCCATAACGGAAGGCGATCTGGATCACGTCGTCGCGCGTGACGCCGGCGCAGATAAGAAACCGCGCCATCAGCCTGGCCCAGGCCTTGAGATCGTTGGCGGTATGGCCCGTAACAATCGGCTTGCGTGCCTGCCCCGAGGAGGTATGGATGCGCACTACCTCGCGCAGGGGCACGGCAAACATGTCGTAGGGATAGCACTGCTCGATCTCCCGGCGGGTCGTGAACGGGAGCAGACGGATATCGGAAAGGGTTTTGATGTCCTCGGGCAAGATACGGGCCTTATCCAGGGCACGACGGTAGTGGGCCACGTTCAGATAGGCCCGGTTCAATGTGGATTGAAGCCGCTCAAGCTGCAGCACCTCGAGCTCTTCTCTCGGCATGGTTTCGTATCGCCCTTCGAGCATCGCCTTCCCTCCCTTATTCCTCGCTTCCCAGGTAAGCCTCCAGCACCCGCGGGTCCTTGCGGACGACCTGCGGCGTTCCCGCGGTCAGCACGCGGCCTTCGGCCATGACAATGATACGCTGGCAGATGTCCATGATCAAATTCATATCGTGTTCGATGATGACGACGGTCAGACCGAGTTCGGACTTGAGGCGCACGATAAGCTCGGAGAGCTCCTCGGTCTCCTTGGGATTCATGCCGGCGGCCGGCTCATCCAGGAAAATGACGGCCGGTTTGGCGGCCAAAGCCCGCGCTATTTCCACCCGGCGTTGATTTCCATAGGAAAGGTTGACGGCCTGTTCGTCGGCCACGTCCCGTAGACCCAGGCGCTCCAGCAGCATACGGGCTTCCTCCCGGAGGTGCCGCTCTTCGGCGCGTTTGGCCGGGGTATTGAACAGGCTGCGACCGAATCCGGCCCTGAGCCTGCTGTGGCCTCCCACCATCACGTTTTCCAGCACGCTCATGTCACGGAAGATCTCCAGGTTCTGGAAGGTGCGCGCCATGCCGAGACGGATGCGCCGGTGGGGACGCAGCCGGGTGATGTCACGCCCATGCAGTAAAATGCGCCCGCCGTCCGGCGCGAAAAGTCCGGTCAGGACATTGAAGAGTGTTGTCTTGCCCGCGCCGTTCGGTCCGATGACCCCCAGGAGCTCGCCCTGGACCACCTCGAGCGTTACATCGCTCAGGGCCTGGATGCCCATGAAATGCTTGCTTAAGCTCACGGCCTTCAGCATTACTCCCACACCTCGCGATAGCCCTTGCCCAGATAGGCGCGCTGGATCTCCTTGCTCTGCCGTAGCTCAGATGTCGGGCCTTCCATGACCATGCGCCCGGTCTCGACTACATAGCCCCTCTGAGCCAGACCGAGCGCCATGCGGGCGTTCTGCTCCACGAGCAGGATGCTCAAGCCCTCGCTCCGATTCAGATCCGCGATCTTCTCGTAGATCTGGTTCACCATGATGGGCGCCAGTCCCATGGACGGCTCATCCAAGAGCAGCACCGCAGGCCTCCCCATCAGTGCCCGCGCGATGGCCAGCATCTGCTGCTCACCGCCCGAAAGCGTGCCGGAGATCTGCCGTCGGCGCCGTCCGAGGATGGGGAAGAGCTCCTCCATGGCCGCCAAGTCCTGCTTGACCCCGGCGCGGTCCGTGCGCGAATAGGCCCCCAGCGCCAGGTTGTCGCGCACGCTCAAGCCCCTGAACAGCCGCCGGCCTTCAGGCACGTGACCGATGCCGCGCTTGAGGATGCGTTCCGGGCTCAGGTGGGTTATCACATCCTCACCCAAGACGATCTCGCCGGAGGCCGCGGGCACGACGCCGGAAATCGCCCGCAGGATCGTGCTCTTGCCGGCGCCGTTGCCGCCGATCAGGGCCACGATCTCGCCCGGGTTCACATGCAGGCTCACCCCCTTTACGGCATGGATATGCCCGTAATAGGCGTGCAGATTCCTCACCCGCAGCATCAGCGGGCCCTCCCGAAGATCTCGGTGATCTTGACGCGCCCCATA
>JAKQBR010000402.1 GCA_029574005.1 Deltaproteobacteria bacterium | reverse complement strand
GGCGGCACAAAGGTCGAGGAAATCTTTTAGTGAGGTGCGCTGGGCGATCTTCATCAGGCGCTTGGTCATGCGCAGCGCGCGCGGCGGCTGGGCGGCGATCTGCCGTGCCAGCGCAGTGGCCCGCGGCAGGAGTTCCGCGTCGTCCACCACCTCCAGCACGATGCCGAGGCGCAGAGCCTCCTGGGCATCGACGAGGCGCCCGGTGACGGTGAGTTCGAAGGCCTGCTGGTAGCCGATCAGGCGCTGCAGGAACCAGGCGCCGCCGTCTCCCGGGATGATGCCGAGATTCAGCTCGGTCAGGCCGATCAGGGCCTTGGGGTTCGAGACCATGCAGCGGAAATGGCAGGCCAGGGCCAGCTCACAGCCGCCGCCGAAGGCGAAGCCGTTGATGGCCGCGATGGTCGGCTTGGAGAAACGGTCGATGCGCGTCCAGGTCTCCTGGCCGAGGACGCTGGCCCGGTCGGCATTGCCGGCGTCGCTGACGTCGAAACCGGACGAAAAGCCCTTCTCCCCCGCGCCGGTGAAGATCGCCACGCGCAAGGCCGTATCGCGCTCCAGCTCGTCCAGGGCGGCATTGATCTCCTCGAGCGTGGCCACGTTGATGGCATTGGCCGGCGGCCGGTTGATGGTGAGGATCGCGATCGGCCCGTTTTTCTCCAGGTGGATGTTCTGGTATTCCATGCCTCTTCCCTCCTTATGTCATTTCAAATCCAACGGGAACAGTCTATCATGGATGGCGAAGATTTACAATACGGTAAACAAAAAAAGGTAGCGGCCACACAGCATCCATCTTAATCAGATATAGTCAACGATTATCGACCGGGAATCGTTTGACAAGGTGGTAAAAAAGAGTCATAATCCTTACGCGGAAGCGTGCACTACCCTAAAAGAGGAGGAAGTCTGAAGATGAAAGAATGCGTTCTTATCGATGGGGTGCGCTCGGCCAATTCCCGGGCCCACAATGAGAAAGGCTGGTTCAAGGCCTTGCGGCCGGACGAGATCCTGACCCAGGTCTATGATGGGCTCTTCGCCCGCAATCCCCAGGTCAAACCCGAGGACATCGAGGCCGTGTTCTGCGGCTGTGCCAACATCACGGGCATGCAGAACGACATCGGCCGCCTGGCCTGGCTGGCCGGCGGATATCCGGAATCGGTGCCGTCGAACACCCTGACCATGCAGTGCCCGTCCGGCATGGCCGCGATCGAGCATGCCGCGCGCGCCATCATGTGCGGCGAGGGCGACACCTATCTCGCCGCCGGCATCGAAGACATGCAGAAGGTGCCCATGGCCATGAACATGGATTTCGCCCCGCGCCTGGCCGAACGCTACAGCATCATGGATATCCCCATGGGCGCCACGGCGGAGAAGGTCGCCGATCTCTGGAAGATCACCCGCGTCGATATGGAAAACATGGCCTACTGGAGCCACAAAAAGGCGGACGAGGCCACCCAGGCCGGCAAGTTCAGGGGCGAAATCATCCCCATCATGGGCCAGAAGGAGGACGGCACGGAATTCCTGGTGGACACCGACCAGTGGATCCGCGGCAACATCTCCCTGGAGCAGATGGCCACCATGCAGCCGGGCTTCAGACCCGATGGCCTCCTGACCGCGGCCACCTCGTCCCCCCTGACCATCGGCGGGGCGGCCGTCATCCTCATGAGCCGCGACAAGGCCGACCGGCTGGGCCTGTCCTACCACCTCAAATACGAAGGCGGCGCCATGGCGGGCTGCGATCCGACCATCATGGGTATCGGCCCCGTCCCCGCGG
>JAKQBR010000129.1 GCA_029574005.1 Deltaproteobacteria bacterium | reverse complement strand
ACGACGGGATCTATGCCGCGGCCAGGCTGCTGGAAGTGCTGGCATCGGTGGATGACCCCCAGGAGATCTTCGAGCGTCTGCCGCGTATGGAGAATACCCCCGAGATAAGGCTGAACTGTCCGGATGAGATCAAGTTTGCCGTGGTGGACAGGTTCAAGGACTACGCGCGGGGACACTATCAGAACTGCATCGACATCGACGGGGTGCGGTTTGAAGATAGAGATGCCTGGGGCCTGGTGCGGCCGTCGAACACACAGCCGGTTATCGTGCTGCGTTTCGAGGCCGCCGATGCCGGGCGGCTGGCGAGCATCCAATCAGATACCATGGCTACGCTGGACGAGATCATGCAGGCCATGCGATAGGAGTACGAGGGGATTCGACACGTCCCGAACGACCCCTCGCAAAGCGGCTTTTTTCCGAATATGCAGGGCGGGCCGACCTGGGTCGGAGCTGAGCCTGTTGGACATCGTGCGCTATTTGATGTATGGAGTGGTCCAGTATACGGTATGAAGGCGCGGAAATCCGCGCCCGAGATGAGGGGTTGAGGGATGAGGAAGATATGTCTTGTCTGCTTGCTGTGTGCGTCGCTGTGCTGGTATGCGGTAGATGATGCTCTGGCCAGAGGCCTCTATGTCCGGGACCGCGTGAATATCCCCTTGAAGAGGAACGCCAGCGAGAACTCGCAGGTCATCGGCATGGCCAGCACCAATGATTATCTGGAAGTCAAGGAAGAGGGCGGGGAGTGGGTGAAGGTCACTACGCCGGACGGCCAGGAAGGCTGGGTGCCTGTGCGCCTCCTGACCACCGAGACCCCGCGCGCCCTCATCATTGAACAGCTCAATGATAAGATGAAGGCCTATGCGGAGAACCTCAAAGCCGTCCAGGACCAGAACAAGGCCCTGGAGAAGGAGAATCGCGAGCTGAAATTTCAGGTCGGGTCCCTGACGAGTGATGTGGACAAGTCCAAGAGCGACTATGTCAACCTGCGGGAGGCCTCCACGACGTACCTCGATTTGAAGGCCGACTATGACAAGCTTGTGGCCGCGGACAAGGAGAGGATCAGGAAGCTTGATGAATTGACCAAGGAATACAGCCGGCTCAAGACCTCCGAACGCGTGAAGTTCACCATCGTGATCGGCGTCATCCTGGGGGGAGTGCTGCAGAACCTGCGCGGCAAGCCTAAGAAGTCTGGTTATAAAATGTAGCCGGGAGGTTTTCAAGGTGTTCAAAAAGTACGAGACGCTCTCTGAAAAGGTCAATCTGACGGGTATGCTCAAGGCTTACGCCGTCACGAAACGTTACCTCAACCGCACCAACCTTATCTTCTATTCCGAACTGTCACGCCTGATCGGTTGCGAGGCGTATGTGAAGCATGAGAACCATCAGCCGACCGGTTCGTTCAAGATCAGAGGCGCCCTGAACTTCTTCCACCACATGTCCAAGGAGGAGCTCGAGAGCGGCATCCTGGTCGCCACGCGCGGCAACCATGGGTTGGCCATGGCGTGGGCCGGGCAATGGTTCCATGTCCCGTGCACGGTGGTGGTGCCCGAGAACAACAACCCCGACATCAATCGCATCATCGAGAGCTTCGGCGCCGAGCTCATCACGCATGGGCACGATTTCTACGATGCTCAGTCCTACTGCGACGAGCTGGTCGACAGCGCCGGCTACTACTATGTCGAGCAGGGCAACGAGCCCGAGATCTTGAACGGCGTCGGCACCATGGCGCTGGAGATCTTCGAAGACCTGCCGGATGTGGAGGCGATCGTGTGTCCCGTCGGCGGCGGCGCCGGCTGCGCCTCGCTGATCAAGGCCGCCCAGGCTGTCAACCCCAAGGTGGAGATCATCGGCGTGCAGGCCGAGAAGGCCCCGGCTTTCTACACCTCCTGGAAGAAGGGTGAATGGACCGTGCTGGAAGACGCTGATACCGTAGCCGACGGTCTGGCCGCCCGCAGCGTCTTCCAGCTGCCGTATGTCATCATGAAGGACCGCATCAAGGATTGTGTGCTCTTGAGCGAAGACGAGATCCTCGAGGGCATCCGCCTGGCGCTGACCTGTACGCATAACCTGGCCGAAGGGGCCGGGGCGGCGGCCATCATGGGCGCTTTGAAGATCAAGGACCGGCTTTCCGGCAAAAAGGTCGTGCTCATGATGTCGGGCGGCAACCTTGACCGCGCCCATTTGAAGCTGGCGCTATAGATACATCGGATCAATCCGTTGACGCCAGGTAGCGGCTCCACTTGGCGTCTACCTGCTCCTGGATCGAGGCGATCTGTGCGTCACGTAACCCCCTGAAACGCGCCTGGGCCCTGAAATATTCCTTCACCGGCACCAGCTTGCGCTTCTCCATGAGCTTGAGCGAGGCGGCGGTGAGCTTGAACGCGCCGTACTCGATCTCATAGAGGTCATAGTATCCGGTTTCCACGGCCAGTCGGCCGATCTTGATGCAAAAGCGCGGTTCAAATCCCCAGCCCGGCGGGCAGGGGGTGTGGATATGGATGTATTTGACCCCTGAAATCGTCAGGGCCTTCTTGATCTTGTCATAGAGATCGAGCGGATAGGCGGCCGAGCAGGCGGCCACGTAGTTGATCCCATGCGCGGCCATGATGGCGGCCACGTCCTTTTTCTGCTGCAGCTTGCCCTTGATGGGGGTGTTGGCGGTCAGCGCCCCCAGGGGGGTCGTGCCCGAACGCTGGACGCCGGTATTCATATAGCCTTCGTTGTCATAGCACAAAAAGACGAGGTTGTCCCCGCGTTCGGCGGCGCCCGAAAGCGCCTGGAGGCCGATATCGCTCGTGCCGCCGTCGCCGGCCCAGGCCACGACGTTGATATCCTTCTTGCCCAGGGACTTCAGTGCCCCGAGCACGCCGGTGGCGGCCGCGGCCGTGGAGGCGAAGGTGACATTCAGGCTCGGCAGCTTGGTGGTGGCGATCGGAAAAAGGCCCTGTAGCACGGTCAGGCAGCTAGGCGGCACCACCAGGAGGGTCTCGGCCCCGAAGGCCTTGAGCCCGATGCGGTAGGCGATGCCCAGACCGCAGCCGGTACAGGCCCGGTTGCCGGGGTTGACGAATTCCTGGGTCGGGAGGCTCAGTATGGTGGTCTTTGCCTGCATGATGCCGTCCTCCTAGATCTTGATGCCGAGCCAGTTGGTCTCGGCGCTGCGGGTGCCTGCGATCGCCGTGCGCAGGGTCTCGGCGAGCTCGGCTGTCTTGATCTCACGGCCGCCGATGCCCGCGATAAAGTTGCGTACCCATGGTCTTCTCGTATTGTCCGGCAGGCGTTCATACAGCGCGGCCTTGAGGTCCGAACAGAGCGCGCCTTCATAGCCGTAGCTCAAGGCCTTCTCGAAGACGATGACGCCGGCGGCCTTCTGTAAGGCGGCGGCCACGGCGGCATCCGGGAAGGGCCGGTAGAGACGCACGCCCAGGACGCCTACCTTGAGGCCCTCGGCGCGCAATTGGTCGACTACGTCGCGGAGCTGATAGGTGATCGAGCCGAGACCGCAGGCGATATAGTCGGCGTCTTCGCACCGGTAGGGCTCCACGAAGGGGTCGCCCGAGCGGCCGAAGCACTCCTGAAAACGGCGCTCGCATTCCTCGGCCGCCTCCAGGGTGCGACGCAGGTCTTCCTGCAGGAGGTAGCGGATCTCCATGTAGCCGTGCGCCAGCTCGCCGTGGATGTCGGTGCGCACATCGGGAAGGGTCACGGTATTGAGGTTGGCCGGTTCTTTCGGGTCCAGGGCATAGGCCGGGCGATACGGCGGCAGAAATTTGTCCACCTGGCCCTGATCGGGCAGCTCGAAGGGCATGTAGGTGTGAGACAGGATGTAGCCGTCATAGCACACCATGACCGGGATGCTGACCTGCTCGGCGATGGAGAAGGCCTTGAGCACGGTGTCGATGATCTGCTGATGGTCGCAGGCGTACATCTGGATCCAGCCGGTATCGCGCTGCGAGATGGAGTCCTGGTGGTCGTTCCAGACGTTCCAGGGCGCGCCGACCCCGCGGTTGACCACGCACATGACGATCGGCAACCGCGCCCCGGCCGCCCAATGCACCTGCTCGTGCATATACAACAGGCCGTTGGCGCTGGTGGCCGTGAAGGCCCGCGCGCCGGTCGATGAGGCCGCGATGCACACGGCCAAGGCCGAGTGCTCGCTCTCGACCGGGATGTACTGGGCATCCATCTCGCCGGATTCGATCAATTCGGAGAGCTTCTCGGTCAGGGGCGTCTGAGGGGTGATGGGGTAGGCCGCGATCACCTGGGCATGGGCGAGCTTGACTCCATAGGCGGCGGCGACATTGCCGTTCTCGATGATATGCATGGGTTTCAGTCCTCGTCGTCTTGAAATTCGGCCTCGTCCACCATGGTGATGGCCTTGGTGGGGCATTCCTCGGCGCAGATGCCGCATCCCTTGCAGTATGTCAGGTCGATCGTGGGGGGGATGGTCCTGGTCACCACGACATCCGGACAATAGAGCCAGCAGATGAAGCAGGCCTCGGCCTTGCGCTTGGCCGGGATGCAGAGCTCGGTATTGATGACCGGGCGTTCGACCCGCCAGGACCCGGTTCGTCCGCCGTCACCCGGCCCGGGTTCGCTGTGAGATGTCTTGTGTTTATAGGCGCGTGTTCCCATGACTAGCCTCCCAGCACGGTCCGCTCGTAGGCGAGCCTGCAAGCCTCGGCGTTTTGTTGGGGTTTCTTGGAGCTGAATTCGGTGCTCACGGCATTCAGCAGACTCTCGATGGACACGGTATCGACGGCGCGCCCTAAGACCCCGATAATGCCCGAATTGACCATGCCGTGCCTCAAACCGGCCTGAACCGAGATGGCCGTCACATCGGCCGTCGCCAACCGCATGCCCTCGAAATGATAGGCCGATTGCGGTTTAGGGGTATTGAGCACGATCAGCCCTCCCGGCACCAGCCCGCCCGTTACGTCGGCTTCCTTGAGCAGCAGGTGGTCGAGGACCACCACGATGTCCGGCGTCTCGATGGGGGAGAGGTCGTAGATCTTGTGCCGGGCGATCTTGAGGGAGGTCATCACGGGGGCGCCGCGACGTTCCGTCCCGAAGGTCGGGGCCATCACCACCCCGGAGTACCCGGAGGCGAAGGCGGCCATGGCGACGATCTTCGCGGCCGTGATCGCTCCCTGACCGCCCCGGCCATGCCATCGAATATTGACTGTGTCCATAGATTATACTCTCGCTCGCATTTTTCTTGTCCCTCAGTCGGGGATGATCCATTTGTTGAAACTCTTCAGAACCATGAAGGTCTCGGTTTTGCCGATGCCTCTGATGTCGGCAAGCTCGTCTTTCAGAAAGCGGACGATGCCGCGATGGGAGGCCACCAGCACCTCCGCCATGATGTCATGGCGTCCGGAAACGATGCTGACGCTCTGAACGCTCGGCAATGCCGCTATCTCCTGGCCGACACGGTCAAGGTCGCAGACATCCTTGACCTCGAGCGCCACGATGGCCGCCACCTTATCCTCGAAGGCGTCATGGTTCATGAGCCCCGCGACCTTGATCTGGCCGGAACGCATGATGCGGTTCATGCGGTTGCGGACGGTCGCCTCGGCCAAGCCGAGCCTTTTGGACAGGGCTTTGACCGTCATACGGCCGTCTCTGGCCAGGAGGCCGATGATCTCCCAGTCCGTTTCGTCGAATCGCGGCTTCATGGTGCGAACTACCCTCCTTGCCCGCCGTCTGCCTGCAGTATCGTGCCTTAAGGCACATACCTTGCATAAAAATGGAAAAAAAACAATGCCTATACTTGAAGGGGGTATGTATGCTGGTTAAGGAACGCCGAGCACCGACAGCCAAACGCGCGGCGGCACTTGCTGATCCTGAAGCCTCACGGCCTTTAGCGTTGTTCACCGAAAGCCTGGTGGCGTTGCTCTCTTCTCCCGGTGTTCACAAGGCCTACATGGATCTTATTGCCCTGATGGGGCAGACTTTTCCGCTGGCCGCACCGGCGCTCTACCTGAGCGTGACCGGTGTGGAGGCGCGCGTCTATTCGGTCCTGGACCTCGATGAAGGCGGCGAGCACGACGCCCACCGCGTCCTCGGTCCTGACGGCTTTTCCTATATCCGCGTCGTTGTGGGCGGGCATCCGCCCATCCCGTATCACCGTTTGGATCTCCCCCTGGTCAATACCACGCAGGCCACCGCCACCCTGTCGATCAACCACGGCATGCATGAGGGGATCTTCCGGGAATGGGTCAAAATATTGGCGCCTGCCGTTGCCAAACTGATCGATAATGAGCAGCTCAAGGCCCTGGTCTTCCGGGATGGCCTGACCGGGGCGTTGAACTACCGTGCGTTCGAGGAGATGCTGGGTCAGGAGTGGGAGCGCGCCAGCCGCTATAAGACCGCCTTCTCGCTCATGATGATCGATCTCGACCATTTCAAGGGCATCAATGACCGCTTCGGGCATCAGATCGGCGATATGGTATTGAGGACCGTGGCCCAGCGCCTGGAGAAGTGCGTACGCAAGTCCGACCGCGTCTTCCGCTACGGCGGCGAGGAATTCGCCGTGCTCATGCCGCACACCGATATCGCGCATGCCGAGCCCCTGGCGCAGCGAATCCGTCAGACCATGGCGGCCATGCGGATCATGCCGGGGCTGCGTCTGACCGTCAGCCTGGGTTTGAGCCAATATCGGGATGGACTTCAGGCCAGCGATCTTGTAAAGTACGCCGACATGGGATTGTACAAGGCCAAGGCCGGAGGGAGGAACCGGGTCGAGATCGTGAAGGACGGGCAATGAACATCGACAAGCTCCTGGATCTCCGCGCCGGCCTGACGGCCTTCACGGCAGAAGGCAACAAGATCGACGGTGTCGTGGAGGAGATCATTGGAGAAGACACCTTCCTATTCAAGCCTGTCCGGTCGATCGGGATCGAACCCGGCCGGCTTTTAAAGATATCCGACGGCCGCGACGCCGTGCTGGCGCGTGTCCTCGAACATGCGGACAACGGCGTGACGCTCCTGGTGGAAAGCCAGGTGAAGCCAAGCGACGAGCGCCGCCAGGACGTGCGCATCAATGACAAGGTCTACCTCAAGGTCCGCCTGGTAGGGCATGCCCTCGGACATGAACAGGCCCTGGAGCAGACCCTGGAAAAGATCCGCGCCAACAAGCTCATCATCGACTCCTTCTTGAAGGGCCAGTACGGATACCCCGGGGCGGACGAGATCCCGTATACCCGTGAGACGCCGACAAGCCAGGCTATCTGGGAACTGAACCGCAAGCTGGACCTGCTTATCCATATGAACCTGGCCGAGGATTTCAAACAGCTCATGCAGACCGTCCCGCAGGATGTCAACATCAGCGCCTCCGGCCTGCGTTTCATCGCCGATACGCCCTATGACGTCATGGATGTCCTGGAGATCGGAATGATCCTGCCCATGGTGCCGCTGCTTTTTATCCGTCTGGCGGCTCAAGTCATCCGCATCAAGACCCTGACCCACAAAGGCCGCGAGTGCTATTCGGTCGTGGTGCGGTTCATCGAAATGGACCAGGAAAGCAAGGACGACATCGTCCGTTACCTCTTCAGGCGACAGCGCGAGATGCTCCGCAGGCGTCAGGACAAGGCGCGCGAATAAATAGGGCCGCAGACCTTCGCCCCCGCGTGGACATCACTTGACACGGTGATGCCCAGCGATTATAGGGTGGGCTGTGAAAAAGGCATGGCGCAGGGTATGGCCGGCAGCGGGGTTGATTCTGGCAATCGTTCTGGCATGCGCGGCCCTGGCGACGTTGTGGGCATACAAGGACATCAAGAAGCTGGGAAGCGGTCCACTCTGGCATATCCCCTCGCGTTTTTACACCAGCCCGACCCGGATCGCCGTCGGAACCGACATCGAGCGTATCGGCCTGCAGTCCCGGCTTAAACGCCTGCGCTACCGCCCGGTCAAACAGGTGCGCGCCCCGGGGGAGTATCGTTTCAGCGACGGAGCCATCACCATCTACCAGCATGGCTTCGAGTATCCCGACCAGAAGGTCAAGCCTGAGCTCGTGAAGCTGGTCCTGAACGGGTCAGTGGTCAAGGACATCGTGGGTTTGAAGCCGGAGCGGGAGCTGGAACAGATCAGGCTGGAACCCGAGTGTTTCGCTGAGATCTTCGACCACGGCCGCGAGGACCGCACCGTGGTGACCCTGAAGCAGTGTCCGCAGGTGCTGATTGACGCCGTCATCGCTACGGAGGACCGTCGTTTCTTCAAGAACTGGGGCATAGACCTGCGCTCCATTTTCCGGGCAGGGGTGGTCAACATCCGCTCCGGACGGATCGTGGAGGGCGGATCGACCATCACCCAGCAGCTGATCAAGAATCTCTTCCTGACCAGTGAGAGGACCTTCACCCGCAAGATACGGGAGACCTGGATGTCCCTGGTCATGGAAGTCATGTTCTCCAAGTCCGAGATCCTGGAGATGTACATCAACGAGATCTACCTGGGCCAATGGGGGAATGCGGGCATCTATGGCTTCGGTCGCGCGGCCAGGGTCTATTTCGACAAGGACCTGTCCGAACTCAAGCTGCCTGAGGCGGCGCTGCTGGCCGGGATCATCCGTGCGCCCAACATCTATTCTCCCTATAAGCATCCCCAAGCGGCCCTCGGGCGGCGCAACACCGTCTTGAAACTCATGTACGAAGAAGGCTATATCACGGAGAAGGCCTATCAAAAAGCGCGCAAGGCCTCTTTGGGGATGGCCCCCTATGTCCCGCGCACCCGGCATGCCCCGTACTTCATCGATTATATCCTCGCCTCGATCGATGATCAGTTCCCGGTGGGCGAGCTTTCGCGCGGCGGATATCGGATCTTCACGACCCTGGACATGAACATACAGCTCGCGGCGGAAAAGGTGCTGGCCCGCGAGATCCACAACCTGGAAAACGGCGGTGTGCCGCTGCAGGGCGCGGTGGTGGTCATGGAACCGAACAGCGGGGCGGTCTTGGCCATGGTGGGGGGGAAGAGCTATGCCGGCAGCCAATTCAACCGCGCCGTGCAGATGCGTCGTCAGATCGGTTCCCTGGTCAAGCCGTATGTCTACTATGCGGCCTTGCGGAAGGGCGCTATCCTGTCCGATTTTATCGATGACAGTCCTTTGACGCTCACCGGCCAGGACGGCAAGATTTGGACCCCCGCCAATTACGACAACCTGAGTCACGGCCAGGTCATGGTGGCCGATGCCCTGATCAATTCCTACAACATCGCCACGGTGCGCCTGGGCCTGGATGTCGGGGTCTCCCGCATCGCGGACGAGATGCGATCGGTCTCTCCGCAGATGAAAATCAAGGAGCACCCGTCGCTGCTGCTCGGTGCCGTGGAGTCTTCACCGCTGAATGTCGCGCGCCTGTATGCGCCGTTCGCCAATATGGGCAACCGGGTAAGCCCGGTGGCCCTCACGGCGATCGCCAAGGACAACTCCGTGCGCCTGCGCGGTGAGTTTCAGGCCCCGGCCGCGGTCATGTCCGCTGATGCGGTATTCCTCGTGGATGCCTGCCTGCAGGACGTGCTGCGTTTCGGCACCGGCAACCGTGCGGGCGAGCATGGGATGCCGGACGGGGTCTGCGGCAAGACCGGCACCACCAACGATATGCGT
>JAKQBR010000380.1 GCA_029574005.1 Deltaproteobacteria bacterium | reverse complement strand
TCTTTCAGCCTCGATGCCGGGTGGGTCGACAAGGCCATGTTCGCCGGCGAGGTGTTCCTGGCCGGGCTGATCTTTTTCTTGGGTTTCAAATACAAGCACTACCTGGCGTCGGTCCTGATCGCGCTGCAATTTGCATTGATGTGCTGGTACGAATTCTCGCTTTCGACGACGACGGCCATCCAGCAGCACCTCTTCCTCGACCGCCTCTCCTTCATCATGGCGCTCATCATCGGGGTCATCGGCGGACTCATCTGTATCTACGCCCTGGGGTACATGCGCGACTTCCATCACCATCACCATGAGATGCGCGACCGGAGGCCGTTTTTCTTCTTCGTCATGTTCGTGTTCCTTTCCGCCATGTTCGGTCTGGTCTTCGCGGGCAACCTGGTGTGGCTGTTCTTCTTCTGGGAAATTACGACGCTGTGCTCGTTCCTGTTGATCGGCTACACCAAGACCCCTGAGGCCACCGCCAATGCCTTCAAGGCCCTGATCATGAACCTCTTCGGTGGACTGGCCTTTGCCGGGGCCATTGTCTGGCTGGCGGCCACGGGCGGTCCCCTGGACCTCAAGGCGCTCATCGCCTCGCCCCAGGCCGCGGTCATGATCCCGGTGTCCCTGCTGTGCTTCGCCGGCATCACCAAGTCGGCCCAGATGCCGTTTTCCTCCTGGCTCTTAGGCGCCATGGTGGCGCCTACGCCGACCTCGGCCCTGCTGCATTCCAGCACCATGGTCAAGGCCGGGGTCTATTTGGTCCTGCGCCTGGCGCCGGTCCTGGCCGGCAGCTACGTCGGCGCCGCCGTGGCCTTGGTGGGCGGCGTCACCTTCCTGCTGGCGGCCTTCATCGCCATATCGCAGAGCAACGCCAAGAAGGTGCTGGCCTATTCGACCGTATCCAACCTAGGCCTGATCATCACCTGCGCGGGTGTCGGCACCGCGGCCGCGGTCTGGGCCGGGATCTTCCTGATCATCTTCCACGCCGTGGCCAAGTCGCTGCTCTTCCTGTGTGTAGGGACGCTGGAGCATCGCATCGGCAGCCGTGATATCGAGGACATGGACAACATCCTGATCAAGATGCCCACCCTGGCCGTCATGGTGCTGATCGGCATCGGCGGGATGTTCGTGGCGCCCTTCGGCATGCTCATCAGCAAGTGGGCAGCCATCCGGGCCTTTGTCCAGGCCGGTCCCGTCATGAGCCCG
The DNA here is from genome assembly GCA_029574005.1 of Deltaproteobacteria bacterium. GTDB lineage: Bacteria > Desulfobacterota > Desulfomonilia > UBA1062 > UBA1062 > JAKQBR01. The sequence goes on along the minus strand of JAKQBR010000380.1, from coordinate 2,840 downwards.
ATCCTGATCCTGCTCCTGGCCTACGGCAGCGCGGTCACGGTCTTTTTCTGGACCAAGTGGATGGCCAAGATCATGGAGGTCAGCGTACTGCGCACCGGCCATGATCCGCTGGAAGACGCCATATCGTATGACGAACGCTTCGCCCACTGGGCGCATACGGTGCTCACGGTCGGGATCTGCCTGGCCTTCCCGCTCGTATCCGGCCGGCTGGTCGAACCGTATGTCGCCGAGGTCTTCGGGCAGGCCGCGGGCATGGAGGCCGGCAATCTCATCCTGACCGGCATCATGGTGGCCTTGATCCTGATCCTGCCGACAATCGCCTTCCCGTATCAGAGGAAGGCCGGCTATGTCTTCGGCACCGCCTACATGGCCGGACGGAATGAGTATCCGGACCGCATGTTCGACGGCTCGCTGGCCCAGCGCCGTAAGGCCACCTTGAAAAATTATTACCTCGCCGGTCTCTTCGGTGAGGAAAAATTCATGAAAGTCGGGGTGCTGGCCGGTACCTGCCTGCTGGCGCTCATGCTGGGAGCGGCTCTCTTATGAAAACTGTCACAATCGGTATCGCGTATGTCTTACTGGCCCCGGTCATCGGCGGGCTCTTGGCCGGTGTTGACCGCATCATCTCGGCGCGCATGCAGCGCAGGGTCGGCCCGCCCATCCTACAGCCGTTCTACGACGTATTCAAGCTCCTCCAGAAGAAGACCGTGGTGGTCAACCGCCTGCAGAACCCTGCCATTATCTGCCACCTCTTTTTCATGATCGCCACGGGCTTCTTATTTTTTGAAGGCAGCGACATCCTCCTGATCATCTTCGTGCTCACGCTCTCCGGTGTCTTCCTGGTCCTGGCCGCCTCGGCCTCAGGCTCGCCCTATTCGCACATCGGCGCCGAACGCGAGCTGATCCTTATGACGGCCTACGAGCCCATGGTGCTCATGATGCTGGTCGGCATCTACAAGGTCACGGACAGCTTCCACTTCTATGATATCCTAGAGGGCGGCAAACCATTGATTGTCTACCTGCCGGGCATCTTCGTAGGCTTCCTTTACGTCCTCACCATGAAGCTGCGCAAATCACCCTTCGACATCTCCTATTCCCACCACGCCCATCAGGAGCTGGTCAAGGGCATCATGTCGGATCTGTCGGGCAGGTCCATCGCCATGGTCGAGATCGCGCACTGGTATGAGAACGTCTTCCTCCTGGGCCTCATCTACCTCTTCTTCGGCTTTTCGCCCCTGCTGGGCATCGCGGCCGTCATCATCACCTATGTGTTCGAGATCCTGATCGACAATACGTTTGCCCGTTTCCGCTGGGAACTCGCCTTCCGCTCGGCCTGGCTGGTGGCCCTGGTGCTGGGAGGCGGCAACCTGATCGCACTCTACGCCCTGATGGGAGGAGCATGATATGGCTTACTTCAAGAAATCACCCTGGCTCATTCATTACGACGGATCGAGCTGCAACGGCTGCGACATCGAGGTCCTGGCATGCCTGACGCCCCTGTACGACGTCGAACGCTTCGGCATCATCAACACCGGCAATCCCAAGCATGCCGATATCTTTCTGGTCACGGGCTCGGTCAATCAGCAGAACGTGGATATCATCCGCAACATCTATAACCAGATGCCCGAGCCCAAGGTGGTGATCGCGGCCGGAATCTGCGCCTGTTCGGGCGGCATCTTCGCCGAGTGTTACAACGTCATGGGCGGCATCGACAAGGTCATCCCCGTCGACGTCTATGTACAGGGCTGCGCGGTGCGGCCCGAGGCCATCATCGACGGCGTCGTCAAGGCCTTAGCCATCCTCGAAGAGCGCTACGCAAGCGCAAAGGCGGCATAATTATGAATGGCAAGCGAACCATGATCACAATTGAAAACCAGGAACTCCTCAAGGCGGTTGAGGGTTACTGCGCGCAGGGGTACCGCCTCGTCCAGATCTGTTGCGTCAAGGAATCCGAAGGGCTTGTGCTCCACTACACCTTTGACAAGGATTACGACCTCATCGATCTGAGCATCAGCATCGTCGAAGGAGCCCATGTCCCGAGCATCACGACGATTTACCCCTGCGCCTTTCTCTACGAAAACGAGATCCACGATCTCTATGGCGTCACCATCCAGGACATCAGCGTGGATTTCAAGGGACTGCTCTACAAGATTAAAGCACCCAGACCGTTCAATCCGGCCGACGATGCTTCAACCGAACGCAAGGGGGCCTAGCATATGGAAACCGTCGCACCGTCGAAACATACCATCATCCCCTTTGGACCCCAGCACCCGGTCCTGCCCGAACCCCTGCATTTCGATTTCGTGCTGGAGGATGAACGAATCGTCGATGTCATCCCGTCCATCGGGTATATCCACCGGGGTCTGGAGATCCTGGTGACGAAAAAGGAGTTCACCGAGTTTGTCTATGTGGCCGAACGCATCTGCGGCATCTGCAGCTTCATTCACGGCATGGGCTACTGCGAGGCCCTGGAGGAGATCATGCACATCGAGGTGCCGGCGCGTGCCCAGTACCTGCGGGTGATCTGGAGCGAGCTCTCCCGCGTGCACAGCCATCTCCTCTGGCTGGGCCTGGCCGCGGATGCCTTCGGGTTCGAGAACCTCTTCATGCAGGCCTGGCGGGCCCGCGAAGGCGTGCTCGACATCATCGAGGAGACCACGGGCGGCCGCATCATCTTCGGGGCCTGCAAGATCGGCGGCGTGCGCAAGGACATCGACGGCGACACGCTGTCCCGGATCTCGGGTGTCCTGAACACGCTGCAGAGCGATGTCCAGGCCGTCTGTGATATCTTTTTGAAGGACAGCTCGGTGAAACACCGTCTGTGCGGGGTGGGCACGCTC
>JAKQBR010000363.1 GCA_029574005.1 Deltaproteobacteria bacterium | reverse complement strand
GACCGGAAAGTTTCGTTCTTCAAGGATCTTTACGATCTCCGTTCCCACGGCGCCGGTCGCGCCGACAACAGCCACCTTATAGCCGGACATAGGCAATTACCTTTTCCTATATTCAGGGACGCTCCCCGCAAAAAGAGGGGCTGTGGGATACGCTATATCCCGCCCCTCTTGCGGATATGCTCGATCAGCCCCCCATCACCAACCAGCGTCTGCATAAACTCCGGTATCGGTCGGGACGTGAATTTCTGACCGCGGGTAATGTTATGAATAATGCCGCTCTGCGGGTCGATCTCGATCTCGTCGCCCGCCTGGATGCCCTCAACGGCCTCGCCGCATTCGAAAATGGGTAACCCCATATTGAAACTGTTGCGGAAGAATATGCGCGCAAAGCTCTTGGCTATCACACAACTCACCCCCGCGGCCTTGATGGCAATCGGGGCATGCTCGCGCGATGACCCGCATCCGAAATTCTTGCCGGCCACGATGATATCGCCCGGTTTCACCTTGGCCGGGAAGGTCGGATCGGCATCCTCCATACAGTGCAGTTTCAATATCTGCGGGTCGGAGGTTGTCAGATAACGCGCTGGTATGATCGCATCCGTGTCAATATCGTTGCCGAATAGGAAGGCGCGCCCCTTCATGATCATGACAGCACCTCCGCCGGTGAAGAGATCTTGCCGGTAATGGCCGATGCGGCCGCAATAGCCGGCGAGGCCAGATAGATCTCGCTCCTGGTGTGCCCCATGCGACCCACGAAGTTGCGGTTGGTCGTGGCCAGGGCTTTCTCTCCTTCGGCCAGGATGCCCATGTGCCCGCCCAGGCAGGGGCCGCAGGTCGGCGGCCCGACAATGGCGCCTGACTCCAGGAAGATCCTTATCAGGCCTTCCTGTTCGGCGCTTAAGAATGTGGCGGGCGTAGCCGGCAGGACAATGCAGCGCACTCCCCTGGCCACCTTCTGACCCTTGAGTATTCCGGCGGCAATGCGCAGGTCTTCGATGCGGCCGTTGGTGCAGGAACCGATCACGACCTGATCGAGCCGCACCTCGCCTACTTCGCTGATGCCTCTGGTGTTTTCCGGCAGGTGCGGCATGGCCACCTGGGGTTCGATGTTCGCGCAGTCGTATTCGTGCTCCGAGGCGTATACGGCATCGCTATCGCTGCGGTATATGCGGTAAGGCCTGGTCGCCCGTGCCTTTATGTAGTCTTCAGTGATGCCATCCGCGGCGATGATCCCGGCCTTGGCGCCTGCCTCGATGGCCATGTTGGCCATGGTGAGCCGGCCTGCCAGATCAAGGGATTCGATAGCCTCTCCGCCGATTTCAAGCGCCTTGTACAACCCGCCGTCGACGCCGATATCGCCGATTAAGTAGAGGATCAGGTCCTTGCCGCCCACCCAGGGCTGGAGCTTGCCCGTGAAGGTAAACCGCATGCTTTCCGGCACCTTGAGCCAGGCCTGGCCCGTGATCATGGCCGCCGCCAGATCGGTGCTCCCCACACCCGTAGCGAAGGCGCCCAACCCGCCATAGGTGCAGGTATGGCTGTCGGCGCCGATCACGACATCGCCCGGCAGCACCAGGCCTTTTTCCGGCAGCAGCGCGTGTTCTACGCCCACCTCTCCGCCTTCGAAGAAGTGCTCGATGCCGTGTTTGCGGGCAAAATCACGGATCTGTTTGCACTGCATGGCCGAAGCGATGTCCTTATTGGGGGTGAAGTGGTCCAGCACGAACACGATCAGATTGGGATCGTGTACGGCGGTGAATCCTCCACGTTCAAACTCGTTGATCGCGATCGGGGCGGTGATATCGTTGGCCAGCGCCACATCCAGACGCACCCTGATAATGTCCCCGGCATGCGGGTCGGGTGCGTCCGTATGCGCGGCGAGTATCTTTTCGGCAATGGTCAATCCCACGGAGAACTCCTCTTCTTGATGGTGTCAGCTGTGGTGATTATTCCCGGGGAGGGGTTCATGATCGATTTGCAGGGCCTTCTTACGTCCGAAAAGGGTCGAAATCGCACTGAGCAGAAATCCGCCGACGACAAAGCTCATGGTCACGGCAAAGGCCATGATTTCCGGCGCGGATGCGATCACCACCACCAGCAAAAGGCCTGCCACCAGGAGTTGGAATGGATGGGCCTTGATATATTCAACGTGCTTGAAGCTGGGATACTTCACCGTGCTCACCATCAGGAACGACAGGCAATATACACCGATGAGTACGGGGATATCCGGAATGGCGCCGACCTTATCCGAAAGCAGCACCACACTGGCGATCGCGGCTGCCGCCACCGGGATCGGCAGGCCGGTGAACTTCGTGTTGTCGCCTGAGGTATCAGTGTTGAAACGGGCCAGGCGCAGCGCGCCGCAGGCCACGAAGAGGAAGCAGGCCAGAAATCCGAGCCTGCCGTAGCCCTTGAGTTCCCAGAGGTAAACCATGATGGCCGGCGCTACGCCGAAGCAGATGACATCGGAGAGCGAATCATATTCCCTGCCGAAGGCCGAGGTCGAGTTAGTCGCCCGCGCGATCCGGCCGTCAATGGCATCGATAAAGGCCGCCAGAAAGATCATGACCGCCGCCATGTAAAACTTGCCCATGAGCGAGAAATGGAGGGAGTTGAACCCGAAGAACAACCCTATGGTGGTTACGAAGTTGGGCAGGAACGGAACAGTGCGCGGACCCTTTTTCCTGTTCATCCTGAATCTGTCTCTCTTCATGACGGCATCCTCCCGAGGATAGTCTGTCCAGCATATACCTTATCGCCTTTTCTGACAATCACCTGCACTCCCTGGGGGACATAGCACTCCAAAAGCGATCCGAAACGGATCAGCCCGAAACGCGCCCCCTGAGTGATGTGATCGCCCTTCTCCGGCCAGCAGTGGATGCGCCGGGCGATCAGACCCGCCACCTGATCCACGCGCATGATGCCCATGGTGGGGTGTTTGATATACAGGATCATGCGTTCGTTGTCCTCGGTCTTCTTGCCCAGGCTGGCCACCCGAAAGGCGCCGGGCTTGTAGATCTTGTCGAGCACCTCAGCGTCGACCGGCACCCGGTTGACATGCACGTTGAAGACCGACATGAAGACTGCCACCTTGGTGCACGGCCCTACGCGCTCTTCGGTGGTTTCGCTTACCTCCAGCACGGTGCCGTCGGCCGGCGAAAGCACCGTCCCGGCCTGCGCCGGGGGCTCACGCACGGGATCACGGAAAAACCAGGTGGTGAACAAAAGGGGCACGAGTCCCGCATACTTCAGGCGCGTGCGTTTTAGGAGCAGCGCCAACACACCGCACCCGATAATATGCGGAAACCCCTCGATCCGGATCAGCATCCTAGTTTTCCTTCTTATTGACCTTCCGGTTCTGCGCTATCCATGGCATCATGGAGCGCAGTTTGGCCCCGACCTTCTCGATCAGGTGCTCCTCGCCCTGGCGGGTCAGCGCGTTGAACACCGGTCTCCCGGCCTGGTTCTCAAGGATCCATTCGCGCGCGAACTCGCCGTTCTGGATCTGGGTCAGGATCCCACGCATGCGCGCCTTCACGTCCGCGTCGATCAGCAGCGGTCCGCGCGTGATATCGCCATACTGGGCGGTATTACTGATGGAGTAGCGCATATTGGAGATGCCGCCCTCGTAGATCAGGTCCACGATCAGCTTGAGCTCGTGCAGACATTCAAAGTAGGCCATCTCAGGGGCATAGCCGGCCTCCACCAGGGTATCGAAGCCGGCCTGGATCAGGGCCGTGGTGCCGCCGCACAATACAGCCTGCTCGCCAAAGAGGTCGGTCTCGGTCTCTTCGGCAAAGGTGGTCTCGAGTATGCCGGCCTTGCCGCCGCCGATGGCGCAGGCATATGCCAGGGCCAGGTTCTTGGTCTGGCCCTTGATATCGGCCGCCACCGCAATGAGCATCGGCACACCGCGGCCCTGGGTGTATTCATAGCGCACCATATGACCGGGCGACTTGGGCGCCACCATGAAGCAGCCCACGCCCTCGGGCGGCTTGATCTGGCCGTAATGCACATTGAATCCATGCGCAAAGGCCAGAAACATGCCCTTCTCAAGGTGCGGCTCGATCTCCTGGCGGTATATGCCAGCCTGCAGCTCATCGGGCAGCAGGATCATGACCACGTCGGCCCATTTGACGGCCTCAGATACGGTCTTGACCTTCAAGCCCGCCTTCTCGGCCTTGGACCACGATGGGCTGCCCTTGCGCAGACCCACGACGACATCGACGCCCGAATCCTTAAGGCTGTTGGAATGGGCGAACCCCTGAGAACCGTAGCCGATGACCGCGACGTTCTTGGCGCGGATCAGTTTCAGGTCGGCATCCTTGTCATAGTATACCTTCATCATTTAGAGTTTCCTCCTTCCCTGCATCTCTCTTTCCATGACCACGGCCCCGCTGCGCACGAAATCGATGATCCCGAGCGGAGTCAAGAGCTCGACGAAGGCCTCCAGCTTATCCTTGGCGCCCGTGAGCTCCAGGGTATAGGACTTCGTGCACACATCCACGACCTTGGCGCGGAATATATCGGCGATGCGCAAAACCTCGGCGCGGTTTTCGGCCTTGGCCTGTACCTTGATCATGAGCATCTCGCGTTCCACATACTCCTTGCCGACATAATCTACAACTTTAATCACGTTGATGAGCTTGTTGAGCTGCTTCTTGATCTGCTCCAGGACCTGATCGTCACCGATGGTGGTGATGACCATCTTGGAGACATTCGCCTCGAGCGTCGGGGCCACGGAGAGCGATTCGATATTGAAGCCGCGTCCGGAAAAGAGCCCTGAAACCCGCGAGAGCACGCCGGCCTCATTGTCCACCAACACCGAGATCACATGCCGCATATGCACCTCACACCAGAAGCATATTTTTGATGGGGGCGCCGGCCGGAACGATCGGGCACACATCCTCTTCCGGGTCCACCTTGAAATCCACGAACACCGTGCCCTTGGTCGAGAGCGCCTCACGGATGGCGCCCTCCACATCGGCCGGACGCTCCACGCGCAGTCCATGCGCCCCATAGGCCTCGGCCAGTTTGACGAAATCAGGGCCGACTTGCAAGGTCGTATGCGAATAGCGCTTTTTATAGAACAGCGATTGCCACTGGCGCACCATGCCCAAATAGCCGTTGTTGAGGATCATGACCTTGACATTAAGCTTATACTGCACCGCGGTGGCCAGTTCCTGGATATTCATCTGGATCGAGCCATCACCGGCGATATCGATGACCGTACGCTTGGGGAAGGCGACCTGCGCGCCGATAGCGGCCGGGAATCCATACCCCATGGTCCCCAGGCCCCCGGATGTCAGAAAAAGCCGGGGCTGCTTGAACTTGTAGAACTGGGCCGTCCACATCTGGTTCTGACCGACCTCGGTGGCTATAACCGTATCCTCGGGTGTCACCCTGTCGACGGTCTCGATGACGTACTGGGGCTTGATCGCCTTGGTGCCCTTGTCGTACTTGAGCGGCTTTTCACGTTTCCATGTCTGTATCTGGTCGAGCCATGGCGACAGATGCGTCTGCAGCTCCTTGACCTCCTTGGCGCGCGTTTTAAGGATCGCGAGCATATCTTTCAGCACGGCCCTGCAATCGCCTACGACCGGGATATCGACCTTGACGTTCTTGCTGATGGAGGTGGGGTCGATGTCGATATGGATGATCTCGGCCTTGGGAGCGAATTCTTCGACCTTGCCCGTGACCCGGTCGTCAAAGCGCGCACCGATGGCGACCAGGCAATCGCTCTCGGTAACGGCCATGTTGGCGGCAAAGGTCCCATGCATTCCCAGCATACCCAGGCAGAGCTCATCGTCGGATGGGTAACCGCCCATGCCCGTCAGGGTGGTCGTGACCGGGATAGTGGTCTGGCGCGCCAGCATGGTCAATTCCTCGGCCGCATTGGACAGGATGATGCCGCCGCCGGCATAGATCACGGGTCGACGACTCTTGAGGATGTGGTCGACGATGCGCCTAATCTGCCCGGGATGTCCTTTATAGGTGGGACTGTAACCCTGGAGGCAGACCTGTTCGGGATACTTGAATGACGTCAGCGCATTCATCACATCCTTGGGCAGGTCAACCAGCACCGGCCCGCAGCGTCCCGTGCGCGCGATATAAAAGGCCTCTTTGATGATGCGGGGCAATTCGGCCACATCCTTGACCAGGAAATTGTGTTTGGTGCAGGGCCGGGTTATGCCGACCGTATCGGCCTCCTGGAAGGCGTCGTTGCCGATCAGGTGGGTCGATACCTGGCCCGAGAAAACCACGATTGGAATCGAATCCATATAGGCGGTCGCCAGACCGGTGACCGTGTTCGTCGCCCCGGGCCCGGAGGTCACAAGACAGACGCCTACCTTGCCGCTTGCCCTGGCGTATCCATCAGCGGCATGCACCGCGCCCTGTTCATGTCTGACGAGAATGAACTGGATGTCCTCGGCCTCATAGAGCATATCGAAGATGTCCAGGACAGCCCCGCCGGGATACCCGAATACATGCTTGACCCCTTCGCATCGTAACGATTCGATGAATGCAGCTGCCCCTTTGATCTTGCTCATATCTGCTCCCGATATCCGCTGTTATTAGGTTTGATGGGGATATTACATCTGCCGGTGCTGTTGCAGGATAGCCTCAATCTGATCCTTTCCGGCCAGCTTGAGCTTCTGAATCTTTCTGCGTTTCATTTCATCTTCCGCGCTCAAGTAGCGTTTCTTGTTGAATTCTTCGAGTTTGTGCTCATAATCCATGTGCTCTTCCCAGAGCTTCTTGAGCGCGTCGTTGCTTGGGATCAAGCGCTGGATGAGCTGGAGATCTTTGTCTTCCATCTTCCCCCCAACTTCCTGTCTTTTGAGGGTAAAATAAACCATCTCCCCGGCCCTGTCAATAACAGGAAATCCCTGGCCTTAGGCGAGTGGAGGCAGTCTTCGCCACATGAGCACTCATGGGGATACGCCTGCGCGCTCTCTGGTATGACGACAGACACGCAAGCCATCGGGTCACGGATGCCTGTGCGGTGCTTTTTCACCCGGTCTGCGCCGAGCAATCGATCCTTTCTTCATTACTCAAGCACTGCCATCGCGTCGTTTCTCTGCATTATGAGAAAAGCCTCTCAATAATGCGCATAGCGGTCAAGGTATCCCCGGATATACCGCTGAACCTTCTCTTTCGGTCTATAGGTCCCGAAATGGCCTTCACACAGGATGTCCGCCTCCAGGGTCAGGAGCTTTTCCATGGAGCCGCGCCATTTGACGATATCGGATCGGAAATCTTCGTGAAACGGACCATGGATGTCCTGGCCGAACAGGATGCGCTGCCCCTCCCGGTCCACATAGACAACGATTGATCCGGGCGTATGCCCGGGGGTATGCAGGCAGTTGATCTTCTGCGTCCCGCACATGAGGACCTCGAATTCCCCTTTCAGCCTGATGTCCACTGTGGTCTTGGGCAATTTTATCCCATACCAATGGGCGGCCGTCAGGGCGGGATCACCCGCCTCGATAGCCT
>JAKQBR010000334.1 GCA_029574005.1 Deltaproteobacteria bacterium | reverse complement strand
CAGAATCGGTTTCGCCGGCCCGCGCGTCATCAAGGAAACCAGCCATATCGAGCTCCCGCCCGACTTTCAGAACGCGCTCCGCCTGCAGATGCATGGATTCCTCGACATGGTCGTGCACCGCCATGCCATGCGCGACACGCTGGGGTATATCCTCACATGGATCTCCTCGGGCCGGAAGCACCGCGACGCTCAGGCCTAGGCCGTCCTCCACGATCCTGCGCGGGTCCTTCATTTTCTGTTTGAAACCTCCGCGGTTTTCCTCGATATAGACAGGATGGATGACCGTGCCCTTTCCCGACCCGATGACGGGCCCAGGCATCCGGCACAGCTGAACGAGACGCGCTGGGTGCTGGGGTTGAGCCGCGTGCTCAGCGCGCTTGAGCGCCTGGGGCACCCGGAAAAGGGCTTCACCACGATCCTGGTGGGCGGAACAAACGGCAAAGGCTCGACCTGCGTCTACCTGGAGCGCATCCTGACCGGCCAGGGACTATTGGTCGGCGCTACCCTTTCGCCGCACCTGAGCCGCTATACCGAACGTTTCCGCATCGCGGGACGCGAGGTGGACGCATCCGAGCTGGACAGCGTCATTGCGGAGCTGAAACCTGTGCTGGACGACCTCGACCTCACCTATTTCGAATGGACCGTGGTAATTGCGGCCGCGTTGTTCGCCCGCCGCCGGGTCGCGTACGGGATCTTCGAGATCGGACTGGGCGGACGGCTCGACGCCGCCAATGTCCTGGAGCCTGCTGTATCCGTCATCACCAATATCGCGCTGGACCATATGGATTACCTGGGCGGCACTATCGAGGCCATCGCCCGGGAAAAGGCCGCCATCGCCCGGCCGGGCAAAGACCTGATCACGGCCGCAAACGACGGCCTCGCGGTGATCAGGGCCTATGCCGACGGGATCGGCGCCAGACTGACGACCGTAACAGAAGGGCTTGCCCAAAGGACCGGGATCCCCGGGCCGCGGCAGGGGCTCAACGCCGCCCTGGCCCTGGCGGCGGCCGGCGCGCTGGGGTGCGCTCCCTCGGAAGACCTGCTCCGCTACGCCCTGAACACGGCCTTTCTCCCCGGCCGGATCGAGCGGCTCGGCCGCATCACTCTGGACGTGGCGCATAATCCGGCCGCCATGGAGGTCCTGATCGAACATCTGCAGCGGGAGGGCTTCGAAGGCACAGCCGTGTTGGGGGTCCTGAAGGACAAGGACTACCTGTCCATGGCCCGGATGCTGAAAACGGTGTTCCCGGAGATCTTCATCGCCCCGGTGAACTCGCCGCGCACATGGACGGATGCCGAGATGGATGAAGTGGCGTCACTGGGCGGGTTCACGCGCTGTCCGTCGATCGGCGCGGCCCTTGATAAGGCTTTACAGTCAGGCCTAAATGTGCTTGTAACCGGGTCATTCTATGGCGTGGGAGAGGTACGGGACGCGGTCATATGCCAAGGTTACTGATCATCCTGCTGATGCTGACCCTGCTCCCGGGTCTCGTATGGGGCGCCGACGAGCCGGTCGAGATCGAGGCCGACCGCCTGGAAAAGGCGGGCAAGCTGATCGAGGCCACCGGAAATGTCGTGGTCAAGGGCCGCGATCTCGATCTTACCTGCAGTTACCTCCTGCTGGATGCCGAGTCGGACGACATCTGGGCCACCGGCGACTGCTTGCTGAAGGACACGCAGGGCGAGATCAGGGCCTCGCATATCCACTATAACCGCCGGCGCAAAGATGCCCATGTCGAAAACGGGTCGATCCTGCTGTACGCCGAGCCCCTGATCATCAGCGGCTCCTCCATCACCCGCTACGGCAACGACCTCTACCTCGGCAGCGACCTGACCTACACCCCCTGCCTGTCCGAGACCCCGGCCTGGTCGATCAAGGCCGATCGTCTGCAGATACCGCTGGAAGGCTACGGCCAGGCCGAAAACGCCCGCTTCCAGGTCAAGGACATGCCCGTGGCCTATGTCCCGTACCTGCTCTTTCCGGCCAAGCTCAAGCGCCAGTCCGGCCTGCTTCTGCCCTCCATCGCCTCGTCGTCGGACACGGGCTTTTCTTACGGTCAGCCCGTCTACCTGACCTTGGGGCGTTCGGCCGACATCACGTTCACGCCCACCCTCCTCTCCCGGCGCGGGCTCCTCGCCGCGGCCGAGTTCAGGTATGTGATGGACTCCAAGCGCCAGGGGTCAATCTATGCCGAGTTCCTGCATGACCGCATGGCGGGCGAGCTCCTGAACGAAGCGGATGAACGCTCGGCCAGGGAGGAAAACCGCTGGTATGTAAAGGCATCGCACCTGGGCCCTGACCTTACCTGGGACATCAATCTGGTGAGCAACCGCGATTATTTCCGCGACATCGGACCCTTCCATACGGCCGAGAAACAGAGCGCCTGGATCGAACAGCTGCAGGAACGGACCGAGGACCAGATCTCGCGCCTCCAGTATACCGCCACGACCGGGCCGGTGTTCTGGAGCCTCTCCGGCCAGTGGAAACAGGACCTGACCGAAGAGGACATCAACAACAACCTCCAGGAGCTGCCCCGCCTGGACGCCCGTCTGCCGCAGCAATCGCTGCCGCATACCCCGTTCATGTACACCGCCAGGTTCGGCGCGGTCAGGCTGTTCTCCCCGGATGACGGCGTGCCCGAGCTGAATCCCAACCCTTTTTCAGCCTCCGGCGCGCTGCCGCGCGGCACGGTCAAGGAGGCGCTCAAGGACAACGCGGAGTTCGAGCTGTCGCTGCCCGTCTCTCTGGCGCCCTACCTTACCCTGCGGCCCAGGCTCCAGGAGATCTACCGCGATACGCATCTCCTGAAGGATGAGGGTTTCGATTCCCGCTTCGAGGCCGAACGCTGGGAGGTGCGGGGCGTCTCGCTGAACACCTCGCTGTACAGCCCCCGTTTCTATCAGGACTGGTATCATCAGATCGCGCCCGGTGTCTCCTGGACGGCCAAGACCAGGCACGGCGGCAACTACGACCTGGCCGAGCCGGACGACTTCTACCCCATGCTCCTGTCCGACGACGACTGGGTCAAGACCCATGACATCAAGCTGACGCTCGCCAACTACCTCCGCGAGAGCGGCGGCAAGTCCATGGCGGAGCTCACGCTCGAGCGGTCCTACAGCCGCATAACCGGAGAATGGGCGCCTTTCGAGGCCACCCTGCGCGCATCCCCCGCCTCGTGGCTGAGCCTGGAGCATACGCACACCTTGGGCCGGCGCCTTGACCCCATCAGCATGCTGCCGGTCGGTTCCTTTGCCACCCAGAAGCACCATTCGTCGATCAGCCTGCATTCGAGCCGCGGCGATGAGCTCTACCTCTCAGAGGAGTATGACCGCGAAGACACCCAGACCACCTACGGACGGACCAGGATCAAGCTCGTGAAAGGCTTCGAAGTCCTGGCCGAGGCCCGCTACGATTTCAATCAGCGCCAGTTCGAGTTCATCCGCCAGGGCATCGTCTACAGCGCCCAATGCTGGGGCGTCACGCTCAGGTACGATGTCGAGCCCACCTGGGAGGACGAGCGCAAACCAGAAAACAACCGCGACCGCAAGAACACGATAGGCTTGACCGTGACCCTCCTGGGACTGGGAGATATGCGCACGAGCCACAGGATGTCCGACTGATGATGCTGCCCGGGCGGCCATGGGTGTTCGAGCTGATCGAGCTCAAGGACATGCCCGCGCATATCCTGCGCCACAGCCTGATGGTGCGCAAGGTCGCCGTCACCCTGGCAGCGTTCGTGGCCGTCAAGCGCCCCATCGATATCGACCTGGTGGACCGCGCGGCCCTACTGCACGATATCTGCAAGGCCGACGCCATCCAGAGCGGCACCGATCATGCCCGCCAGGGTCAGCGGCTACTGGAGGCCATGGGATACCCGAACATCGGCGCCGTGATCGGCCAGCATGTGCGCCTCAAGGGGTTGACGCT
>JAKQBR010000324.1 GCA_029574005.1 Deltaproteobacteria bacterium | reverse complement strand
AGGGGATGCTCTGGTTGCCCGCCGTATCATAGGCCGTCACCGTGAAGTAGTAGGTTGTGTCGGCTATGAGGTTGCCGACCAGCTGGCTGGTTTTGTTGCCGACGTTGATGTGATAGGTGTATGACCCGCTGGCTGTCCCGTAGTGCACGCGGTATCCGGCCAGGTCCGGCTCGCTGTTGGCATTCCAGCCAACGCTCACGCTCGCGGCATAGGCCGGGGGCGTCACCAGGAGGACAAAAAGGGCCAAAGCGCCGATGGTTGTCAGTGTCAAACGTTCTCTGTTCTGCATGCCCGACCTATAACAAAAGCCATGCCATTTAAATAACAAGTAAAATCAATAAGATGGAAATATCAAGCGCGGGATCGTGTATGATATTGTAACCGGGGCTATCAATATTGGGATTTGGGCAGGGGGACGGACATGCTCGCGGTCATGCCTGCATGTGCATGCGTGTGCCGGGCGGCGGGATTATCCCGAGGGTGGCGCTCACGGGGCCTCTACTGTCCCTTGAGCACCTCGTAGCCTGCCACGATGTCCAGGAGTTCCTCGGTGATCGTCATCTGGCGCTGGCGGTGGAAGTGGAGATAGATCTCCTCCAGGCGTTCCTCGATGTTCTTTTCGGCGTTCTGCATGGCGGCCAAGCGGCTGGCGTTTTCGCTGGCCAGGGATTCGGCAAACGCCCGGAAGAGCGAAACAAACAGGTATTCACGGATCAGGCTCAAAAAGAGGGCGTCGAACTGCATGGTGTAGAGGGGCAGGGTGCGCGACTCCCATTTCCTGGATTTCAGGTTCTTGAGCCAGGCATGGTCGACGGGCAGCAGGTGCAGGGTGCATGGCTTGTAGGTGGCGCCGGAAAGATAGTGGTTATAGTAGAGATAGATATGTTCGATCCGTTGCCGGAAGTGCCACTCTTCCAGGATCATGATCAGCTCCTGCACGGCCGGGGTGATACCGGCCGTGGAGCCGGGGGTCGGAAGTCCCTCCGCGACCGTGATGCCGCCGTCCATGATATAGTCGCGCACGCGCTCGCCAACGCTCAGGACCGTGCGCCCTTCCGTAGGGACGTTCAGCCGGTCCATCTCCTCCAGGGCGTGGGCCGCGATCAGGGCGTTGAGCTGCCCGCACAGGCCCTGATCGGAACCGAAGACAATGGCGGCCATGCGGGTGGGTGTGCCGCCGCGCGCCTGCACGGGCGGTTCGGGCTGGTCTTTGAGCACGATCTGCAGCCCCATTTCGACCGTGTCGGCATAGTCCATGAGCGACTCGACCGCGCGCTGGTACTGGCGTATGCTCACGGCCGCCAGGGCCTTCATGGTCTTGACCACGCCAAGGAGGTCGGTGGTGCTCTTGATCTTGCGCTTTAAAGATTCAATCGTCTGCATCCGGTTCTTCCTCGGTGATCCCGACGGCGGACTGCGCCACGGCCAGGAGCGTGTCGTGGTCCTGCGAGCCGACCTTTTCGCCCGCCTCGATCCTGCGGCAGAGGTCCGAGAGCCTCTCTTTGACCGCGGTGCGCACGGTCCGCTCGGCCTCGCCGATAGCGGTCGCCGGGATATGGTCGAGCGCGCCGCCCGTGACGGCCAGAAGCGCCGCGATCTGCTCTGAGACCGGGATGGGACCGAACTGCGGCTGCTTGAGGATCTCGCGCACGCGCCAGCCGCGCTCCAGGGTGCGCTTGGTGGCGTCGTCCAAGCGGGTGCCGAAGCGCGAGAAGCTTTCCAGCTCTTCGAACTGGGAGTAGGAGATTCGCAGGTCGCCCGCCACGGCACGGTAGGCCGGCAGCTGGGCCTTGCCGCCCACGCGCGACACGCTCTTGCCCACGTCCACCGGCGGCAGGATGCCTTTCTGGAACAGGCCCGGTGAAAGGTAGATCTGGCCGTCGGTGATGGAGATGAGGTTGGTGGGGATATAGGACGAGATGTCCTGGGCCTCGGTCTCGATGATGGGCAGGGCCGTGAGCGAACCGCCGCCGTGTTCCTTGCGCAGGTGCGTGGAGCGTTCTAAGAGGCGCGAGTGGATGTAGAAGATATCGCCCGGGAAGGCCTCGCGCCCCGGGGGGCGGCGCAGCAGCAGCGAGAGCTCGCGGTAGGCCCGCGCGTGGCGGGTCAGGTCGTCGTAGACGATCAGCACGTCTCGGCCCCTGCTCATGAAATATTCGCCGATGGATGTGGCGGCATAGGGCGCGATGAACTGCAGCCCCGGCGGCTCCTCGCCCGCGGCCACTACCACCACGCTGTAGGGCATGGCGTTATGCTCCTTCAGCACCGCGATGGACTTGGCCACATCCGCGCTCTGCTTGCCCACGGCGCAGTAGATGCAGAGCACGTCCTTGTCGTGCTGGTTGATGATGGTGTCCAGGGCAATGGCGGTCTTGCCGGTCTGGCGGTCGCCCAGAATCAGCTCGCGCTGACCCCTGCCGATGGGGATGAGTGCGTCGATGGCCTTGATGCCGGTCTGCAGCGGTACCGTGACCGGGTCGCGGTGCATGATGGGCGGGGCCTCACGCTCCACAGGCAGGCGTTCGGCGGCGTGGGTATCGCCCAGGCCGTCCAACGGTCGGCCGATGGCGTCGATGACCCGTCCCAGCAGGGATTCGCCCACCGGGGTGTCCAGCACGCGGCCCGTGCGGTGCACCTCGGCGCCGGCCTTGATGCCGTGGGTGGCATCGAGCATGATGACGCCGATCTCGCTGGGGTCCACGTTGAAAACCAGTCCGTAGAGGTCGCCGGGAAAGCGCACCAGCTCCTCGGAGCGCACGCCGGACATGCCGCTTACCCGGGCGATGCCGGCGCCGACATAGGTCACGATGCCGACCTCCTCGGCCTTGAGCTCGGCCTTGTGGTCGGCCAGGACGGTATCAAGCCGCTGGAAGGTATCGCCCAGCACCCCGTGCAGGGCACCTTCATCGCTGACGCGTTTCATGCCTCACTCCTTTGTTCATGAGGGCACCGGCCCGGCGATCTCCTCTTTCAGTGTCTGCTGGAAGGCTTCTTCGAGGGCCATGAGATAGTCCCCCACGCTCCAGGAAACCTTGTGCCCGTGCACCAGGACCTCGATGCCGGTGATGATGTCGGGCGAGCGTTCGAACCGGATGGG
>JAKQBR010000281.1 GCA_029574005.1 Deltaproteobacteria bacterium | reverse complement strand
CTACTGGAGTTGAAACAGGGCCGCATGATCATCCTGGTGGATGACGAGGATCGAGAGAACGAGGGAGACCTGACCATGGCCGCCGAGTTTGTTACACCTGAGGCCATCAACTTCATGGCCAAGCACGGGCGCGGTCTGATTTGCCTGGCCCTGGCCCCTACGATCGTCGATCGGTTGGGATTGGACCTCATGGTCAAGAACAACCGCAGTCCTTTTGGAACGGGTTTCACCGTATCGATCGAGGCCCGCCATGGCGTTACGACCGGCATATCGGCCGCCGACCGGGCGACCACGATCAAGGCCGCCATCAACCCCTATGCCAAGCCCGACGACATCATCAGCCCCGGGCATATCTTCCCCTTGCGCGCGCGCGACGGCGGCGTGCTGGTCCGCACCGGGCAGACCGAAGGATCGGTGGACCTCTGCCGCATGGCCGGACTCAATCACGGCGCCGTGATCTGCGAGGTCATGAAGGATGACGGCACCATGGCGCGCCGCCCCGACCTCGAGGAGTTCGCGCGCGAGTTCAATCTCAAGATCTGCACCATCGCCGATATCATCGCCTACCGCATGCGCAACGAGATCCTGGTGCGCGAGGTGGTGCGGGCCAAGATGCCCACCCAGCTCGGTGACTTTGAGCTGGTGGGTTTCGAGAACGATATCGACCATAAAGACCATATCGCCCTGGTCAAAGGCAAGATCAACCCGGAAGAACCTGTCCTGGTACGCGTGCACTCCGAGTGTCTGACCGGCGACGTCTTCGCCTCCCGGCGCTGCGACTGCGGTGATCAGCTCTCCCGCGCCATGCAGATGATCGAGGAGGAAGGCAAGGGTATCATCGTGTACATGCGCCAGGAGGGCCGTGGGATCGGACTCATCAACAAGCTCAAGGCCTACCACCTGCAGGAAAAGGGCATGGATACGGTGGAGGCCAATGTCGAGCTCGGCTTCGCCCCCGATCTCAGGGATTACGGCATCGGCGCGCAGATCCTGGTCTACCTGGGGGTGCGCAAGATGCGGCTCATGACCAACAACCCCAAGAAGATGATCGGCCTGGAAGGCTATCATCTCGAAATCGTGGACCGGGTCCCGATCGAGATCGAACCATCGGACGTGAACATGCGTTACCTGAAGGCGAAGAAAGAGAAAATGGGACATATCCTGGAGGTGGTATAGATGGCACGCTTGATCGAAGGCAAGCTCTTAGGGGTCGGAAAACGGGTCGCCATCGTGGCGAGCCGGTTCAACGAGTTCATCACCGCCAGGCTCATCGACGGGGCCATGGATGCCCTTGCCAGGCATGGGGTCAATCCTGATGATGTCGTCGTGTATCGCGTCCCGGGTTCGTTCGAGATACCGCCGGTGGCCAGGAAGGTGGCGTTAAGCGGCAAGTTCAACGGCGTGATCTGCCTGGGCGCCGTGATCCGCGGCGGGACCCCGCACTTCGATTACATCGCCTCCGAGGTCACCAAGGGCGTGGCCCATGCCGCCCTGGAGGCCGAGGTGCCGGTGATCTTCGGTGTCCTGACCACCGATTCCATCGAGCAGGCCATTGAACGGGCAGGGACCAAGGCGGGCAACAAAGGGTTCGACGCCGCCATGGGACTGCTCGAGATGATGGACCTGTATGCCCAGGTTTAGAATCGGGCGATGAAAATCCGATCACGGGCGCGTGATGTGGCGCTCCAATACTTGTATCAGGTCGACATCACGAGCGACCATTCGGACAAGGAAGTCGAAGACTTTCTGGCGCACTTTGTGGACGACGAAAACGTCAAGCCCTATGCCCGCGACCTGATCAACGGGGTCTTCACCAACCTGCAGCACCTTGACCGCCTGATCGATCAGGCGGCCGAGAACTGGAGGGTCAGCCGCATGAGCACCACCGACCGCAATATCCTGCGCATCTCGGCCTATGAGCTCACCTGCCGCAGCGACATACCCTACAAGGTGGCCATCAACGAGGGCGTTGAGCTGGCCAAGCGCTTCGGCTCGCCCAAATGTCCCTCCTTTGTCAACGGCGTGCTCGACCGGGTCAGAATCATGCACGCATCCCACCCAGAGGAATAGTTAAGAGACCTCATGGAGGCAAGCCGGTGAAGATCCTGATCCTCGACCCCGTAGGCGGGGCCAGCGGCGACATGATACTGGGAAGCCTTATCCAACTCGGATGTCCGCAAGAGGTGATCGTCTCAGCCCTCCAGGCGGTCAAGGGAGGGCCTTTTCACATGCGGCTCGAAAACAAGAGCGTGCACGGCATCCGGGCCATGGATCTCGGCTTCGTGATCGAGCCCTCTGGCGATACCCGCACCTATCGAGACATCAAGTCCCTGATCTCCGAGGCCGACCTCGATCCATCCATAAAGGCCTGGTCCCTGGATATCTTCGAGGTCCTGGCTCAGGCCGAATCCGTCGTACACGGCGAGGCGATCGATGACATCCATTTCCATGAGGTCGGCGCTCTCGACTCTATCCTCGATATCGTGGGCATCAGCGCGGCCCTGGCCTGGTTCAACCCGCAGGGCGTGTATACGACCGTCATACCGCTCGGGTCGGGGCTCACCGCGTCCATGCACGGGACAATCCCCTTGCCGGCGCCCGCCACGACGCAGATACTCCAGGGTCTGCCGGTACGGTTCACGGATGTTCAGGGCGAACTGGTGACGCCGACCGGCGCCGCGGTGATCAAGGCCCTGGCGAAACGGCCGCCCATACCCGAGGTGATCGTCAAAGCGGTGGGATACGGCTGCGGCGACAAGGAATTCGAGTCCTGGCCGAATCTCTTCCGCAGCATCTTATGTGAAACCCCCGCACCTGCCGATGAGGTCTTTGTCGTCCAGACCGATGTGGACGACATGGTGCCCGAAGAATGGGAAGCGGCGCTTCAGCGTATTATGGGTTCAGGCGCCCTGGATGCGAGCCTCACGCCGCGTATCATGAAACAGGGCCGGCCGGGGACCGGGTTGACCGTGCTGGTCAGGAGCGAAAGGCTTGCACAGGTTATCAACGCCGTGCTTCGGCATACCACCAGCATCGGGCTGCGTTATTATCCGGTGCGGCGCTGCGTGCTCGATCGCACCGAGAAGATGGTGTCGACCCGTTATGGAGAGGTGCATGTCAAAGAGGTCATTGATCCGGACGGCCGGACGCGCCGCAAGGCGGAGTACCGCGATCTGATGCGCATCGCCATGGAACACGATATCCCCGTGGCGCGCGTGCGTGCCGAGATCGAGGCCGGTCTGACCGCCGGGCATGAGGGCTGCCGTCCAGGGTCTTCGGAAAAGGAGCGGAAATGAAAGACATCCTTGACGCCTATGCCGCCGGCGCCATCGATGCCGAGGAGGCACGGCAGAAGCTTCTTCAGACCTTTTACGCCCATGGAGAAGAGTTCCTGCTCGATCTGCACCGCCGTGAGCGTCTCGGTTTCCCCGAGGTGGTCCTGGCCGAGAGCAAGAGCGTGGAGCAGGTCATTGAGGTCACCCGGAGGATTCTTGAAGCCAACGGCCAGGTCTGTATATCGAATCTGCTGCCGGAACAGGCCGATGCCCTCCGGGCACATTTTTCAAACCAGGAGCTGCGCATCGCCGGGCGGTGCATGACCATCGGCCCGGCCGCCGATCCCCTGGGGTGCGTGGGCATCATCACCGCCGGGACCTCGGACATCCCCTACGCCCGTGAATGTGCTTTGGTGCTGGAGTTCATGGGTGTCGAGGTCCTGACGGCCTACGACGCCGGGGTGGCCGGCATTCACCGGCCCTATGTGAGCCTCCAGGAGATGGGTAAGGCCCGGGTCATCATCGTCCTGGCCGGCATGGAAGGAGCGCTGCCGACCCTGATCGCCTCGATAACGGACAAGCCGGTTATCGCGGTTCCGACCGCGGTCGGCTACGGCATCGGCGGCAAGGGTATCGGCGCCATGATTTCCATGCTTCAGACCTGCGCCCCGGGCGTTCTGGTCGTCAATATCGGCAACGTTATCGGCGCGGCCGCCGGCGCGGTGCGAATCCTACGCGGTTTCAGGAAGGATATATGATCGATACTATCATTGAGACCATCGCACGGAAAGGAAAAGTCGCGGTGATGCTCTCCGGCGGCCTCGACAGCGCCGTGCTCGCCAGGCTGGCCTACGAGGCGCTGGGCGAAAAGGCCCTGGCCATAACCATTGAATCGCCTATCGTCGCTTTCAGCGAGATTGAAGACGCCATGAAGATCGCCCGCGAGATCGGGATGGCGCATGAGATCATCCCCATGAACGAATTGGATGACCGCGAATTCGCCACCAATCAGCCCAACCGCTGTTATATCTGCCGCAAGCTGAGGAACCGGGCGGCACGCGAGGTTGCCAACGAGTTCGCCATCGAAACCCTGGCAGACGGGATGAACCATGACGACCTCAGGGATTACCGGCCGGGGCGAGTCGCCGCTGACGAGGACAAGATCTGGCATCCCTTCGTGGAGATGAAGCTGGGCAAAAAGGTTGTCCGGCAAATGGCGCGCGAGCTGAAGTTGACGGTCTCCGACAAGCATTCAGAGGCCTGCCTGTGCTCTCGAATAGCCTACGGCATCAACATGAACCAGGACCTCTTGGCTCGGGTCGAGAAGGCCGAGACCTTTCTGAAGACCGTTTGCGAAGGTCCTCTGCGCGTGCGCTGCCTGCCCCATGACCTTGCCATGATCGAGGCCGCCGACCATGAGGGCGCCATGCGCGCGAAAGACAAGATCGTGAGCGCCTTGAGGGATTACGGGTTCGCCTTCGTCTGCCTCGACCTGGAGGGGTTCGTGAGCGGCAAACTGAACCGCATCATCACCTAGAAACGCGCCTTGCTATTTTCCGATCCCGGTCTTATTATGTAAGCGATGGTATACCCGGAAGCGGGTGAGGAGGTGCGTATGGAAGTGGACATCGTGGAGGCTTTTCAGGCCCCCCTGCAAGATCAGACCTGGGTCAACAAGATTGTTATCGGTGGTTTGCTGAATATCGTGCCGATCGTCAACTTTCTCGCCATCGGCTACGGCCTGAGCTATTTCGCTGGCTTGCTGAAGGCCGAAAAGGGCGGCCTCCCCGAATGGCGCGACTGGGGAGCGCTCTTTGTCATCGGACTCAAGGCCTTCGTGGTGTTGCTGGTCTATATGATCGGGGTCATCGTGTTCGGGGTGCTGAGCAGGGTCATAGGGGGTATGCTGGGCGGCATACTGGCGTTCGTTATCTTCCTGGCCGTGATGTTCCTGCTGCCCGTCGCGCTGTTCAGATTTGTTCAGGAAGGCTACAGCATCGCACCGGCCTTCGCCTTCCGGGAGATCTATGAGCTGGCGCGCTTCAAGATGGATGAATACATGCTCGTCTACGCCATCCTGGTGGCCATAAGTCTGATCATTGCGGCAGTGACCAGGATTCCCCTGCTGGGCTGGATCGTGGGGCCCTTCGCCTTTTTCTATCTGTCGCTGTGTTTCTATAATCTCTTGACCATGGTTTTCTCGGAGGAAGAGGTGCTGGAGGATACGGGAGGTATCGATCCCGGCGCGAATGGGTGACGGGGCGGTCGCCCCTATTTTTTGAGACCCTTGACGCGGAAGCCTTCCGAGTGGAGCCCCGGGTACTGGGAACCGGTGAGATCCATGCCTTCGGCGTCGACCAAGGTGCAATCGACCTCCTTGAGCAGCGATTCGAGGAACTTGATGTCGCGGAAGGTGGCGCCCATGAAGGAGGCCCTCGTCAGGTCAACACGGCTGAACGTGGTTTTCAGGATGCGTGAAAGGCCGAAATCCGAGCCTGCCATCTTGCACTCGTGAAAGGTGCAGGAATCGAGCAGACAGAAGAGCAGACGCAGGTTGGTCAGGTGCGCCTGCTGAACATTGAGACCCACCAGGGGCGCGTTGATGAACGTGGCGCCTGTCAGGTTCACGGATTTGAGGCTCTGATCCTTCAGCGTGACGCGGATGAACTTGGCATCCAGCGCGGTAAGACGCTCCAGGTTGCAGGTCGAAAGGTCCATGTCCGAGAGCTGCACATACGAAAGATTGGCGCCCCTGAAATCGGTTTCCTTGAGGATGGCCCCGTCCAAGGTCACGCGTTCGAGATGCGCTTCCTGCAGGTTCGTGCCGGTGAGGTTTGCCTGAGAGAGATCCGAGCCCCGGAGATTGGCGGCGCCGAGATCAAGGTTGGAGAGATCGAGCCCGCGCAGATTTTCGCTCTCCACGGCCCGGCCTTCGGAGACATAATCGAATACTTTCTGGGCGGTCATGATATGCATGTCATTTCCCCAGGAGCTCCTCGATCTCTTTGCGCATGCTGAAGGCCTCTTCCTTGATCTGGCCTTCAGCCATGGTGTACTTGATGGCCGATGACTGGACCTCGATCAGTTTTCTCCGTCCCCCGATCTGTATGGCGGTGCCGCCATAGACCGCGCCCGGCGCATAGATTTCCCCGGAATAGGTTCGCTGAATGCGCGCGGTGATCTCGTCCACGGTACGCTGCTTGTCTAGGATCTCGGTGCGCACGAAATTGATGGCCTGCAGGATCTTGTCATACAACTGCGCCTGCTTGGGGTTCAGTTTCCCCTGCGCCTTAATGGTGCGCATCTTCAGGAGCGATGATCTGAACTGCTGGAAGTCCTCGATGCGGCGGAAGATCTCTTCCACCAGCCTGTTGCGCACGTGCGTCAGATTGGGGTGGGAACCGATGATGACGTCGGTATTGGCCGAGGCGTCCTGCTTGCCTATCATCTGGGAATAGATCCACTGCTCGGAAGATACGGCGCCGCCCATGATCCATCCAGACGGGTTCTTGACCAGGATCGGGCCCTCGGCGATAACCTCGCTGTTCTGGATGTAATCTTCGACGACGATGCTGCCCTGGGCGCTCACTTCCGCGTCCTGAATGAATTTTACCGCGATATCGCGGCCGGCGGTGATGGAGCCC
>JAKQBR010000101.1 GCA_029574005.1 Deltaproteobacteria bacterium | reverse complement strand
AACCAAGCCGCGCGTCAAATCCGTCAAAAAAAGGATCTCCAACATCAACCATGCGCTGCGGGTCTCCATCTGGTTAAGCCTTGGAATCTCAAGCGCTTTAGTCCTATTTTGCGCAGCCGCCTATATCTCCAGCTCTCAGCTCTTTCATGTAAAAAATATTGTAATTAAGGGTTGCTCACAGGTGCCCCTTGATGAGATACTAGCGCTATTGGATATTGAGAAGAGGGACAACATCCTCGCCTGCGACATCGAAGCGGCCAGGCAGAGGATACAGGAGCATCCATGGGTGCGTGACGTCGCCATCAAGCGGCGGTTCATGCCGGCGTCCATCGAGGTGAACATCCGGGAGCACGTCCCGGTAGCGGCGGTTTTCCTTCAGAACAAGGGGTATGTGGTGAACAGTGAGGGCAGGATATTTGCATCCATGCCGAGGAATTACAAAGGCCGGACCATGCGGGCGGTGGGCTATGTCCCCAAAGATGCCGAAATGCAGGCATTCCTTCTCTCGGGCATCGAGGCCATCCGCCTCCTGGAATCCAGGGGTATCCAGGTCAGCGATATCCAGATCGAGGCCGGCGGACGCATGACCTTCCGGCTCTCCACCGGCATCAGTCTCACAACGCTAGGCCCCATCAGCGCCAGGCGCCTGGAAACGGCCCTGTTCGTGATGCGTGAACGCCAACCTCTGCCCGGCACGCTCATGGACTTAAGCTGCGACGACAAGGTGGTGCTGTCCAATCCCGTTCAAGGAGGCACGCATGGGGGCTAGGGGCCGGATCATCGTCGGGCTCGATATCGGCACCACCAAGATCTGCTGCCTGATCACCGAACGCAAGGAGACCGGCGGGCTTGAGGTCATCGGCTTCGGCCAGTCTGAGTCCAGGGGCCTCAGGCGTGGGCTGGTGGTGAACATGGAGCAGACCGTCGAGGCCATCGGACGCGCCGTGGAAGACGCCGAACGCATGGCCGGCGTGCGCGTGGACGAGGTCTATACCGGCATCGCCGGCGGGCATATCCAGGGTATCAGCACCAACGGCGTGATCGCCATCAAGGGCGGCGAGGTGACGCCGGCGGACAAGAAACGCGTGGTCGATCAGGCCAAGGACTTCGCCAAGCCCGTGGGCGTGGAGATCATCCATGTGCTGCCGCAGGAGTTCGCCGTGGACGACATCACCGGCATCGTGGACCCCGTGGGCATGACCGGCAGCCGCCTGGAGGCCAAGGTGCATATCGTGACCGGAAGCGTGGCGGCGGTCAGCAATATCACCAAATGCGCACAGAAGGCCGGCCTGGGTTTGCACGACATCGTGCTGCAGCAGATCGCCTCGGCCGTGGCCATTCTGACCCCGGACGAACGCCAGCTGGGGGTCATCCTCATGGACATCGGCGGGGGCACCACGGACATCGCCGTGTACAATGAAGGCTCAATCCGCCACACCTCGGTCCTGCCCTTGGGCGGCGACCACGTCACCAACGATATCGCCGTGGGCCTGCGCACGCCCATCGCCGAGGCCGAACGCCTCAAGATCAAGTACGGCTATGCCTTGGCCTCCAAGGTCTCGCCGGATGAACAGATCGAGGTGCCCTCCATCGGCGGCGACAACACCAGCACGGTGCCGCGCCGGATCCTGTCCGAGATCATCGAATCGCGCATGGAGGAGCTCTTCAAGCTGGCCTACAGCGAGGTCCGCAACTCGGGGCTGTCCGAAAAGATGGCCGGCGGGCTGGTCCTGACCGGCGGCGCCAGCTGCCTGGACGGCGTGGCGCTCCTGGCCGAGGGCATCATGCACCTGCCGGTGCGCATCGGCGTGCCGCGCGGGGTCAAAGGCCTCATGGAACTCGTGAACAATCCGGCCTATGCCACGGCCGTGGGCCTGTGTCTGTACGACGCGGACAAACCGGGGTTGACGTACCGTTCTCCGGGGATGAATACCTTCGAGAAACTGTTGGAACGCATGCTGCGTTGGTTCAAAGAGGTGTTTTAAGGAAAAGGAGGGAACTATGTACGTACTGGAGGAGCAGGAGCAACTAGGGGCTCGGATCAAGGTCATCGGCGTGGGCGGCTGCGGGTGCAATGCCGTGAACAACATGATCAACGTGGGACTGCGCGGGGTTGATTTCCTGTCGTGCAATACCGACATCCAGACCCTCAAGTCGTCCATGTCCCTTGAACGTGTGCAGCTGGGCGTCAAACTGACCCGCGGCCTGGGCGCCGGCGGCAACCCCGAGGTCGGACGCCAGGCGGCCCAGGAGAGCGAGGACGATATCCGCGAGGCCCTCAAGGGCGCCGATATGGTCTTCATCGCCACGGGCTTAGGCGGCGGGACCGGCACCGGGGCCTCGCCCATCGTGGCTAGAATCGCGCGCGAGATGGGGGCCTTGACCGTGGCCGTGGCCACCAAGCCCTTCCCCTTTGAAGGCAAGCGCAAGATGACCCAGGCCCAGGACGGCGAGATGGAGCTGACCGAAAACGTGGACGCCCTGATCATCATCCCCAACCACCGCTTGTTGAGCCTGGGCGGCAAGAACATCCCCATGCTGGAGGCCTTCCGCAAGGCCGACGATATCCTGACCAACGCCGTGCGCGGCATCTCCGACCTGATCAACAACACCGGACTGGTCAACGTGGACTTCAACGACGTGCGCGCCGTCATGACCGAGAAGGGCAAGGCCCTGAAGGGCATCGGCATGGCCTCGGGCGAAAACCGGGCCCTGGATGCAGCCCAGGCCGCCATATCGAGCCCGCTCCTGGAAGATATGGACATCAGCGGCGCCAAGGGCCTCTTAATCAACATCACCGGCGATCCCGACATCACCATGGACGAGATCCACGCCGCGTCCTCGCTGATCCAGTCATCGTCGCATGAAGACGCCAACATCATCTGGGGCTTCGTGGTGGACAACAGCCTGAAGGGCGACATGCTCATCACGGTGATCGCCACCGGTTTCTCCACCCGGCCCATCGTGCTGGCCAGGACCGATAAGGAAAACGACGTCATCCGCGAACTGAAGACCGCCGGAGAGCGCCTGATCGACTACGACCGGCCGGCCTACCTGCGCAAACAGGAGCAGCACAAGGAGAAGGAACACGTCAAGCTCGGCATGGTGGTTGACGACAGCGTGCTGGATATGGAGGCCTACAACATCCCCACCTTCCTCAGGAAAAAGG
>JAKQBR010000379.1 GCA_029574005.1 Deltaproteobacteria bacterium | reverse complement strand
GTTCTGGCGGATATTGGCCGCCATCTGCTCCATGGAGGATGATGCCTCCTCGGCCGCGGCCGCCTGCTCGGAAGCGCCCTGCGACATCTGCTCGGCCGTGGAGCTCATCTGCTCGCTGCCCGCCGCCACGTTGTCGGCCGCCGAGTGCACGTCGCCCACAATGGCTCGCAGGCGCTCCATCATGGTGCGCAGGGCATCGGCCAACTGTCCGATCTCGTCTTTCTGATCGATGTCGATCGTGGCGGTCAGATCGCCCTGGGAGACGTGTGTGGCCAGGTCAACGCCCTTTCTGATCCCGGTGGAGATGTAGCGGGCAAAGATAAAGAATACGAGGAAGGCGGCGGCAAAGGAGATGACGCCCACGACCAGGACGATATTGCGGACCGCGGTGGCCTGGGCCAGGAACTCGGCATCGGGCAGGGACAGGCAGATGCTCCAGCCCGTGAGCCCCACCGGCGCGAAGCCCGCGGTCTTGGCCACGCCCTTGAACGTGTAGCTCTCCACGCCGGACTGGCCGGCTATCATCTTTTTCGAGATCTCTTCCATGCCCTCCAGGGTCTTCATGTCCAGTTTCAGGATGTTGGTCTTGTCCGGGTGGGCAATGGTGATCCCATCCTTGTCCGTCATGAAGGCATAGCCGGTCTTGCCGATCTTGGCCCCGGCGATGAGGTCGCACAGGTAGCCGATGTCCAGGATATTGGCGACCACGCCCACGACCCTGCCGTCAGTTGACATGACCGGGGCCGCGATGGGCACAAACGGCAGGCCCGTGACCTTGTTCAGGGCCACCTCGCCGATGTTGGCCTTGCCGGCCAGGGCGTCCTTGAAATAGCCCCGATCGGCAAAGGAGACCCCGATGTACTTGGGGTCGGAAGAGGCGATGGCCGTTCCCTGGCGGTCAAAGGCCAGTACGACCTGGGAGTTGTCCTTGAGGCCCTCGGTCTTGCTGAAGGCCTCGAACTTGTTGAGGTCCGCTATTTCCGAGGCTGAGGCCTGGGCGCCTGAGGACGCCACCGCGGCTAAGGACTTGACGGTCGTGCTTCCCACGGCCAGGTCCCTGACCACCTTCATCTCGCCGGTCAGTGCCAACTGCACGGCCTGGGCCAGGGTCTTGGTCACACCCATGAGCTGTTCGTTCTCGATCTCGGTCAGTCCCTTGGTGGCCTTGGAGATCGAGAGCCAGCCGACCACCGCGATCGGGATGATGAGTACGATCGATCCCACCAGGATCAGTTTGGTGCCCAATTTAAGGTTTTTAAACATACGTTTCTCCTTGTCGTTCAATCTTGGTTCCCTAAGCCTTGTAACCGGTAGCGGTTACCCCCCGTGTTCTTCCTGAGCGCCCGTTACGGTCGTTGCATGGTGCCGCTCCCGATCAGTAGCGCGTGAAGTCGTCGTCGTTCTCGTCACCTGGGGCCTCGCCGTCCTGCAGGTCGATCAGCACCCCGGACTGCCGTCCGTGTCCGGGCTCGGGGCCGCGCAGCGCCTTCGGCGGGTGGGCGTGGGCCTTGGCCGCGGGTGCCTTCAGGAGCGCCGGCCGGGCGGGTCGCGGCCCCACATGGACCCTGGCGCGCTGCTCTGCCTGGTCGATCTTGAAGAAG
>JAKQBR010000336.1 GCA_029574005.1 Deltaproteobacteria bacterium | reverse complement strand
TTTCTCAAGGACGAGGGGGTCATCGGCGATCGCGAGATCGGCCTGGCCCTCCTGGAACAAAAGGCCACGCGCGAACGCGTGGGCGACATCCTGCTGCGGCTGGGTCTGGTCACCCAGACCGAGCTGGCGCAGGCCCTGGCCAAGCAGTTCGACATCGCCTATATCGATCTGAAGCACTTCACGGGTCAGAAAGAGGCCCTATCGTCCCTGCCGGTTCAATTCGCCCGCGAGAACTCGGTCCTGCCCATCGCCGTTGAGGACGGGACCCTTTCGCTGGCCACCTGTGAGCCGGACAACTCCAAGGTCATCGACCTGGCGGCCAGGATCTCGAAAAAGCGCATCCGCTGTGTCACCGCCAGTCCGACCCAGATCCAGAAGCACATCGAAAAGGACTACTACCTTCTCGAACACCCCATCGAGGAGGAGATCAACCAGCAGCTCGAACACGCGAAGTACAACCCGCAGGACGTCGACACGGAGAAGCTGGTCAGGCTGATCATCATGTCCGCGATCAACTCGCGCGTGACCGACATCCACATCACGCCCACCAGCAAGACCACCCAGATCCACTATCGCATCGACGGCATCCTCTATCCGTTCTACACCTTTCCGGTCGAGCTTCACCCGCGCGTGATCTCCACCATCAAGGTCAAGTCCGACATGGACATCTCGGAGCAGCGCAAGCCGCAGGACGGCCGGCTCTCGTTCGATTTCCTGAACGAGAACTTCGATATCCGCGTCTCCACGCTGCGGGTGGCGCACGGCGAAAACATGGTCATGCGCATCCTGGCCTCCACGGAAGAGCCCTACAGCATCCGCAACCTGGGCTTCGAGGAGGAAGACATCCTGCGCGTCAAGGAGCTGCTCCACAAGCCCTATGGCATGATCCTCGTGGCCGGGCCCACCGGTTCGGGCAAGACGACCACGTTATACGCGGCGCTGCGCGAGGTCAGCGCCATCGAAAAGAACATCCTGACCGTCGAGGACCCCATCGAGTATCAGTTCCCGCTCATCCGCCAGACCCAGGTGAACGAGAAGGCAGGCTATGTCTTCTCCAGCGCGGTGCGGGCCTTTCTGCGCCAGGACCCGGATGTGATCCTGATCGGCGAGATCCGCGACGGTGACACGGCCGCCATGGGGTTGAGGGCCTCCCAGACCGGGCATCTGGTCCTGTCCACCGTGCATGCCAACGACTCTTCCGGTGCCGTGCCCAGGCTCAAGGACCTGGGCATGCAGGATTTCATGATCTCTTCCTCGCTCCTGTGCGTGATCGCGCAACGACTGGTGCGGGCGCTGTGCCCGTACTGCAAGAGGGCCTACGAGTCGGGCGAGCAGGAGCACCAGGTCTTCGGCATTCAGCCCGGCACCACGATCTATGCCGCCGTCGGGTGCCCGCGCTGCATCAAGACCGGCTACCTGGGGCGGTTGATGGTGGCGGAACTGCTCGTAGTCTCCAAGGACATCGAGCGTCTGATATCCACCGGCGCCCACCCCTTCGAGATCAAGGAGAAGGCCATCGAAGAAGGCATGGTGACCCTGCGCGGCGATGGGGTGCGCAAGATCCTGGCCGGCAAGACCAGTTTCGCCGAGGCCTTGAGGGTGCTGCGCTGATGCTGCTCTCCTACTGCGCCCTGAAGCACGATGGCAGCACCGTCACCGCCAAGGGTGATTTTGAAAACCTGCACGACCTGATGGACATGCTCAATACCCAGGACATGGTCCTGATCAGCTATCGGGAGCGCACCTTCACGGCGCTCGACAACCTGCGGAACATCCTGGAGCCCAAGGTAAAGCGCCCGGAGATCATAGAGTTCTGCGATTCACTGTCATCCATGGTCGGCAGCGGGCTCTCGCTCATGGATTCGCTGCAGACGCTCAAGGACACCATCAAGCTCAAGCGCCTAAGGACAGCCCTGGAAGAGGTGATCGTTCAGATCGCGCGGGGCAACTCGCTTTCGAGCTCCTTCGCCCAGCACCCATCCGTCTTCCCGGAGATGCTCATCTTCTTCTGCAGCATCGGGGAGGAAACCGGCACCATCCCTGAGGCGTTGAAGAACACGGCGGATTATCTGAGAAAGGTGGATGCGATCATCTCCCAGGTGTCCAAGGCGTTCATCTATCCCGCCTTTGTCACCTCCGCCATGGGTTGCGTCGTGGTCTTCTGGCTCTTCTATGTCCTGCCGCGTCTGGTGTCGACCTTCAAGGAGATCAATGTCACGCTCCCGAATGTCACCCTGAACCTGGTGAAATTCGTGGCATTCATGAAGGGACACTGGTTCGGCATCTGCCTTTTCCTCCTCACCCTCGTGACCGGCTTGATCTTCCTGCTCCGTATCGAGAAGGTGCGGTTCTTTTTCACGCGCATGGCGCTCAAGGTCCCCGTGGCCGGCGAGCTGCTGATGTCGTCCATCCTGACCCTGTTTTTTTCGAGCCTTTCGCTGATGCTGCGTTCCGGCCTGACCCTGACCAAATCGCTGGACGTGCTGGCGGGCATCTTCAAGAACCCCTTCCTCAAGCGCGTGATCCGCATGGTTCAGACCGAGACCTCGGCGGGCAATTCGCTGTATGATTCCTTCCGTTCGACGCAGTTCTTCGATTCCATGGCGCTGAAGATGATCAGCGTGGGGGAAAAGAGCGGGACCCTTGACCAGAGACTGGCCTACCTCTCCGAGACCTACCAGGAGAAGACGACGCGCTTCGTCGAGCTGACCGGCAAGATGATCGAGCCCCTGGTCATCGTGCTCTCCGGCGGCCTGTTCGTCTTCATCGTGGTCTCGCTCATATCCCCGTTGTACGACCTCATGTCACAGTTGGGAGGCGGTTAGCATGGCCGTGGCTCGTGCCGTCAATCCACCCCCGGCCCGCAGAATGACGGCCCGTGCGGGCTTTACGCTGGTCGAGGTATCGATCGCCCTGGTCATTGTGGGGCTGCTCATCGGCATGGGCGCCCAGATGCTGCCCATGCTGGTCAAGCAGAACAAATTCAAGGAGACACGGCTCTTGGTAGGCGAAACCAAGACCGCCATCATCGGCTATGCCCTGGCCAACGGAAAACTTCCCTACGCCGCGGCCACCACGAACGGCATACAGACCGCGGGCAGGCTGAACGGCTACCTGCCCTGGGCGACGTTGGGCATCAGGGGGGTCGATCCCTATGCACGGACCCTCTACTACGCCGTGGAATCTCACCTGGCCACCAGCGCCGCGTCCTCGCTCACCCAGCTCAGATCGAACCTGGAGAATCTGCTCAACGGCACGACCACCCCTGACCTGTACTGCAACTACGTCAGCGCAGCCTCCAACATCAAGTCGGCCTTTGTCGTGATCAGCTCGGGCGAGAACCTGCGGGTCAATATTCCCAGCGACGATAACAATAACGGCAGGGTCGATATCAACGACAACAACCGCTTCGCGTCCCCCACCCAGGCCATTACCAGCACCTATGACGACACCCTCGAGACCGTGGAGATCGCCCACCTCTACGGGCTGTGCGTAAAACTTACGCCGTAACCCCCGACGCCCTAAAAACAGATCTTCTGGCATGACCTGAAATAACGTAAAGAAACGTCTGACAATTTCCGAAAAATACCCCATATGCGACAAGAGGCATCAGCATGAAGCGAATCATGTGGGAAAGATTTGCCCGCCCGCAGACCAGGGCGCGCAAGGGACATGTCGTCCTCCTGGGCGATAGCGGGCACGTCTTGGCGCCGCACACGGGCGCAGTGGCCTCCGCAGTCTTAGGCCAGGCGCAGGCACTCGATTCTGACGGTCTGCGGACATTTTCCCGCAAGGGGCAGAGCCTGTCGCTGTGTTTCGCGCCCCAGAATATCTATGCCGATATCGGAGATTTTTCGAGCGTTTCGGCCGAGGCCACGCAGGCCCATATCCGCGCCGCGGTGGACAAGATCCGGCTCTTCAAGGACGATTACCGCATTGCGTATGCCAAGCTGAACGATATCGATGCGGCGCGCGGCAGCTACTCGTATCTGGTTATTCCCGTAACCGAGCTGGACACCTTCATCGAGCAGGTGGATCCGGATAACGCCATCGTGGACATGTTCTGTCCCGTTGAGGCCGCCTTGGCCGCCGCCATGGGGAGCCTGGGGCATGAAATGACGGTCCTGGTCTATGAGGACAACCGTTTCATCCGCATCATCGCCGCCAAAGACGGCATCATCTATCACCTGACCACCATCAACAGCGCCGAGTCCTTCGACCCCCTGCTCGACACGGTTTCCGGTGTCCATGAGTCCATATCGCTGCTCAAGAACTCCTACCGGCAGGATGTCGCCAAGGTGTACACCCTCGGAAAGGGGACCATCAACCAGGAAAGCCTTTCCGAGCTGGCCCTCGATACCGAGCCGTTTCCCTTGTGCACAAAAGACAACCCGGATCTTACCTATCCGGTCCTGCTCGGCACCATCCTGCAGACCCGCTACGATTTCACTCCCGACAGGCTGCGCGTGGTCAAGCGCCTGAGCACGTATGCCAGGGTCTCAACCGCCGTCTCACTGGCCATGGCCTGCGCGGCCTTGGTGCTCTTCATCATCGCCGGCAGCAATTTCATGGCCTTAAGCGGCATCAGGAAAGAGCTCAAAAACGCCAACTACCGCAATGCCGAGATGCTCAAGCTCATCGAGCAGGACTATACGCAGCTCAGCCGTGACCTGAACCTCACGGACTTCAACAGCATCATGCAGGCCTACCAGCAGTTTCAGCGCGAGCCGCGGCTGCCCGCCATCGTCGATGCCGTCTCGCGCCGCACGCCCGCGCTGGTCTTTCTGACCAAGATCGAGCTCAAGCGGCCCGCGGCTTCTGAGGGTGAGCCGGCGGCTCGGGTCGAGCCGGCGGAAGAGGGCGTCGAGAACCGCACCGCCCAGGTCGATTATTTCCACCTGGAGATCGATGGCATCATCAACAGCGCCTATCCGCGCTCAAAGGAGATCTTTTCGACCCTGATCTCCAACATGCAAGGCGTCTATCCCGTTGACAGCGCCGCTTTCAGCCATAAGCAGGACCAGGCCGTGTTCAGCCTGAAGTGCAAGGTGCGGCTATGAGACGCTATCGGATGGCCGTCATCGCGGGCATCGTCGGCGTGGTGCTGCTGTCCGCGTCCTTCATCCTCTTTCAGGTGAGCTCCGGCGAGCTTCGTCAGAATCGCGCCAGACTGTCGGCGGTCCGCGGCGAGTCCCATCAATTCAGGGAATACCGCAACAAGATCTCCGCCATCAAGAACCAGAGCTCGCAACTGAAATTCCTCTCCCGGGAGGCAGACATCAACCTCGACTACGAGATCGAGCTCACCAACAACGATCTGGGCGTTTTGATGGACGAGATCGCCAAGAGCTACTCCGGCATGATCATCTTTCTGGAGCAGGCCATGATTGAGAGTACGGTCGAAGGCCTCACGGTCAGGATCAAGGGCTTCAAGCTGGGAGGGGCAGCGCAGCCGTGAAGATCGACCGCCGCATCGTCATCCTCTTTCTCCCGCCGCTCGTAGCATGCCTGATCTGCGCGCTTGCCTCGGTCATCATACCCAGGCCCGTGCCGCGCGCCCCGTCCAGACCGGATTTCCTCAACACCATCGATCACCTGAGCATGGTGACCACGCAGCCCCCCCGCCATACGCCGCTCACCCTCGTCAGGGACGTCTTCCGCCATGAGTGGAAGGTGCCGGAGGACGCCATGGCCACCCCTGAACCGGCCGTCGCTGCGACGCCCCAACCGATGATGGAGCCGGTCTGTGTCACCATGATCGTGCAGGACGGCGAACAGAGCTTTTGCATCGTCGACGGCAGAAAAATGCGCACAGGCGATGCCACCGAGCGCTTCCGGGTGCTGTCCATCGCCCGGGACCGCGTTACCATACAATACAACGACGGGACCAGGGAGACCTATCATGTCAAACCTTATTAAATGGGTGTTGATTGCAGTCATCGGCGTTATCCTGCAGTGCGGCTGCGCCACGGACAGGCTGATGAAACAAGAGGACTTTTCGCTTGAACAGGAAAAGGCCAAGGCCGTCCCGATCAAGCCGCGACCGTCCGCCATAGCACCGGCGGCGCCCATCGAAAAACCGCTCCGTTCGCCCCTGGACGGCAAGACCATTACGCTGACGGCCTACAACGCCGTATTTAAAGACCTCTACGCCGCCATCGCGGCCAAGGCCGGCATGGACCTGGTCATCGATTCGCGGTTGACCAGCGCACTTCCCGCAAGGACGGCCGATGCGCCGGTCCCGGTCGATGCCAAAACAGCGCCAGCCGCCGTACAAGCCCCGGCCGTACAGTCGGCCGCCGTATCGTCCGGGCAGATCGAGCTACCACCCGTTTCGATCGCCTTCAACCGCACGCCTCTGGCGCAGGCCCTGGACAACCTCAACAACGCCCTGCACATCTTCACCCAGGTAAACGGCAACACCCTGTATGTGAAGGGTACGGAGACCCGCACCTATCACCTCAACTTCCTGGCCACCCATAAGCAGACCTCCATGTCGGTCGGCGGAGACGTTCTGGGCGGCACCTCGGACACCGGCGGCGGCTCCGGCGCTTCGGGCGGTTCCTCGTCCGGCAACCAGGGCCCCTTGAGCGGGGCCTTCTCGATCAGTTCGTCGATCCCGACCACGACCAGCGATATCTATACCCAGATCGACGAGGTCGTGAAGTCCGTTAAGACCAGGCACGGCACCTATTCCATCAACCGGGCCCTGGGGGTGCTGGAGATCAACGATATGCGGCCCGCCATCGAGCGCATCGAAAGCTACATCAAGACCATCAAGGCCTTCTATAACTCGCAGGTCATGATCACGGCCAAGATCATTGAAG
Source organism: Deltaproteobacteria bacterium (assembly GCA_029574005.1). Classification (GTDB taxonomy): domain Bacteria; phylum Desulfobacterota; class Desulfomonilia; order UBA1062; family UBA1062; genus JAKQBR01. The sequence continues at coordinate 9,700 of JAKQBR010000336.1, read as the reverse complement.
TCACCTTACGGGACGAGAGCAAGTACGGTATCGACTGGACCAGCATTCATACCTCCATCCGCGGCTACGACTTCAATCCCATTCAGCAGACCCTGTCCCTGGCCACCGATAACCTGGTCCCGGCCCTGCAGATCGCCGCAAGCTCGACGGAGCATGGCTTCGACGCGGCCCTGAACGCCCTGGCCGAGTTCGGGGACATCAAGGTGCTGTCCAACCCCCGCATCCGGGTCACCAACGGACAGCCGGCCCTGATCAGCGTCGGGACGAGCACCTCGTATATCCAGGAGATCAAGCTTACCACCACCACCGGCGACGGCGATACCCAGATCATCACCCCGGAGGTGACGCTCGGTTCCATCTTTGACGGCATCATGCTGGGCGTGGTGCCCAACATCGATCTTGACAAGAACGCGGTCAACCTGAGTATCACCCCCATCAAGAGCAAGCTGGTCAAGATCGAGGAGCGCACCATTGAAAAGGACGTCTACTCGCTGCCAACCGTGAGCCTTGAGGAGGCCTCCACGCAGATACGGGTGCCCAGCGGCGACATCATCGTCTTAGGCGGCCTCATCAGCAAGAACATCACCACCGAGAACAAGCGCGTCCCCATCTTCGGCGATATCCCGTATCTCGGCTATCTGTTCCGGCAGGAGACCAAAGGCGTGGAGACCGTCGAGCTGGTGGTGCTCCTGGAACCGGTGATCATCGCGCAGTAGGGGGCTACACTCCACGGCAAAAGGGGGTTGACCTCACCCCAGGGTGTCGGGCATACCGATGGTTGCATGCTTGAAACACAAGACTACGCCGGGATCACGCAGATCCGCATGAGCCGGGAGCTGAACGGCAAGCCTGTCTATTGGGTGGCGGCCTACCTGGTGGACGACCTGCTGATCGACACCGGGTGCAGCCATACCGCGCATGAGCTCTGCGATTTTCTAAAGGGCGCGGGCGTACGCCGGGTCGTAAACACCCACTACCACGAAGACCATATAGGCGGGAACCACGAGATCAAGCGCCGCTACGGCGTGGAGCTCTACGCCCATCCGGATTCCATCCCCTTCATCGAGCAGGGCTTCAAGCTCTATCCCTACCAGGAGATCGCCTGGGGGTATCCGATCGCAAGCTCAGCCTCGCCCATCCCGCGCGTCATAACAACATCCCGCCACGCCTTCCGGGTCATGGACACCCCCGGCCATTGCCAAGGACATGTCTGCCTCATGGAAACCTCGCTCGGGTGGTGCTTGAGCGGCGATCTTTTTGCCCGCGCGCAGCCGAAGTTTATCCGTCCCGAGGAGAACATCGCACAGATCATGCAATCCATGCGTGATATCCTTTCGGCCGCCGGTGACCGTCTGGTGCTCCTTACGGCCGTGGGAAAGATCGTGGAGGACGGCCGTAGCGCCCTTCAGGAATGTATCGACTACCTTTCGGGGCTGGCCCGCCAGGCAACGGCCTTGCGGCAATCGGGGCATGACACCGAAGGCATTGTCACCGTCCTCTTCGGCGGAGAACACCCCTTTGCCCAGCTCACCGACGGCCAGTTCTCATGCCTTAACCTGGTGCGCTCTTTACTGGAGATCGGGTCATAGCAAGCTGGGGCCGTACCCAAAGCCAGGAGGGCTTGTCCGGCAACCGGTAATTTCAGACAGGCCGGAGCAGATGCCGTGCGGTTTTGATGAATCTGGTCGCATGCACGATCAACCGCACCAGCCGAACTTTTGCTTGACATGCGGCGCCTTTTCCAAAAGAGAATCATTGCTAAACAATTCAGGGAGGCCATCATGTCCAAATCAGAGGATGCATTGAAAGAGGCGTTTGCCGGGGAATCGCAGGCAAACCGCAAATACCTGGCCTTTGCGCTCAAGGCCGATCAGGAAGGATTCCCGCAGGCGGCCAGACTGTTTAGGGCCGCGGCCGAGGCGGAAACGGTGCATGCCCATGCCCATCTGCGGGCCTTGAAGGGCATTCGATCCACCAGGGAAAACCTGGAGGAGGCCATAGCCGGAGAGACGCACGAGTTCAAGAGCATGTATCCGGGCATGATCGAAGCCGCCAAGGCTGAAGCCAACAAGGAGGCGGAGCGTTCCTTCCATTTTGCCAACGAGGTGGAGAAGATCCATGCCGGGCTGTATCAGCGGATGCTCGATGCGCTTGATGGCGCGCAGGAGGCCTACAGCTACTATGTCTGCCCGGTATGCGGATACACCTCGGAAAAGGATGCGCCCGAAACGTGTCCGGTATGCGGCGCCAAAGGCAGGATGTTTAAAAAGGTCGATTAAGAATCGGTTTGGCCCCAAACCGCCGCCGTCGCCATGTATGGCAGGCGGCCCTGCGGGTGGTAAGGTCTCAGGAAGACGGCCATAGAGGTCTCCGTGGTCATTCCATTTTCCACAGACAAGGGTGCAGCCGACGCGACCGTGCTCTGCGTGCGTGCAGGCTTAGCCTGAAGGCAGGTAAGAAATCAACATCCGTACGCCTTGATGATACCATGGTGGACCGTGTCGATGATCATGCCCATGCGTGCAGAGGGCGCTATACATCTGGACCTAATTAATGCTAATGAAAGCTTATTATGAAAACCCCGGTTGCGAAGAAGAAGCGTCGTTTCAAGCCTGAAGAGCGTCGTGCGCAGATTATCGAGGCCACTAAGGAGCTTATTCTCGAAAATGGACTCGCCTGGGCTTCGAGCCTCAGAATTGCCAAGGCCCTCGGTATAAGCCAACAGGCTCTGTACCACCACTTTAAAAACAAGCGCGAAATCCTTTTGGCGACCCTTTCGTCGATCATCAATGAAATTATTCTCAGAACCACGATTTCCCCAGATAAGAAGGATATTGAAGCATACATCCATGAAGCCGCCCGAATGTTCCATGAGATGACCATAGCAGATCCCCGGCAGTCACGGCTGATGGTGGAATACCTTTGCGCTCCGCCTACCGAGAACATGCGTGAAGAGGTGCAAGGCATATTCTCAAGCTTGCTCCATGTCTCGGAAGAGATCGTACGCGAAGGCATGGATCAGGGACTCTTTCAAAAGGATCTCAATGTCCGTGTTATTGCTTGGATATTCATTTCTTTTGCTACGGCATTCAGTATCGGCACCATGCTTGAAGTACCCCAATCCCTTTCCGAGGAAGAGGCCTTAGAGGCCATTGATGTCATCCTGCGAGCCATAAAAAAATAGCCAAGCCTGGCCGATGCCGTCATCTCATCAGGCTGGGGTTTCTTTCTCCCTAATCAACAATGCCTTGAAACTCAGATCGATCTTCAACGGTTTGGTTTTTCAATAACATGAGTTTCAAAAAATCATTTGTATGGTTACAAGTTGATGCTTGACAGCCGGCGGTTACTTGTATATATACAAATTATAAAATTTCAACATAGATTTCAATGCAATCTTCTTTGAATGCTATCGTGAGAGGGGGTTATTGTAATGATTCCACTCATTGCCGCAAATGCAAAAAAAACTCTACTGCTGGTATGCGTGGCTGGAATGGCGATCGGTTTCATGAAGGGTCTTGGTTTGACGGAAGAAGAAAAACGACGGATCACGAAGGCCCTGTTCGAACTCAATGAACTGCCTCGACGGGTATTGGTATAGATAAATCGCGCTTTCGATAAGGGGAGGTCGTTCCATGTCCATGAATTCCCGTTATGATGCGGTTGTTATCGGTGCCGGCATCGGCGGTCTCACCGGCGCCAGCCTGCTTGCCAAACAGGGCCTCAAGGTCCTGGTGCTCGAGGCATTAGACCGGGTGGGAGGCTGTTGCTCCAACTTTGATTTCGGAGGCTTCAGACCCGAGGTGGGGGCGGTGTTCGTCATCCTGAAAGACCTGTATAACAACTACTTCGAGCTGGTGGATAGACGCATCGAGGATTACCTCGAATTCAAGCTCATAGACCCGGTCTATGATATCGTGCTCGAAGGCGGCGAACGCTATATCCTGCCGCGTGACTTCGATGCCATGTCCGAGGTAGTGCGCCGGATCAACCCCGCGGATGTGGACGGCTATTGGCGCTATTGCAGAGACGTCAAAAAGATCATGGATCACCAGCGGGCGGCATTTTCAAGACCCATGCCGCCCTTGAAGGATGTTTTCAGCATCAAAACCGCCCTGCGCATGATGTCCACCAAAGAGATGCTGCCCGCCATGCCCGTCATCGCGCGCATGGCCTCTCGGAACATGGACAAGCTCGTCAAGGGGTATTTCAAGGATGAGAGGCTGCAGCTCATCTTCGGCTGGGAGAACCTCTATGCGGCCCTGCCGGCTCATCGCGCTAATGGTTTGTTATCCTTCATGCCCTATTGCAGCCATGATGGGTACTATTACCCCAAGGGCGGCATGATCGCGATCCCCCAGGCCATGGCGCGTATCTGTGAAGAGTTCGGCGCCGAGGTCAGGCTCAATGCGCCGGTCAAGCGTATCATCCTGAAAAACGGCAAGGCCACGGGCGTGGAGATGGCCACGGGCGAAATCATCGAATCCACGGTCGTGATCTCGAACGCCCATTCCCGTGTCACGTATCTGGGCCTGGTGGGAGCCGCTAATTTACCGTCCTGGGCGGTCAAGACGGTCAAGCGCCAGCCCTGTTCCATCCCAGCCCCGACCTTCTACCTCAACCTGAAGGAAAAGCTCGGCGCCAAGGCGCATTTCACCATCCTCTTGAACCAGCGCCGCAAGTTCGACGACCTGTGGTGGGAGTTCTACGACCGCGGGTTGCTCTATCGCGCCGATGACGGTCCCATGATGGTCTCGGTGCCCAGTTTCGACGACGAAGACCTGGCGCCTCAGGGCAAGGACACGCTTTCCGCCATCTATATCGCGCCGTACAAGCTCAAGTACTACCATTGGGAAGAGATCGCCACGGACTGGGCCTGGGAACTGGCCTATTCCCTGGAGCGGCGGTCATTCCCCGGGCTCACCACCAAGATCGAACGCATCGAATCCGTTCCGCCCACGCGCCTGGAGCAGGAGTTGAATGTGCCCGAAGGGGCCTTTTTCGGCCTGGAGATGAACGGTACCAACATGGGTCCCTTCCGGCCGAGTTTTCGGTCCCGGCTGGTCGACAATCTCTACCTGACCGGACAATGCACCAATCCGGGTGGCGGCGTGCCTCTGGTCATGATGAGCGGGATCCTCATGTCGAGCATCCTGATGAACAATTGGCACAAGACCTCATAGCCTAAGGTCGGTCAAACGGCTTCTTTTTACTCCCAACCGTCTGGGAACAGGAGTCGTTCGCCCTGAGCGGACCGCAGCAGCTAAAACATGCTCTGAGGCGTGCTGGGTCCACGAATCAGGCAAGGATGCAGGGGGATGCAGACCCTGTGTACTATACCATGTAAAGGAGGAATGCGAATGTCAGTCGGTGTAGTTGGTAATGCGCTCATGCAGGATCTGACCCATATTGTCGGCAGCGGCAATATCGTGACCGGTCCGCGCGCCCTGGACGTATACGCCCAGGCAGATGGAAGAACGGCCGATCTTATCCGGGTCATGCCCGAAGCGGCCGATGATGTGGCGGCCATCGTCAATGTGGCACGCGAGCACGGCCAGAAGGTCTTTTCGGTGCGCGGGAACATCTTTCCCGAGGCGCTTGAAGGCCAGAACGGCATCCTGATCGATCCGGTGAACTTGAATGAGATCACCCTGATCAATGACCGCAATCTGATGGCCCATATCGGGGCAGGCGTCACCTTCGAGCAGCTGGAGAAGGAGCTGGCCAAACAGGATCTCACCCTGCTCATGCCGGCCAGCGCCGAGAGCCCCTACGTGGTGCGCTCATACCTGGAGCGGGACTGTCTGGTTGGTTCGGTCAACTACCGGCAACCCAACCTTTCTATCTTCCATGCCGTGATGCCCAGCGGGCAGAAGTGGGTCAGCGGCACGCAGCAGCTGGTCGAGAACGGCGCAAACTTCCGTGAAGACCAGGGCCCGCAGCTCTCGCTCATCTTCGGCGGGTCCGAGGACATCTACGGCATACCGGTCTTCGGGATCGTGTATATCTATCCGCGCAAGAGTGAGCGCCAGGTCTTCGCGTACAACTTCAAGAAACTCGAAGACGCCCTGGAATTCAGCTATAGGGTCAGCCGCAACGAGCACTGCTTCGAGATAGCGGGCGGCGACGATACCTGGTGGACGTCTTTAACCGTCAAATCACTGGATCTGGGTGGTTGGACCGTGCTCATGTCCATCGAGCAGCATAAGAAGCTGGTGGATAACCAGGCCGGCCAGGTGGCCGCGCTCGCAAAAGACTTAAGCGCCAAAGCCCTGGGCAAGGATGTTGTCAGCACCTTGGGCCAGACTCTGGGACACCCGTGGTACCTCCTGGACCGTGCCAAGGTTAAAGGACGGATCGAGGCCGTGAAGTACTATTCCTTCGCCAGCAAGGTTCCCTCCCTGTTCGACGCCGCCTCGGGCGCGCTCAAGGGCATGTGCGTAGGCAAGGGTTTCATCCCGGTATATTACGGCGGGTCTTTCTTCTGTGAGCTTGATATCCATCACGATCAGAATGACGCGGCCCAGGCCGAACAGGCCCGGTTGGATGCCTATGCCAAGGTATTGGCGGGGAAGGCCCTGATCGACCGGGGCAACGGCAAACTGGCCCAGATGGTCTATGCCCAGACCAATCCAATGACCGTGGAGATGGTGAGAAATTTCAAGACAATGTTGGATCCGGACAACATGCTGAATCCCGGACAGCTGATGGAGGGTATCTAAATGAAGGCGAATCTGACCAAGACCCGCGAACTTCTCTCGCAGTATCGCGAAGACTATGCGCTGTGCAGCAAGTGCAAGATCTGTCATGGCAACCATGTGCAGGAAGTGAACCACGCCCGGTTCTTCCGCAACTGCCCCTCGGGCTCGCGCTTCCGCTTTGAGGCCTACTATGCCTCGGGACGCATGGAGCTGGCCCGCGCACTCAACCTCAAGGAGATCGAGGTGACCCCGCAGTACAAGCATGCGCTGTATACCTGCATGGAGTGCGGCAGCTGCCAGGAGCAGTGCTACCCGGTCAAGCAGATCTGGCCCTTGCGCGTGATCGAGCTCCTCAGAGAGAAGGCCGTGGCCGAGGGCTGGGGGCTCCTGCCCGAGCACGAGCCATTCCTTAAGAACCTGGAGGAGAGCGACAACCTCCTGGGCAAACCCCAGGCCGAGCGCGACAAGCTCATCAAGGAGCTGGACATCAAGGACGCATCCAAGGACAAATGCGAGACCCTGCTCTTTATCGGCTGCCAGTACGCCTTCAAGCCCGCGATGAAGGACACGCTTCATGCCGCGGTTAACCTGCTCAAGAAGGCCGGCACGGACGTAGGTGTTTTAGGCTCCAAGGAGCTCTGCTGCGGCGCGCCGCTGCTGGAGCTGGGAGACCGCGACTTCTTCGAGGCCTTCGCGACCGAGAACATCAAGCGGATCGATGCCACCGGCGCCCAAGAGGTGATCACGCTCTGTTCGCACTGCGCGTCGGTCATGACCGAGGAATACGCCTCCTTCATGGAGGTCAAGCCGCGGCATATCACGCAGTACATCAGTGCGGCCCTTGAGGATGGCAAGCTCAAGGCCTCAAAGAAGTCCAAGGCCACCGTGGCCTGGCATGACCCCTGCCGTCTAGGCCGCAGGCTTAAGGTCTATGACGAGCCGAGAGCCATTCTGGACGCCATCCCGGGCTTGAAGCGCGTCGAACTCGAACGCAACAAGGGCAATGCGCTCTGCTGCGGAAACGGCGGTATGGCCGGGATGACCTATCCGGAATTCGGCCTGGATGTGGCCAAGGAGCGCATCTTCGAGGCCGAGTTCTGCGAAATCGACACCCTGGTGACGTCCTGCCCCTGGTGCGAGGAGATGCTGCAGGGCGGCATAGATGGCCGCAAGTCAAAGGTCAAGGTGGAGAACATCCTGACTTTGTTGGATGAGAGTGTGGGAGGTAAGTAATGAAGCGACCGCAAGCATTGCCCAAGAGTGTATTCTTAAAGGACATGGACAACCGGCGCGTGCTCAGGCGCCCCAAGCAGATGGAGGCCAATCCCACGCACAACCTGCCCGAGAACGTGGAGAAGGCCGTTAAGCTGCTCAAAGAGGCCATCGGCGAGGAATGGGTCTCGGCTGACGATGCCGTAACCTGCGGCTATGCCCGCGACCAGAGCTTCAAGCACTGCATGTATCCGGACATTATCGTCCTGCCCGGCAGCACCGAGGACGTGGTCACGATCTTCAAGATCGCCAATGAATACCTGATCGACGTCATGCCCTACAGCACGGGTTGCAATACCTTCGGTGTCGCCATACCGCTCTATGGCGGTATCGTCATGGATGCCCGGCGCATGGACAAAATCATCGCTATCGACAAGGACAATATGTATGCCACAATCCAGCCCGGCGTGAACTACTGCATGCTGCAAGCAGAGGCCCAGAAGCTGGGCCTGCGCGTGACCAACCCTTCGGCCCCGGCCACGGTTTCGGTCCTGTCCAATCACCTCTTCTGCAACATCAACCTCATGGCCTGCAAGTACGGCTTCGGCATGGACAACGTCATCGAGGCCCAAATCGTGATGCCCTCGGGCGAGGTTATGGAGGTAGGCCCGCGCGCGCATGGCATGGACCCGGCGCACCATGCGGGGTTCGGCCCGGATATGTCCAATATGCTCCGTTACACCTGGGGCACCATGGGTTTCGTGAGCGAAATGACTATCCGCGTGTACAGCGAGACGCCCGTGGATATAGAGTTCTATCCGGCCTACGCGGAAGACGACCTCAAGGACCTGATCGAGGCCCTGCACCGGATAGCGAGGGACAACCAGGCCCGCGAGATTGCCCATCTGCAAAATACCTTCTACGGCATCTTCATGGGCGACCATAACAAGGAGACCGAGGCCTTCGTGGATGCGGTGCCGCGCAACAATATCATGGCGCACTTCGGCGGCGTAACCGAGGAAGAGGCCCGCATAAAGGTGGACTATGCCCGAGCGCAGGTCCAGGAGGTAAGCGATAAGTTCTTCTTTATCGAACCTGAGATGATGGTGGAGATGGTGGGCGGCAAGCTGCATCTGGACCGCTGGAACAAGTACTTCCGCGAGACCGTGCGCGTGCAGCGCGTGCGCGGCAGCTTCATCATCGGGGCGCTCGTCAATACCCTCGATAATTTCTATGACATTGAAAAGGAGATGCGCCGGGTGGTCACGGACCAGATGGGCACCGCCGAAGGCATCTTCCGGCCGGACGACGCCAGCGCCTATTTTCAGCCCTATCACATGGGCCGCATGGCCTATCTGGAATTCGACCTGTACACGCACCAAGACGACAAGGACGATTTTCTGCGCGCCTATATGGGATATTTCCGGGCCCTGGCCGCGGGCCTGGGGAATGGGTGCATATTCGCCGGAGGTCTGGCGGGCATGATTAAGGGATGGCCGGGATTGGACACGCTCCTGCCTTTGGCCAAGCCGGAATTCAATCATCTCATGAGCCTGAATACGGCCCTGAAGCAGACCATGGACCCCAAGAATATCTGTAACCGCCGCTGGGATTACAGTGACGGACAGTTCAAAAAGATGTCCATGTTTTCATATGTAAATCTCCCTTGAGAGACCGGGAGGTTTTGATTTTAGGGTATTAGGGATAAGCCAGTAATGGAGAGAAGTTTCATATGCGTGGTCTCCGTTAGGAGCCGACAGTTTGTTGTGCATACTGGCGTTGGTCAT